>NZ_BMYZ01000002.1:0-370405 GCF_014652535.1 Cellvibrio zantedeschiae | reverse complement strand
AACACCAGCGGGTATTGCCGACGAAGCACCTGCAGACGAAACCTTGCCTGAGGGTGTGCTTTAAGAATTCTTTACAGCCAGTCTCCGATAAAAGATGGAGACTGGCAAACTTTACTTCCCTAACAAATCCAGATTACCCGCAATACGCGGTTGAACAATTAAGGACTTGTAGGACTTCTTAGCATTCGATTTCGTTTTTTTGCCGGATTCCTCATTGCCACCGCGCTCGGTTACCCAGCCGCGGACTTCAACCTCCTTACCTCTCCACGACGGCCAATCTGCCACCGAAAAATTTTTCAAATCCGTCGGGGTAATTTTGATGACTAGCGGACCATCCAGTTCAAGCCAAATAGATTGCGCTTTTCGCACACTCACCACACGTCCGCGAATACGTTGAAAGCCGGTGTTATCGAGTGTTAAAGATGAAGCGGGTTTGGCCTGCCACTCAGCATGACTCCACACACCCAAACCCTTTTTGCGCGCTATAGCTTCCTGACTAATCAAACACTCATTGAGGCTCAAGTTTGGCGGAATCGCCACATGAAAACCCAAACCATTGCGCAACAGGGTAGCCCCCAGACTATTGCCTTGCGCGTCGTATACGTGTGCGAGAGTGCGCTCGTAGCGATCGACACGCTGCTCGTCGTAAAACAACTTCACTGTTTTATTGGGTTTTAGGAAAGCTTCTGTGGCCTTACGGGATTCCTCCCCCAAGGCTTGGCCGGTTTTTTCTTTGCCATGATCAACTTCGGGCGCATTCACGCCCAATATACGGACATGGCGACCGTCTTTAAGCTTAATGGTATCGCCATCGTAAACTCGTTCAACCACTGCGGTTTCGCCCGTGCCGGCGGGCATACAATCTGCTCCAGCCAAGGCGCTGGATACGAAACAATAAAACCCAAAAAGCAAAACGCCGAGGGTTTGCACACTCGGCGTTTTTGTTTTTGGGCCTGGGAGATTTGCCAGACTCATCACCATTCGCTTACTTCTTAGCGCCGATACGGCTGCCGAAGCGCTTGGTGAACTTGTCGATACGACCACCGGTATCAACGATTTTTTGCTTGCCAGTGTAGAAAGGGTGGCATTCGCTGCACACGTCTACAAGGAACTCGCTCTTACCCAAGGTAGAAGCAGTTACGAATTTGTTACCGCAGCTGCAGCTAACATTTACAGCAACGTAATTTGGATGAATTTCTGGTTTCATGATGTTTTTGCCTAAGTAATCTGTGCCGCCACCCGGACGCTTGCCGAGCACCGCACATCGGTTAAAGGATTGGCTCTTTTAAAGAGGCCGCGATGCTACCAGAATTCAGCACCAAAGCAAGTAAAAATCCATTGTCACCGACTGGTTTTGCACAAATATTCACCAGCGCCAAAAGCGCGCGCTAATCGGCCCGCCTTAACAGCAACAAACTTAAATACAAAAGCAGATTCACTCCAACGGCAGATAGGCTATCCTGCGCAACCTGTCTGGATTCTAATCGCACGCTGCTATGCCTTCACTCACCTTGCTAGAAATTGCCCTGCCGACGCCTTTGCGACGCCGCTTTGACTATTTGCCTCCAGAGGATATGAGCGAGAGCGAATTGCAAAGATTGAGCGCAGGGGTTTTGGTGCGCGTGCCTTTTGGGCATCAGGAGATGACCGGCGTACTTATCCAAACCAAAACCCATACAGACCAGAATATCGAAAAGCTGCGCCCGGCATTGGCGATTATCGACCAAACTCCCGCACTGGATTCCGCCCTGCTTGAGCTTATTCTCTGGGCCGCTGATTACTACCAATGCCCCGAAGGTGAAGCATTGAGTACCGCCCTGCCCGTACTTTTGCGTCAGGGCGAAGCTGCTGAAGAGCGCCGTGAAACCTGCTGGCAACTCACTACTGAAGGCAAAGGCCTGCCCGCAGGCGCACTTAAGCGATCCCCCAAACAAGCCTTATTATTAGAAGCTTTACAGGCGCACAACAAACTCAGCCGAAGCGATATTGCCGCGCTGGAAATCCCTGCAACCATCATTAAAACCTTAACGGACAAAGGTATTATCGAAAAAACCTTTGCGGATGAAACAACGCCTAAAACGCCTGCAAGTATTTTTCGCCAGGCGCCTTTAACCCTGAGTGACGAGCAGCAAATTGCGTTCGACCAAATCAGCTTTGGCCAATTCCAGGTCAGCCTGTTGGACGGTGCAACAGGCAGCGGTAAAACCGAAGTTTATCTTCAGGCCATTGCAAAGGTTTTGGAACACGGCCAACAAGCCCTGGTTTTGGTGCCGGAGATTGGTTTAACCCCCCAGACCATTGCCCGCTTCCAAAAACGCTTTGCCGTGGAAGTTGCGGCTTTGCATTCGGGTTTAAATGATCGCGAGCGGTTGGATGCATGGCTGCACGCGCGCTCCGGCAAAGCGCGGATTCTTATAGGCACGCGCTCGGCAATTTTCACCCCCATGCCCGCGCTGGGCATCATTATTATTGATGAAGAACACGACGGTTCTTTTAAGCAGCAAGATGGGTTTCGTTATTCCGCCCGCGATTTAGCAGTGGTGCGCGCTAATCGTCTGCAGATTCCTTTAATACTCGGCTCGGCAACGGCTTCGCTGGAAACACTCAATAACGCCCAGCAAGGTCGCTATCAACACCTGCACTTGCACGCCCGTGCCGGCAATGCGAAACCGGCGGAAATTCAATTGTTGGATATTCGCGGCCAAACCCTTACCGAAGGCTTTGCGCTGGATACTAAAATTGCGATTGGCAATGAAATAGCCGCTGGCAATCAGGTTCTGGTTTTTCTTAATCGTCGCGGTTATGCGCCCACACTGGAATGCCACGATTGTGGATGGCTTGCCAATTGCCCCCATTGCGATGTACGCATGACCGTGCACCAGACCCCGCGCCATTTGCATTGCCACCACTGCGGGCACCAACGCCCCGTTCCGCATAAATGCCCAAGCTGTAAAAGCAGCCGTTTGCAGCCCTTGGGGCAGGGAACAGAGCGCAGCGAAATTGCCTTGCGTGATTGGTTTCCGAATACACCGATCATTCGCGTAGACCGCGATTCCACGCGCAATAAAAACGCTATGGACAAAATTCTCAATGAAGTGCACCAGGGCGAGCCGTGCATTTTGATCGGCACCCAAATGCTCGCTAAAGGCCACCACTTTGCCGACGTAACCTTGGTGGTGATTATCGATGCCGATGCAGGTTTATTCAGCACCGATTTTCGCGGCCCGGAACGTATGGGGCAACTCCTGTTACAAGTTGCCGGACGCGCTGGTCGCGCCGAAAAATCCGGGCGAGTGATTTTGCAAAGTCACCATACTGATCACCCCTTGGTACAGACTTTATTTTTCAAAGGTTACCAAGCCTTCGCCGATTTAATTTTGCAGGAGCGGCAGATAACCCAGTTACCGCCGTTTCGTTATCTCGCGCTCTTGCGCGCGGAAACCAAGCGCCCCGAAATTGCATTGGAATTTTTGAAACTCGCTCGCCATGAAGCCGAATCCATTTTTCCTTCAAGCCCGCAATTGAACTACCTTGGTCCATTACCAGCAATGATAGAAAGGCGCGGCGACCGCTTCCGCTTTCAACTTCAATTCAACAGCGCGCAACGTAAACCTTTGCATCTTTTGTTAACGCAGCTGGTAGAAAAGCTGGACGCAAATGCCTTAAGCAAACGCGTACGTTGGGCTGTTGATGTTGATCCGTCGGAGATGGGATAGTTTTCTTACTCACTGCTTAAACCCAATCACTTTCGTCATAGGGATTACCCATTAAAGCGCGTATGATCGAGCACTTCCCACACATAACAAGGAGCACGCTATGAAAGTTGGTATTTTAGGTTCAGGTGATGTTGCTAAAAGCCTGGCAAAAGGTTTTATCAAGCATGGCCATCAAGTGGCTTTTGGTACACGCGATACCGGTAAGCTGAGCGAATTTATTGCAGCGCATCCAACTGCAAAAGCGTTAAGTGCAAACGATGCGGCAGATTTTGGTGATCTATTGGTTCTGTCCGTAAAGGGCGATGTGGCAGAGACTGTGCTTGCCGGTGTTCAACATCAGCTTTCTGGAAAAGTCGTCATAGATACAACCAATCCGATTTCAGATGCTCCGCCGGTTAAGGGCGTATTGCAATTTTTTACCGGCCCTAATGATTCTCTTGGCGAGCGCTTACAAGCCAGGTTTCCGCAAGCACGTATTGTTAAAGCCTTTAACAGTGTGGGCAGCGGTTTGATGGTGGACCCGCAATTTGCAGACGGCAAACCCACTATGTTTGTTGCGGGTAATGACACAGCTGCAAAAGCCGATGTAGGTGAAATCCTCAACCAGTTCGGCTGGGAAGTTGCAGACATGGGCGCGATTGAAGCCTCACGTGCACTGGAACCCCTTTGCCAACTTTGGTGTATTCCGGGCTTTATCAATAACCAATGGTCGCATGCGTTTAGGTTGCTCAAGTAACCAGATTCTCGGGCAGGCCAGCCCTGCCCTCTTCGCAAAAAGAACACCCTGGTAGCGTCCAGAGCAATCAATACGCGGTTTTGCAAAAGTTTACCCTTCCAAATTTTTTGCCCTTTCGCAGCAGCGTTAATGGCAAAAGCCCTACAAACACAGGGTTTTACTTTTCATCCCCCCGGTAAATATTTGTTGGTGCGCTTTTAGGCTTCGCTCGGGTCAATTGTTCCCGGTTAACACCTCCACTATGCTTGCGACACATCGCGAACCAACAATAAAGTCATTGCGACCTGAGAGGTGTTACGCCCATGCAAATGTTAAAAAAGCACTCAGTAAAAATCCTGGCCATGACAACAGGTGGACTTGCGCTCAGTGCGCTGGTTGCCTGCCAACATTTACAAACTCCACCCGATACCAATGCGTTTCAATCCGGTGCTGATTGGCCGTTTTATCATGGCAACCCGCACGGTACTCACTACTCAACACTCAACCAAATCAACACACAAAACGTGAGCAAACTTAAGCTCGCCTGGAGCTTTGATTCTGGCGATGCCTTTGGTGAAGGCCAAAGCCAGTCTGATATGGAAGGAAACCCTTTGATTGTGGACGGCAAGTTATTTTTTGTTTCACCCAAAGGTCGGCTGTTTTGCCTTGATGCCGCTACCGGAAAGCAGCAATGGGTATTCGACCCGGCGTTTGGTGAAGCCATTAATACCAAGCAGCGCTTGCGCGGTGTGTCTTACTGGAGCGGTACAAAAGAAGGGAGCGATGGCAAAGAGCAGCGGATTTTATTCAGCTTTAAAAAACATCTCTTAGCCGTAAATGCGCAAACTGGCGAGCTGATTAAAAGCTTTGGGCAAGACGGAAAAATTGATTTACGTGAAGGTTTGGGGCGCGATGTCGATAGCGTTTTTGTCGCAGAAGTGTCGCCCGGGGTTGTTTATAAAGACCTGATTATTATGGGCAGCACCGGCAACACGCCAGGACACATTCGCGCCTACGATGTGCGCACAGGCAAGATGCAATGGATTTTCCACACCATTCCCTGGCCCGGTGAATTTGGTTACGAAACCTGGCCAAAAGACGCTTGGAAAACTGCCATGGGTGCCAACGCCTGGTCCGGCTTAACACTTGATCCCGAAAACGGATTGGTGTTTGTTCCGCTCGCCTCTGCGGGCATGGGCGATAAAGACTTTTACGGCGGCGACCGCACTGGCGACAATCTTTTTGGTACATCGGTAGTTGCGTTAAATGCTGCTACCGGTAAGCGCGCATGGCATTTCCAACTGGTTAAACACGATGTTTGGGATCGCGACCCACCAACCCCACCGACCTTGATCACCGTAACACGCGATGGCAAAAGCATCCCCGCAGTGGCGCAAGCCACCAAAGCGGGACTGGTGTTTATCCTCAATCGCCTCACTGGCGAATCACTTTATCCGTTGCAGGAAATCAATGTTCCGGCTTCCGATATTCCCGGCGAAATCACCTCACCCACACAGATTATGCCGTTGGCACCTGAGCCTTTCGCTCGCCAAAAACTTACCGCCGATATGCTAACCACACGCACACCGGAGGCACATGCGGCAGTTGCCGCAACTTTTTCCAAGTTGAGTTCACGCGGACCATTTGATCCACCCTCTGAAGGCGGAACAGTCTTGTTGCCAGGAATGGATGGTGGCGCGGAGTGGGGCGGCAGTGCTTTTGATCCGCAAACAGGATTGCTATATATCAACGCCAATGAAATGGCTTGGATGATCAAACTCAGAAAGCAGCAACCCAAGCTTGGAGGGGACAGTGGCGAGGCCATGTATCAAAACCTGTGTTCCTCCTGCCACGGTTTAGATCGCAAAGGCAGCCCGCCGGAATTCCCGAATTTGGAAGCCGTGGCCCAACGCCTATCCACTGCGCAAATTAGCAAGCAAATAGCCAATGGGTCAGGCCGTATGCCAGGCTTTAAAAACCAATTGAGCGATAAGCAGCTGGCCAACCTCACCGCCTTTTTAATGGGCGATGCCAGCCAAACCCTGAAGGCCAGCAAAGAGCCAGTGCCAGCTTATCCATCCACCAAAAATGATCCTTACGCATTTGATGGTTACAAAAGATTCCTTGATCCCGATGGCTACCCGGCCATCAGCCCACCTTGGGGAACCCTGAGCGCGCTTGACGTAAACACCGGAAAATATGTGTGGAAACAACCCTTGGGCGAATACCCGGAACTTGCCGCGCAAGGCCTGAAGAACACCGGCAGTGAAAATTACGGTGGTACTGTCATAACAGCGGGCGGGCTGTTGTTTATTGCAGCAACGGTTTACGACAACCAATTCCGCGCCTTCGACAAAGCTACAGGTAAGCTTTTATGGCAAACAACGCTGCCCGCAGCAGGCATTGCAACGCCTGCGACTTACAGCATTAAAGGCAAACAATTTGTGGTGGTTGGGGCGAGCGGAGGCAAAAATCCCAAAGCAAAACCTGGCGGCGCCATTATGGCCTACGCCTTACCGTAGCCAATCCTTGAAGCAATTGCCGCAGCGAGGTAATTCGCTGCGGCAAGTCGCAAGTAAAGTGTTAAACAGACCGTGGAAAGTCATACCGCTAGTGCGTAGTCTAGATAAGTGCAGCTGACGTATAAGAATCAACCATTACCAAACTTAAACCAACGCAGACTTAGACCAACGCAGACTTGCTATGCATCAGCCCATTACCGAAACCACGTTTCCGGCTTATCAACCACCGCCCAGCTTTTTACAGAGATTGCGTCGCCGCATGGTCAAATTGCTTATTCTTGTGATCGCGCTCTGGAGTGTGGCTATCACTCTAATCTGGTTCCAACAGGAAAAATTACTTTTTCATCCGGAACCGATTGCCGCGAACTTCAAATTTAATCTCGCTTATACATCGGAAGTTTATATCGATGTTCCCCGTGCAAAATTACACGCGCTTTATTTGCGTCAACCACCTGAAAAAAGTAAAGGTATAGTGCTATTTCTACATGGCAATGCTGGCAGTTTGGAAACCTGGTTTACCCATGCAGATTTTTGGTTAACCACCGGTTTTGATGTACTTATGCCAGATTATCGTGGCTTTGGTAAAAGCACCGGTCATATCAAAAATGAAGCGCAATTGAATGACGATGTGATGCATATGTGGCAGTTCGTAGCCGCAAACTATAAGGATAAAAAAGTTGTATTTTATGGGCGTTCACTCGGCACTGGTTTAGCTGCAAAACTTGCGACCCAAGTTCCTGCAGATTTGCTTGTGCTGGTATCGCCCTATGAAAGCATGACGCAAATGGGACGCGAATATTATCCCTGGGTGCCGCCGTTCGTGTTGCGATATCCCCTAAAAACCAACGAGCTTTTGCCGCAATTACACACACCCATTTTGTTGCTGCACGGCACGCAAGATAAACTGATTTCCATCGAGCACAGCAAGCGTTTGCTTAAGCTAAACCCGCGCGCGCGACTGGTAGAAATTGAAGGTGCGGGGCACGGCGATATCCATAATTTTGACACCTACACCAACACTCTCAAACAAGCCCTGCAGGAGCTTTAGCGCTTAGCGTTTGGAATTGCCGCTGGATTTAGTGACTCATTGGCTTAATCCCTTTACAATCGCGCAAACTTTTCTGTTAGCCGATTTATTTGTAGACAGCCAATCATAATGAGCAAAGATTTCGCCAAACGTAACGCCGGCCCCAGCCGCCGCGCATCTGCACCTAAAGGCAAACAGGCACCTGCCTGGGTGTGGTTTATTATTGGCGCTATTTGCGGCGCCTTTGCCATGGCATTAGTGTTCACTTTCCATACGCCCAAAGCGCAACCAGAAACGCCGGTAGAAGACCAAAAACCCGCAGCCAGCGAATCCAAAACACCAAAACCCCGTTTTGATTTTTACAAACTTTTGCAAGAGAGCGAGCAAATCGTACCCGCCACTGAAACCATTGGCGATTCAGATAAATCATCCGCACGCTCTGAAAGTAATATCGAATACATCCTGCAGGTAGGCTCCTTCCCCAATCAAGCCGAGGCCGATAAATTGCGTGCCCAGTTAATTCTGCTGAATTTGGATGCGCATATTGAATCGGTAGAAATCCACAAAGGCGAAGTGTGGCACCGCGTGGTTGTAGGCCCGTTTGATTCACAAGAAAAACTCGCCACAGCGCGTTCGTCCCTGGTCGCAAATCAATACACTGCGCTTGTGTTGAAACGGGCGAAAGGCGGAAAAAAATAAACTGGACGCTCAACAAGTACACTCACTTGTTGAGCAACTTGCCCGTCGTGTAAATCCCCGCTTGAAATCCCCGTCCCCGCCCCCACCTCCTGTTACTCAGGTCAGCCCATTTTGTAAGGATTTTTTGTGACTACTATTCTTTGCGTTCGCCGCGACAACCAAGTGGTTATCGGTGGTGACGGACAGGTTTCCCTCGGTAATACAGTGATGAAAGGCAATGCACGTAAAGTGCGCCGCCTTTACAAAAATCAGGTGATTGCAGGTTTCGCTGGCGGTACTGCTGATGCCTTTACTCTTTTTGAACGCTTTGAAGCCAAGTTAGAAGCCCATAACGGCCAACTCACGCGAGCAGCCGTTGAACTCGCAAAAGACTGGCGAACGGATCGCAGCCTACGACGACTGGAAGCGTTGCTGGCAGTTGCCGATAAAGAAGCGTCACTCATCATTACCGGTAATGGCGATGTTATCCAGCCAGAAGATGATTTAATTGCAATTGGTTCCGGCGGAAATTACGCCCAGGCTGCGGCAAGGGCGTTGATGGAAAATACTGAACTGGATGCGCGTTCTATTGTTGAGAAAGGTTTGAAAATTGCGGGGGATATTTGTGTGTTTACGAATAATAATCACACGATTGAGGTGTTGGACTATTAATTCAGATTCGCCTGCCGCGGGCCTCACTTTTCTTTACTTGCATAAAGAAAAGTAAGCAAAAGAAAGTGCACCCTGCGGCTTCGTTTCTCCTGCGCGTTTCAGAAATTTGCTGTCGTTCCGACGCGACATCCTTGTCGCGTAGTCACTAAAACAAACATCCTGTTTGTTTTACACCAAATTTCTTCCAATGCTCGGCGAAGCCACAAGGGAACCTTTCGGTGCCACAACTTAAATTTTTATTTCAAGAGTTTTTTATGTCTTCCATGACTCCGCGCGAAATCGTGCATGAATTAGATAAACATATTGTCGGCCAACAAAATGCCAAGCGGGCTGTGGCGATTGCCTTGCGTAACCGTTGGCGGCGGATGCAGGTTGCGGCTGATATGCGCAACGAAATTACCCCTAAAAATATTTTGATGATTGGCCCGACCGGTGTTGGTAAAACTGAAATTGCGCGTCGCTTGGCAAAATTAGCCAATGCTCCATTTATTAAAGTTGAAGCGACCAAATTTACCGAGGTGGGTTACGTAGGTCGCGATGTGGAATCCATTATTCGCGATTTGGTGGATGTCGCTATAAAAATGCGCCGCGAGCAAGCAGTAAAGAGCGTTGAGTTTCGCGCGGCAGAAGCGGCAGAAGAACGCATACTCGATGCGCTCTTGCCACCCGCGCGCGATTTATCGGGTGAAGAATCCAAACACGAATCTGCCACGCGCCAAATCTTCCGTAAAAAATTGCGCGAAGGCGAATTGGACGATAAAGAAATTGAAATTGATGTTGCTGCTACCAGCGTCGGTGTAGAAATAATGGCACCGCCGGGCATGGAAGACATGACCAATCAATTGCAAAATATGTTTTCGTCTTTAGGCCGCGACAAAACCAAAAAAGCAAAGATGACGGTGAAGAAAGCTTTCAAGCAACTGCAGGATGACGAAGCTGCAAAACTTGTCAGCGAAGAAGATATTAAAAACCAAGCCGTAGAAGCGGTTGAACAAAATGGCATTGTGTTTATTGATGAGATTGATAAGGTTGCTCGCCGAGGAAACGTAAGCGGTGCAGATGTTTCGCGTGAAGGTGTGCAGCGCGATCTATTGCCTTTGATTGAAGGTTGCACCGTTTCCACCAAACACGGCATGATTAAAACAGATCATATTTTGTTTATCACTTCTGGAGCATTTCACTTAAGCAAACCTTCAGATTTAATTCCCGAATTACAAGGCCGTTTGCCAATTCGCGTTGAGTTACAAGCTCTAACGCCAGATGATTTCGAACGCATTCTCACCGAACCAAAAGCATCTTTAACTGAACAGCAAATAGCGTTATTGAAAACTGAAAATCTCGATATCAGTTTTACCAAAGATGGCATTAGGCGCATCGCCGAAACTGCTTACGAAGTCAACGAACGTACCGAAAACATTGGCGCACGTCGTCTTCACACCATCTTAGAACGCTTGCTGGAAGATATTTCGTTTGACGCTGGCACTGATAAAACTCACATTGAAATTGATGCCGCTTATGTGGAACAACATTTAGGTGAGCTGGCGAAGAATGAAGATTTGAGCCGCTATATTCTTTAATTCAAATCGCGGGTTTGAACCATTGTCAATCCCGCATATCTCATAGGCTAGAATTCAGATGCAAAAATCCCCTACCAAAATCCAGCTTCACAAGCAGTCACAACAATTGGAACTGCATTTTGGAGCAGAGCAATTTTTGCTGAGCGCGGAATTTTTGCGCGTTCATTCACCCAGCGCTGAAGTTATGGGGCATGGCCCAAATCAAGCGGTTTTGCAATTTGGCAAAAAGGATGTAGGCATCAGCAAGATTGAGCGTGCAGGCAACTATGCAATCAAATTATTTTTTGATGACGGGCATGATTCAGGTATTTATACCTGGTCATATCTGCATGAGTTGGGTTCAACGCAGGAAAAACTTTGGCAGGATTATTTAGCTGCACTGCAACATGCAGGGAAAACTCGCGAGAAAGATACCAGCATTGTGAAATTTATTAATTAAATCACCAATGCTGATATTTTTTCACAGATACTTAATTGTTCCAGGTAACTAGCCCAGTGTAGGCCGTCAATAAAATCACCAAACCGAAAGCAATGCGATACCAGGCAAAAATCTCATAGGTATGATTGGCAACAAAGCGCACCAAAGTTCTCACTGCCAACCAAGCCGCAAAAAATGCTGTAACAAAACCGGCTGCAAATACCGGAAAGTCACCCGCATGTAGCAAATCACGGTGTTTATAGATATCGTAAAATGTTGCTGCAAACATGGTGGGAACCGCGAGAAAAAACGAAAACTCCGCTGCGACTTTGCGATCCAATCCTATAAATAAACCACCAATAATGGTTGCACCTGAACGCGACGTACCGGGAATCATAGAGACAACCTGAAACAAACCCACCTTAAGCGCATCCTTCCAGGTCATGTCATCTACATTCGTAACCCGAACTTGATGTTGACGTCGCTCAGCCCAAAGAATAATGATTCCCCCGAGGATCAGCATGGTTGCAACGCTCAAAGGATTAAATAAATAGGTCTTGATAAGGGAAATAAATAACACCCCCATAATGGCTGCGGGTAAAAATGCAATCAATAAATTAAGGATAAAGTTTTGAGATTTAGCATCGCTAAACATTCCCTGAGCGACGCCAAAAAATTTACGTCTGTATTCAACTACTACCGCTAAAATTGCGCCCAATTGAATTGCAATTTCAAACACACGCCCATCATTATGAAAACCAATTAAATCGCTTGCTACAATAAGGTGCCCCGTACTGGAGATAGGTAAGAACTCGGTAACACCTTCAATAATACCGAGCAAAATAGCTTGCAAAATATTTTCCATAAATACACCAATAAATTTTAATAGCAGCCCCATACTAACGAGATATACGTTAAACGGCAATTATTGTGTGCTATTACCGCCGCTGTTGATGCTTGCCTCACAATCGTTTATTGCAATCGTATTTAATAGGATTATGATGACCAAATTAATACGCGCCCGCGACCGGCTTAACCTGGAGAACGCTATGCTCAAGGCTTTTGCACATAAATACACAATTTCAATTTTTATTCTGTTTGTCTGCGCACTTAGCGGCTGCGCAACGTCCAGCAAAATAACGCAGGATTTCAAGCCCGGAACTGATTTCAATGCCTATAAAACTTTTAGCTGGCATAACTTTTCATCCGATATCAATACGAGCAACCAAATAGCAATTCAACATGAAATTGAACAACAGCTCGCATTGCAAGGTTTTAAACTTGTTACTGAAATGCCGGATTTGGTACTCGACCTAAACATTATCAAACACGCTGTAACACCTTCATCAACAGGTGTTGGGATTTCAATTGGTTTGCCTATAGGCCGACACGGTGGAGTAGGTATTGGAACTAATAACCTGCTAAACAAAGGTAGTCAAATGGCGGGGTTAATTATTTTGGATATCACCGCACAAAATACCAACCAAGTTGTGTGGCGTGGCAGTGCAGAAGATGTACCTTTGAATTATTTTTCGCTCAAAAATCAGACAGAGTTAAATAAAGTCCTGATTAATTTGGTGCAGCAATTCCCACCGAAATAAACTACGAAAACTCTAGATATAAAAAAGGCCTTGCTGCTATCACGCACAAGGCCTTTTTAATTACGCGGAATAATTACTGTTGGCGAATTCGATTTACGATGGACGTAGTTGAACAATTTTCAAAAAATCGAAGCACTTTCACATTGCCCCCATTAGCTTTGACAATCGTCCCCCCCACAATTTGATCAGCACGGTAGTCACCGCCTTTTACCAACACATCCGGCTTAATACGCCGCAATAAGCGCTCGGGAGTGTCGTCATCAAAACTGACAACCCAATCAACTGATTCCAAACCAGCCAATACCGCCATGCGTCTATCCACAGGATTAATGGGTCGCCCCTGCCCTTTCAAACGACGCACTGAAGCATCGCTATTCAAGGCAACAATCAAACGGTCGCCTTGCTTGCGTGCCTCATCCAGATAGCCAACGTGTCCCGCGTGGATAATGTCGAAACACCCGTTAGTGAATACTATGCGCTCACCGTTAGCGCGGGACGCTTCAATCGCTTGTATCAATTGGTCTTCCGATACTATCCCGCGCTCAAAGCCGTGCTCACTATGAATTGCACGGCGCAGCTCAGGGGCGCTGACAGTCGCAGCACCGAGTTTTCCAACCACGATTCCAGCAGCAAGGTTTGCGAGGGCAACTGCGTCAGGTAATGCTTGGCCTGTCGCCAATACCGCCGCCAAAACCGCAATCACCGTATCACCAGCACCCGTTACGTCATAAACTTCACGTGCGCGCGCCGGCAAATGTATAGCTGCTTGATGAGCGCGCAAAAGCGTCATACCCATTTCACCGCGTGTCACCAGAAGCGCATCGATATTGAGCTTTGCGATCAACTGCAGACCTTTTCTGACTATGTCCTGCTCGCTCTCGCATCGGCCGACAACCGCCTCTAACTCAGCGATATTCGGGGTTAACAGGCTCGCGCCTTGATAGCGCTCAAAATCCCCGCCTTTGGGGTCTACTAATACTGGAATGCCCGCTGTTTTGGCGCGCTTGATTAACGCCTGGCAATCCTGAAGCGTGCCTTTGGCGTAATCAGACAAAACAAGGATGTCGGCGTGAGGTAATACTGGAGCAATCTTATCTTCAAAACTGTCGCTATCTTCAACGCCAAATACTTCTTCAAAATCCATGCGTAAAAGCTGCTGATGGCGGCTCATTACACGTAATTTGGTGATTGTAGGCTTGTACTTGGAAACTTGCAGATCGGAAAAGATTCCTGCCGCATCAAGACGGCTTTTCAAAAGCGCGGCAGCGGGATCGTCACCCACCACTCCTACTAACGAAACACGGCCCCCAAGGGCGGCAATATTGAGTGCAACGTTACCAGCACCACCTGGGCGCTCTTCCTCAAGGGAAACATTGACTATAGGAACAGGAGCTTCAGGTGAAACGCGATTACTGGAGCCATGCCAGTAGCGGTCTAGCATCACATCCCCAATAATGAGTACGTGGGACGAATCAAACTGCGGCATGGTTAAACGCATATCAACAATATCCTATGTTATAAACTAGCCGGAGAGCCCATCTCACCATGAAACTGGGCAGCATGCAACTTTGTGTAGGCTCCATTGCGTTCAAGCAATTCTTTGTGGGAGCCTTCTTCCACTATTCTGCCATTTTCCATGACAACTATACGATCAGCATGCTCAATAGTTGAGAGGCGATGCGCAATTACAAAAGTCGTACGACCTTTCATCACTTGTTCCATTGCCGCCTGGATATAACGCTCAGACTCATTATCGAGTGCGGAAGTTGCTTCATCCAAAATTAAAATGGGTGAATCCTTCAAGATTGCACGCGCAATGGCCAAACGTTGGCGCTGTCCACCAGAAAGACGTGCGCCGCCCTCGCCAATTTGCGTGTCAAACCCTTGCGGCAATTGTTCGATAAATTCTGTGGCGTAGGCAAGATCGGCCGCACGTTTGATTTGATCGATAGACACCTTGTCAGCACGACCATAAGCAATATTGTCAGCCACGCTGCCTTCAAACAAAGTAACCTGCTGATTCACAAATGCGATTTGCTCGCGAAGATTGGTGAGCTTGTAATCATTAATAGGAACGCCATCTATAGCAATCACGCCATTATCAACGTCATAAAAACGCGGGAGTAAATTTACCAAAGTGGATTTTCCGCTACCTGACCGCCCTACTAGTGCAACTACCTCCCCTGGTAAAACTTTTAGCGAAATATCTTTGAGCGCCGCTACATCTTGCTCTGCATATGAAAATTGAACGTGCTCAAAAGTGACTTCGCCTTTGGCGCGCACAACTTCATAGGAACCCTGATCTTGTTCGGACGGCTCATCCAATAATTGGAAAACGCTATCTGCAGCGGCAACACCTTTTAAAATCATGGGTGTTACTTCACCCAAGCGACGCATAGGTTGAATGACAAGTGCAACAGCGCTGATATAAGTTACAAACTCTGCTGGCTCACGCATTTTTGTTACGTTCATTGCAACAAAAATAAGTGCAGCCATTGCAAAGGCGACCAGCATTTGAATGACTGGAGTATTCGCAGCCGAGGTCATTACAATTTTCATATTCTGCGCATAATTTCTTTTACTGGCTTCGTCAAAACGTTGCTGCTCATACTGCTCACCGCCAAAAGTGCGCATAACCTTGTAGCCATTTACCATTTCACCGGAGACTTGCGTGATATCCCCTACGCTTGTTTGCACTTTATTACTTAAGCGTCGCAAACGTTTTCCCACAGAACTTACCAACCAACCAATTAATGGAGCGACCACCATAAACACCAAGGTAAGTTGCCAGTCTTTGTAAAATAAATAAATCAACATGCCTATAACAGTCGCACCTTCACGCAACGAAATTTTCATTGCGTCGGTTGCAGCAGACGCAACGCCGTTGATGTTGTAAGTAATAACTGAAATTAAATGACCCGAATTTCGCTGATCGAAAATTTTCGTGGGGAGCGTCGTCATGTGGTTAAAAACTTGCACACGCATGGCGTGGACAATGCCATTGGCAACCTTACCGAGGTAATAACTCCCCATAAATGCACCCACACTGCGCACTATGGTCGTCGCTATAATTGCTAATGGAATTAAATAACGATCAACAGGATCGTTTTTTTCCAATACGGTAAGCAGGTTTTTTAACACCTCAAGAAACGCGTAGTTGGAAGCCGCGTAAGCAACAAAACCAATAATGCCTAACGCAAATGTGAGCTTATAGGGTTTAAGATAGGTCAATAGTCGCAAATAAATATTTAGCGCAGATGTCCCTGAAGAACTTGTTGTTTGTGACATAAGTTACCTTGAACTTCTCCGCAATTAGCGTTTTACATTTCGGTTGTTAGTTAATTGCCACAATTCAGCATATTTACTAAACGTAGATTGTGAAAGTAACAGCGCCAACAAAAAACCTTGCTTGCCATCCAAAAATCCCAAACGAAAAACATACATACGCAAAAAGCACGCTAAAGCATGTAAGACAGCCGACGTAAGAAATGTTTTTTTTCCCGCAGCCGCGCGTTGCAGTGCCCATTCTTCTGCGTAGTGCGCAGCTTTTTGTTGCTGATGGCGAACACTATCAAATAAATAATGTAGTAAAACCCCATCTAAACGGCGCACTGGTAAATTCAAATGGTTTACCAATCGCTCGTGCACACGGGTTTCATCAAACTTTGCTTTATTGCGCGGATACAAACGTGGAATCCAATCGGGATGCATGCCCGAATGTTTTATAAATCGTCCAAAACACCACGCGAGGCGATTAATTTGCCATACGGCATCGCCTTGACTGATCGCCGCTTTAATCGCGGATTCTAACTCCGGCGTTACACGCTCGTCGGCATCAATCATAAATATCCAATCGCTGGTCGCGTAATTTGCAGCGCGCTCACGCTGCACTCCAAAACCCTGCCAATCGGTATTGGTAAATACTTTTGCAGAAAATCCTTGTGCAATCTCTAAAGTGTTATCGCTGCTACCGGAATCCAGCACAATAATTTCATTTACCCAGCTTAATGACTGCAGGCATTCCGGCAATTTGTTTGCTTCGTTTTTTACAATCAATACGGCCGAAATACTGGGCATTGCCACCTCTGGCATCTAGCTTCAATTCTAATTGGGGGCAGGCTGTGCATAATCCACCCCTGCACTAAAACTTTCTGTAATATTTTGTTGCCTGTAGCTTTTATTCAGCTCGTGCTAACGCCGCACGACTTTGCGCCCATAAGATTACCAGCATAAAGGCGTAGACCATAACTCCGCTGGCGTGACAGAAAAACGATTGGGTCAAGCCAAATACGAAGCTTGCCAGCACCAGGATTAACCCAGCCTGAGCAAAAGATTTAACTACTATCGAAGCCTGCTTAAGTTGGCGATAAAACAATAACGCGGGCACGCCATAGATTACCAAAAGCGCTATACCGCCTAATAACCCACGCTTCGCCATTGCATCCAAGATTTCATTGTGGAAATGATTGAAACGCTGAAAGACTACAGACGAATCACCGGTAATATTCACATAATTTGCTATGCTGCCCCAGCCCAGCAACGGGTGTTGTGCTACCAAATTTAAACCGCTATGCCACAAGGTGAAACGTATACCTAAAGACGTATTGGCGTTTTGTGCTTCCGTGAATTGCTGCAAATCAGACAGACCTTCCTGAATCCGCAACTGCAAAAAAACTTTTTGTTGATAGAAATAAAACAGCACTGCCAAACCAATAAAAATCCCAATCAATACCAGCGATTGCTTTTTATTTTTATAAAGGCCGTTACTTACAAATAAAAATATGGCTACCACCGGCAAGGCTAACCAGCCACCGCGCGCACCCGATAATAAGGAAGCAAAAATGCCACCGATAACACCCAGCACACATAAAGCAAACATCCATCTCGAGTGCTGCTTTGACCACACAAGTCCCGCCATTAACAGACAGGCAAAGAGCATAGAGATATCACCAAACTGAATAGGATTGTTATGCCCGCCTACACGCATTTCACCCTTTATATAAAATTCCTGAATCGCAATAACAGCTGCACCTACTGAGCCCAGCGCAATCCCACTCCAGAAAAACACAGGTTTAACAGGGAAACGAAGCAGCAATAACAACACAGGAATAGCAAGCAAAAAACGCGAAAAGTTATCGTAAGCATTCGATGGCAAACGATGCACTGCATTAGTGGCACAACCTACCGCAAAATAAATAAACAACGAGGCCATAATCATTTTGTCGTGCAAACTTAACAGGGGGTAAGGCCGCACACACAAATAAACTAACGCAGGCAACAATAAAAGTACGGGACCGTAGGTGTAACCACTGGACAGAATTAACGCCAGGGCACCAAATAAAAATACCGCGGCGGAAACCCATAAAACCGGAATACTGGCTAAAGAAAACTTTGTGGAATTCATAGACCCTTTTCCAAATGAATAACCCTGCCCTCGCTGTTTCAACATGGAAATGCAATGCGGAAATTAACCCGCAAGAATGCGTAGTGATTCATTAGTCTTGCCAAAAACAATTAATCAGCCCAAAAACAAAAGGAGCCGAAGCTCCCTTGTTGTAACGGATTACTTGGCGACCGGCGCCAACCAGTTCGTGTGGTCAGCAAGTTCGCCGCGCACGGCTTTGAAATATAAATCCTGCAAGCGCGTGGTAATTGGGCCACGGCGACCTTCACCAATCTTACGACCATCCAATTCACGGATAGGTAAAACTTCGGCAGCGGTACCGGTGAAAAATGCTTCGTCGGCAACATAAACTTCGTCGCGCGTTAAACGCTTTTCTTTAATGGTGTAACCGCAATCGGCAGCCAATTGGAAAATAGTGTTACGGGTAATGCCGTCAAGGCATGAGGTCAATTCTGGTGTGTAAATAATGCCATCGCGCACCAGGAAGAAGTTTTCGCCGCTGCCTTCAGCAACGTAACCTTCGTTGTCCAACAACAAAGCTTCTTCACAGCCACAATCCAACGCTTCTTGCAGTGCAAGCAAGGAGTTGATGTAGTGACCGTTCGCTTTCGCTTTGCACATAGAAATATTGACGTGGTGGCGAGTGTAGCTTGAGGTGCGAACTTTAATACCGATATCGCGCGCTTCGGGCGACATGTATGAAGGCCAGTTCCAGGCCGCAACCATCACGTGTGCTTTCAAGTTATCCGCACGCAAACCCATACCTTCTGAACCGTAAAACGCCATTGGGCGCAAATAAGCTTCAGTCAAACCGTTTTCACGCACGACTTGTTTTTGCGCCTGGTTGATTGTTTCTTTGTCGAAAGGAAGTTTCATGCGCATGATGTGCGCAGAGCGGAACAAACGATCAGTATGCTCTTGCAAACGAAAAATACTGGTACCCAGAGTTGAGCTGTTGTATGCACGCACGCCTTCAAATACGCCCATGCCGTAATGCAGGGTGTGGGTTAATACGTGGACTTTGGCATCGCGCCACGGAATTAACTCACCATCTAACCAAATTACGCCATCACGATCGGCAAAAGACATAGCCAACTCCTAAATCAAATTCTGTTATCAATAGACTGCCGCAAATAAACTCGCCACAGGTCGAAATTTTTAATGCGAGACATCATTCAGCTTCAATGAGCTGTTGCCAGATATGACTGACTTGTTCCCGCTCGGTATCAAAGAGATTTTCACCGGCCAAAACCGCTTCTTGTTGTTGCAGTGCAAGGCGGTGCCCGATGGATCGGTAGGCTTTGTAAGCGGCGATCAGCTGGGCGACGGAAGTGGCATCCAATAGGCCTGCTTCTTCCAAAGATCCAAGTATGCGAATGTTATCCGTGTATTGGACGATCTTGGGCGCCTGATATGCCCAAGCCAAGGCCGCGTATTGAACCATAAATTCAATATCCACGATACCACCGGCATCCTGTTTCAAATTAAATATATTGGAACGCTTCCCCTTTTCACTGCCCAGTTGATCGCGCATTTTCAGGCGCATGTCCCGAACTTCCTGCCGCAACTTGGGCAAATCCCTTTGTTGGTGCAAAATTGCCAAACGCACCTGATCAAACTGAGTTGCCAGCTCTGCCGAACCCGCCACTACCCGAGCACGCACCAGTGCTTGATGCTCCCACGTCCAGGCCTCTTTGTGTTGGTAGCGCTCGAACGCAGCCAAAGTTGATACCAACATACCGGAGTTACCCGATGGACGCAGGCGCATATCCACTTCGTAAAGCTTGCCAGAGGCCGTTTGGGTATTAAGTATAAAGATAATGCGTTGCCCTAAACGCGCATAAAAAGTCAGGTTATCGATGATGCCCTTGCCTTCAGCCAACCCCTCGGTGGAAAGCGTAGTATCAGCATTATGGATAAACACCAAGTCCAAATCAGAACCGTGCCCCAGCTCAATACCACCCAACTTACCGTAACCGACTATGACAAAATTCGGTTCCAATTCCGCTGTGCCATCAGCACGCAATGGCCGGCCGTGCTTTGCAACCATATGCTCCCAGGCCAGCCGCAATACATGCTCCAAAATCGCTTCTGCAATAAAGGTGAGATAGTCGCTCACTTTCATCAATGGCAGGGTTTCACTCACCTCGCCTGCCGCAACACGCAAACTGTGAGCGGAGCGGAAGTAACGCAATACTTCCATGTGGCCTTCAAGATCTTCCCACTCCAGGCGCAACACCTCGCGACGAAGCTCATCCTGCAAATCAGATTTAATTTTCTGGTGATCATCATCGGCAGTGAAATAAAGATTTACCGGAGTAAGGAGTTCATCTAGCAGCGCGGGATATTTCGCGATTTGCTCGGAAATCATCGGGCTCGCCGCACAGAGTTTTACCAACTGATGCAAAGCGATAGGGTTTTCAATCAGCAACACTAAATAAGCACTGCGGCGCACTATAGATTCCACCAGCGGCACAATGCGTTTAAATGTTTCTACAAACGAAACCATTAACTCGCCCTGCTCCGCGTGTTCGCTAATCATTAATAACAAACGCGGAACAAAATCATCCAGGCGACTGCGGCTGCTCGCCTGCATATTTACAACCGAACGATTTTCGCGCAAATCGTGCAACAACTTTATTAAATCTTCCGGGTTATCGAGTTGCTCGCCATGCAAAAGTGCACGTGCATCCTCTACACTAATTGCACCTGATTGAACGCTCGCATCCCACATACCCTGCCAAATATCGAGCGCCGTTGAGTTTACTTCTTCTTTATTTTCGGGGTCAGCAATTACCGCTTTAAATTCATGGTTAACACGCTGACGATAATTATTGAGCACCGCAATAAACGCGTCCCAATTTTCAAAGCCCATAGCCCAGGCCAAACGCAATTGACCTAGCTCATCTGTGGGTAGCGCTTGTGTTTGTCGGTCTTGGTAACCTTGAATAGCATGCTCGGTGTTACGCAAAAATTCGTAAGCCTCACTTAACGCAGCACCAGCGCCTTTGGGTAAATAATTTTCTTGCTCAAGAATCGGTAATAAAACCATAACCTGACGCTTACGCAAATGCGCGTCGCGCCCACCGCGAATTAATTGGAAAACCTGCACAACAAATTCAACTTCGCGAATTCCACCTTCACCGAGCTTCACATCCAGATTCATGCCCTTACGTTGAACTTGGCGAGCAATTAAACCTTTCATTTCACGCAGGGATTCAATCGCACTGAAATCAATATATTGGCGATAGGTGAATGGACGGAGCATAGTGCGCAAATATTTGCGTTCGCGTTTTACATAATCATCATCTTTAAGTGTGCCCTGCGCGGCAGCCACAGTGCGCGCTTTAATCATGGCATAGCGTTCCCAATCGCGCCCCTGGGTTTGGTAGTAATCTTCCATGCCTGCAAAATTTAATACCAGCGCTCCACTTTGTCCGTGGGGACGCAAACGCATATCCACACGAAACACAAAACCATCAGCAGTGACTTTATCCAAACTATTAATTAATTTTTGGCCGAGCTTGGTAAAAAATTCCTGATTGCTCAACACACGGGATTCGTGATTAGTGTTACCCGATTCGGGATAAGTAAAAATCAAATCTATATCAGAAGACACATTTAATTCGCGCGCGCCCAACTTACCCATACCAAGAACCAATAAAGGTTGCGCAACGCCAGACTCGCGACCAATCGGCATTCCATACATTTTTTCTAATTGGCGATAGTGGTAATTGGCGGTGAATTGAATCGCAGCATCTGCAAAGCGCGATAATTCGCCGGTAATAGTTTGCATATTGGCGCAGCGATTTAAATCGCGCCAGATAATGCGAATCATGGCTTTGTTACGGAACTGGCGCAGGGTTTTATCTAAATCTGCGTCGTTAGTGCATGCATCTATAGCAGCTTCAAACGGCAATAAGGCTTCATCACCCAAAGGCTCAAACAGAATGCCAGACTCCACCAATTCAATTAAAAACGAAGGATGGATTGCACAGGTTTTTCCAATAAACTCACTGGCTGCAAAAGCGCGAGTCAATTGTGTATTAAATTCAGCGAGGGAAATACGATTAGCCAACACACTATCAAGTGCTGGTAATTCTTGCTTGATACGGTTTTGTTCAAATTGCTCCCAGTAACGGCTGGCTGAGAGACGCAGGGCTTCGGGCACGCCAACAAGATCAAACATAAAAGCTACCTCATAAAAGATAGCTCTAGTTTAGCGCGCCCCGCGCAGGCTGTCGTAATTTTTAAGATCAATCTTAAGGCTGGGCACCCTTGCCAGTGGCCGCCCAATAAATGCCACCGAGCAAATGATTTAAATATTGCGGGTCCTTATACATTTCAACATTGTGGCCAAGTGCTGACACAAAAACCCGCCCACGCTCATGCTGATGATACCAACTCACTGGATGATTTTTACCCATTCCAGTTGCCACCTGTCCCGGCCAGATTTTGGTGGGGTCATAACTGGATTCATCAACATTTAAAATCGGATTGATTTTTACGTTGTGTGGATTAGTAAACTCGTACCATTCATCACTCCAAATCCAACGTTCTGGAATACCAAAACTTGCGGGGAATTTTTTGTCGACTGTATTTACTACAGCGGTTTGCAACATAGGATGAATTTTGAACGAGCGCCCCACTAATTGCTCATACCAAGGCCAGGAACCTGCGGTAGTAATAATGGCGCGATGGACAACCACAGCATTGCCACCATTGCGCATATATTCTTCAAATTTTTTGCGTTGGTTTTCATTCAGCTCATCGCCCGGCGTATTCAAAAACATAACTGCGGTGTATTGACTTAAATCACCTTCAAATACTTGCGGCTGGTTGGTCCAGGTAAATTCAAAAGCATGTAACTTGGAAAGCTTTTCCAAACTCTCCCGCGCAACGGGAATATATTCGTAGTGATATTTGTTGGGAATGGCGAGCACGAGTAGTTTGAATTGGCTATCGGCATGAACCGAAATGCTGGTGATGGAGATTAAGGCGAGTAAAAAACTTGCAATGTATTTCATGGTGATATGACCAGTCAGAAAGTCGAGGTCATAACTTTACTTATTTTTGGTTGAGGATCAAGAAATTATCATCGCTCGCCGCTGTTGCCGTGCTTTTGCTCTTATCCCATGCGAGCCCCCCGAGCACTGGAAGAAAATAGCTGGCAAGCGCACAGGAAGTGCGTTTGAGTGACTACGCGACATGGATGTCGCGTCGGAACGACGGCTATTTTCTGAAGCGCGCAGGAAACAGGGACGAACCGGGTCGACTTTCTTTTCATGAATGCCATCCTTGGCATTCACCCTGCGGGCAGCTTCGCTGTGCAAAATTGCTCCTGCAATTTTGTGGTTACTTTTTCAGCGAAGCACGACTGCATGGATGCAGGAGTTAGAGCAATGCAGGAGCAATTGCCGAAAGAAAAGTAACTCGCCAGCAGGCGAAATAAAGTGTGAAGAACCAACTGCAGTTAGAGTTAAAACACTAACAAACTACTTTACAAATACCGCCACCGTAAATTTAGGAACGACGAACCCTTTTGAATTAGCGCGACTGGTTTTTACTAATACATCCGCACCTTTAGCCTGCACAGGATGCAACTTAAATTGCTTAGCACCAGCATAAGCAAAAGTTTGCGGGGTCGTGCCGTTATTAAAGACCACCATAATTTCTTTTATGTTAGGATCAATCACCAAATCACTATTATCAATTTTCATCACCACCAAACCTGCTTGATGATTTGCTCCCGCATTAGGGAAACTCACGCGTTTGATAATCTCATCCGCCGTGCGCAATCTAAACAACGGTGAACTGCTACGGATTTTAATAAAATCCAAAAACATGGCATTGCTTAGGGATATATGCGCAGAAGTTACATGATCTCGGCCTTCCGATTTTTGCAAAACATCGGAAATAATCGGCCAGTTATCTTTATCTTTTACTTCTGGTGGCAAGCCGACATCGTAATTATTGGATTGTTTGGAAAAATCTACCGCATTAAACCAATCACCGTAATCGTAACTATCGCGCAAGAAAGATTTCGAACGCAAAAATTCACAACCCATGTGTAAGAAAGGAATACCTTGTGCTAGCAACGGATAAGCTAACGACAGCGCTTGCATACGCACACGATCAGCACTCGAAACACTGTAAGCTATGCGGTATTGGTTGTTGTCCCACAGGGTTTGATTATCGTGTTTGGATACGTAATTAATCGTATCAGCGGGATCTTTTGCGTAACCGGCGGGACTGCCGTTGTAATCCACACCGCTACCCACTACCTCTTTACCGCTCGTATCCTTTAACGGAAATTGCGCCAGGTTACCCGCAAGGCCAACTTGAATTTGGTCAATGTAATTTAAATATTTGGTTTTGTTGTTATCTGCAGCTTGCATGTCATTGGGAACGACAAACAAACCATTGCCGATGCCTTGGTTAACGCGCAAATTTTTTCCGCTATCCATACTTGAACCACCGCGCACAGCGTCGCGCAGTCTATCGGTATAGGTTCCAATTTCAGTTCCGCCCAATTCCATTTGCGTGGATTGCACAAAGCGTTTGTTATTGGCGACCTCACCAAAATTCCAGCCCTCACCGTAGAAATAAGTATTAGGGTCAATCTTACGCACGGCATCGCGCACTTTTAACATAAGATTTTTCGGTTGATGCCCCATTAAATCAAAACGGAAACCGTCAATACGATAATCACGTGCCCACACCGCTAAAGAATCCGTCATTAGCTTTGCCATCATCACATGTTCTGTTGCAGTATTGTCACAACAAGTCGATTGCTCAATAGCACCGGTGACGGGATTTAAACGATGGTAATAATTGGGCACAATTTTATCGAGCACAGATTTCTCATGCAGGCCAGCAGCATAGGTGTGGTTGTACACCACATCCATAATGACTTTAAAACCCATATCATGCAGCTGCCTTACCATCGCGCGAAACTCAACAACACGCGCAGCACCCTCTGGGTTAATTGCGTAAGACGATTGCGGAACAGTGTAATGAAATGGATCGTAACCCCAATTGTAATTATCTTGCGTACGCAGGGATTCGATAATGGCTTGGGCATCACCAGTACGTGGATTCAAACCCGTTAATAAATCTCGCAATCTTTGTTCAGGATTAAAATTTTTTGTACAAGCAGGATTTTTTGGATTTATGCGGCAAACTTTTTCCAACTTATCATCCAATGAAATCGTTTTTTCCGGATCTGAATTTACTGTGCCGAAATCAAAGGCCGGCATTAAATGGATTACATTTAAACCCGCGGCACGCAGCTCGGTTAAATGCTTTATTCCATCGCTATCTTTTTCCAAAAAAGCCGCATACTTTCCGCGAACATCTGGATTCTTAATACTCTTATCACTTGCGCTAAAATCGCGGATGTGGACTTCGTACAAAATATTATCTTCAGGTGCATCCACACGCGGACGCGCTTGGCTCGACCAAGCTTCAGGTTGGGTTTTGGCATCGTTTAAATCGATTACTTGCGAATAAAAACCATCGGCAGACAAACTATGTGAATAAGGATCACTTACCACCAACACTTCCATTTTTTTGCTCGCAGGGTGATAAACGGTCACTTCAAATTGGTAATAAGCAAACGCCAAGTCTTTACCGCCTTTAGCGACCCAGGTTCCAGTGGAGCGATCTTCTTGCATCGCAAGCACAGCAGGCGTAAGCGGCTTTTTATTTGCGTCGAATAATAAAACCTTCACTTTTTTTGCAGTGGGTGCCCAAACTTTAAATTGCACTGCATCGGCTAAAACACTTGCGCCAAAATCAGTAATCTCATCAGCATCATTTGTACCTGCGGTATAGAGCTCGTCGATGATGCCCGCTGTTTGAACTTCAGAGGCCGCCAACAATAGACCCTGGTCGCTGTACTGATTTAACACTAACTCGTTTTTAAGCAGATCTTTCATAACATCTGCAGATAGATTAATAGTTGCTACAGATAAGTCTTTGAGATGCGGAAATTGGTCACCTTTAAATGTGCCGTTCGGATTTAAACGGATTGGCTTTTTAGATTTATCCGCAAGACCCAGTTCCAGCTCAAATCGCACAGCCGTCGGTTGCTTGAAGAAAACCAGACTATTTTGACTCACCCAATGAGCGCCAGAATTTCTAACCGCGCTTGCCTCAGCTGCTACGGCAAAAATATTGAGAAGAGATAGCGCAAGTATCCAAAAAAGATTTTTCATACTAAGGCTCCAGCTATTTTTATGCGCTCACCTTACCGCTTGAACCACCTCAACTAAACCTGCAATTCAATGAATTCGATTGCAAAGAAATTTGGTCATTAAACACACAACGCCACACTGTTCATCCAATTGAATACAGCTTCGGGAACTCGCAATTCCGGATTTATAAACCGTTGAATTAAAAGACATTAGTTCGTCTTAGAGCGCCTTTGTTAAAGTAATAATCAAGATAAATGGCAATCAAAATTAAGACGCCATAAAGTCCAAAAGACCATATTTATCAACGGATTATTGCGTAGATAACCTGAGGCTAACTCTTGACAAAAGATTACATTGTTGCAAATATAAGAATATAAATATGATATATATGCATATTTACAAATAAAAACAACGTATTTAGACCAGAGAGGAATTACACCAACATGAACTATAAACTCCCAACAACATACATATCTAAAGCAAGCTTGCTGTTTGCATTAAGCATTAGCGGTGTAGCAAGCGCCCAAACTACACCGGCCGCAACGCCAGAGGCGGAAGAAATCGTTATTACCGGTATGCGTGCCGCCCTGGAAAAAGCAATCGAAGTGAAACAAAGCAGCGACAAGGTGATGGAAGCCTTGTCGATGGATGACATCAACGCAACACCTGCAGTAACTATCGCAGAAGCCTTAGTTCGCCTCCCTGGCGTAAACGGTTCACGTGACCGTGGTAACGAAAGCCAGGCAGCCATTCGCGGCCTTGGCCCACGCATGGTATTCGGCACAGTAAACGGCCGCGAAGTTGCAAGCCCGGAGCCAGGTCGTGCCATTCGCTATGAGCAGTATCCTTCTGAATTGGTATCCGCTGCTGAAGTTTATAAAACCCAATCTGCAGATTTGATTGAAGGTGGTATCGCAGGCTCAATCAATTTAAAAACGATTTCCCCACTTTCGTACAACGGCCCTGAAGCAACCATTCGCGCAGGCGTACAACAAAACGAAGCGGGCAAAGATATTCCTGATTACGATCCACTCGGCAACCGTTTCAGTGCGGCGTTGGTTCACAAGTTCAGCGACGAGTTTGCAGTAGCGATTGGCGCATCCAAGCAAAAACAAAAAAATGCCTACGGTTCATTGCAAGGCTGGGGTTTTAGCAGCGGCGATTGGAATCTGGATGGCAAGGGCGCAATTGGTAGCACCCCTTGGGGCGTTGCCGCTGAAGTTAAAAAACTCGAGCAAGATCGCGAAGGCGTAATGGCGGTAATGGAGTGGGCGCCTAGCGATACACTCAATGTTAAATACGATTTCCTTTACACCAGTTTTGCAATGAGTGAAGAGCAAAACCAAACCTGGGGTCAAGACATTGGACTCAACCCAGGCCCGTGGGGCGGTTGGGGCATTGAAGACACCAATAAAGATGGTCGCCCCGATAACTTACTAAGCAATGTTGTGCTTGTTAACAAGCAAGCTGTTGCAGCAACCATTAACGGTTGGGAAGGACAAATTCGTCACGTACTTGCAGGTTACTCACAAGAAAATAGCGGTATTACCCAAGGCTTGAAATTCAGTTACACCGGTATCGACAACTGGAAAATTGATGCAGATATTTCTTCATCAACCGCAAAACGCGAAAACTATTGGAACGCAATTTACCTCGACCAATATGCTGAAACCTGGAGCTACGATTTACGTGGCACGCCTTCAATTTCAGCACCAGCTGGCTCAGCGCTTTTAACGCCAGAAAAAGCCTCATACAACTGGATTTCCAACGTGAACGAAGGTTCAGACCTGGAAGATGATTTGTTAAGTGCGCAGTTTGATTTCAAGCGCGATTTAGACGCAGGTGATTTGCGCAGCCTCACGTTTGGCGTGCGCACAGCTGACCGAGAGAAAGAAGTGATCTGGACTGACTTTGCAATGACCAGAACTGATGCTGCCGATAACGGCACCGCTGTAAAATTCCCGGCGGGCTTCTTAAGCTCATACACCCTGGATGCATTTGACACAATTCCATTTTTAAACGCGCCCTCTTACAAAGAAACAGCACAACTTATTTACGGCGGCGTTAATTACGGTGCTGCCGCTGTCAACGAAGGCCGTTACTGGAAAGTTGAAGAGAAAAACAATGCGGGATACGTGAAGCTGGATTTTGAAGGCGAACTCGCAGGCTTCGAATACGACGCTAATGTTGGTGTACGCCAGGTAAAAATCAGCACCGAAAGTTACGCGTTAAATGGTGCGCATGTTGATAACGATTTCTCCAAAGCATTGCCAAGCGCTGGCTTGAACCTCAGCCTGGATGATCAACAAAAATTGCGTTTTGGTGTTTCGCGCGCAATATCTCGTCCGCCACTTGATGAAATGCGTGCGGGTCAATACATCAGCGCAATCAACACCGGCAGTTCGGGTGGTGCAGGCAACCCATTGTTAAAACCATTTACGTCAGATCAAGTTGACGTTTCTTACGAATGGTATTTCGCACCTGAATCTTTGGCTGCACTCAGCGTTTACTACAAAGATATTGAAAACTACATTGGCAACGCGACTGTTGGAAGCTTCACCGGTCAGCAAGGTACTTTTGATATCTACGGCCCGGTAAATGGCAAAGGTGGCTATGTTCGCGGTGCAGAATTAACTTTCCAAATGCCATTTACTTTCTTACCTGTTGAAGGCTTTGGTATTTACTCCAACTATGCATTTGCTGAATCTAACATTCACGAATTTGCGCCTAGCGATAATCCGCTGCCGATGGCTGGTTTAGCACGCGACACGGCAACTCTTGATTTGTGGTACAGCAACTACGGTGTGGATGCACGTATTGGTTGGAAATATCACTCCGCTTATACCAGTGCGTTCACATGGGATAGCTATGACTTAACGACAATGGACTCGGAATTAAGCTTGGGCTTAAGCCTTGCTTACGATATTAACGAGCATTGGAACGTGCGCTTCCAGGCGTACAACTTAACCAATGAGCCAATGCGTTTATCGCAAAATAATCAACCAGCAAACCTGAAACGTTTTGACGATTACGGTCGTAGCTACTTGTTAGACTTTACCTGGAAGTTGTAATTGTTGTACTGCATGAAGTGATTGATCCCTTGTGCGGCTACTCAGGTAGCCGCAGTTTTTTAAAGGACTCGAAATCTATTTAAAAAAATATTATGCAGGAATCTCCATGAAAAAATATCTCTGCCCTCTTTTAATTACTATGACGAGTGCGTTCTCTGTCATTTGTTTTGCGCAAGAAATAACAAAGCCAGCACCATTTTTTACCGGTGCAGATTTATCTTACGTGAACGAAATGGAAGATTGCGGCGGCACTTATTCTGATCGAGGAAAACAAAAAGATCCTTTTGAAATTTTCGCCAGCTACGGTACCGATATTGTTCGTGTGCGCTTGTGGCACAACGCGACCTGGACGAAATACTCTAATCTTGACGATGTAGCCAAAACCATTAAACGCGCTAAAGCCTTCAATATGCGCGTGTTACTCGACTTCCATTATTCCGATACCTGGACCGACCCACAGCGCCAGGAAATTCCCGATGCATGGAAAGATATTGCCACCACACCGGAACTCGCCAAAGCGCTTTACGATTACACGCAAGACACTTTGCAAAAATTGGAGGCCCAAGGTTTAACGCCTAACATGGTGCAAGTGGGCAACGAAACCAATGTTGAAATCATGCAACCCAAAGATAAAACCACGGGCGAACATTTAAATTGGGAGCGCAATGCGGCTCTGCTTAATAGCGGCATAAAAGCAGTACGCGATTTCAGCCAAAAAAATCAAAAGAAAATTGCCATAGTGTTACACATCGCCCAACCGGAAAATGGTTTGTGGTGGTTTCCGGAAGCAACAAAACACGGCATTACTGATTTTGATGTAATCGGCCTTTCCTACTATCCACAATGGTCTAAATTTAAAGTTACTGCGACTGAAGGCAATCCCGGTGTTGGCGATGCCATTCGCGAATTAACTCAAAAACAAGGCAAACCAGTAATGGTCGTTGAAACAGGCTACCCCTGGACCATGCAAAACTTTGATAAAGCCGACAACGTCATGTGGAAAGATGCCGTATTGCCAGACTACCCGGCAACACCTAATGGCCAACTGGATTATTTGCTCGCACTCAGTAAAAGTATTAAAGCCGGTGGCGGTATAGGTTTAATTTATTGGGAACCGGCGTGGATTTCTACTAAATGCAAAACCCAATGGGGCCAAGGCTCGCATTGGGAAAACGGCGCGTTTTTTGATGCTGGCAGACGCAACACTACCTTGCCTGCGTTTAATTTTTTTAGGGAAGCGAAGAATTAAATAAACCAAATTAAAAGGCAAAAGCTGATCCCCGCTACGCGAGGATGACGACTCCCGCTTAAGTTTAAAAACACAGTACAAATAAATTTCTACCCGTGAGAAATAATTATGAAAACACCATCACCACAATTTTTAAAAATCGGCTTGGTCATAGCGCTTGCCAGTTTAATCAGCGCCTGCAGCCACGAAGAAAAAGCTCCACCACTTGCAAGTGAAACGCTTTTTAACAGCGATTGGCAATTCGCAAAATCTGATACTGCAGCCGACCTCGCAAGCGGTAGCGCTTTGACGGGTTGGGAAAAAGTTCAACTACCCCATACAACTGAGGTTGAATCCTTAGTAGTGACTAATCAATGGCAAGGCGACGCCTGGTATAAGAAAACCATCACCGCCGATGCAAGCTGGAAAAACAAACCTGTTTTTATTCGCTTCGATGCCGCCATGAATGCCGCCGAAGTATTTTTAAACGGCAAAAAAATCGCCAGTCACCTTGGTGGTTATTTACCGCTTACTGTAGATCTAACCACTGAATTAAAGTTTGATACACCCAACGAATTGGTTGTGCATTTGGATAACCGCGATAATCCGATAACAGGCCCAAAACCCTTAAAAGATTTGGACTTTAATACTTACGGCGGCTTGTATCGCAATGTGCATTTGATTGTTAAAAATGATGTGTATATCAGCGATGCTGTCGCTGCAGACAAAGTAGCCGGTGGCGGAATTTTTGTAACTTATCCGGAAGTCACCGAAGGAAAAGCCAGCATTAATGTAAAAACCAATGTCGTTAACAGCAGTGCGGCGGAGAAAACTGTCTACATTAGCCAGCAACTATTTGATGGTGACAAATTAGTCACAGAAGTTAAAAATGAACCCTTAAAAATTGCCACCAAAACCGATGCGAATCTGGAACATCAATTATCGGTAACCACACCTAAGCTTTGGTCGCCACAAAGCCCCAACCTTTATAATTTGGTCACTCAAGTATTTGATGGAAAAAATCTGGTGGAGAAAAAGGAAACTCGCATTGGTATTCGCGAATTTACCTTCACCACAGATCATCAATTATTGATTAACGGTAAAAAAACTTTCTTGCGCGGCGTGAATCGCCATCAGGAATATCCTTACGTTGGCTACGCAACCTCCGATGCAGCGGATTACCGCGACGCAGTGTTAATTAAATCTGCCGGTTTTGATTATGTGCGCCTGTCGCACTACCCACATTCGCCAGCCTTTATGGCAGCGGCGGACGAATTAGGTTTGGTGTTGTTGGATTCTGTATTAGGTTGGCAATATTTTTCTGAAGACGCTGCATTCCAGGCACAAGTTCAACAAACTTGCCGCGATTTAATTCGCCGCGACCGCAACCATGCTTCTGTACTTGCGTGGGAATGTTCATTAAACGAATCTTGGATGACCGAACCCTTTATTGATTCACTCACCAAAATTATTCATGAGGAGTATCCAGGTAAAAATGTTTATTCAGCGGGTTGGCAAGAATATGGTTACGATATTTATTTGCAAGCGCGTCAACACCGTTTGGAACACTACAAAACGCCAACCAAACCTTACAACGTAAGTGAGTATGGCGATTGGGAATACTATGCAATGAATGCTGGCTTGAACCAAACGGCGTGGGCAAATTTACTGCAAGCAGATCGTTCCAGCCGCCAATTATTGGGTGATGGCGAAAAACGTTTATTGCAACAAGCTGCAAACATTCAAGAGGCGCACAACGATAATCTTGCAAGCACTCCTGCCTATTCAGACGGGTACTGGGTAATGTTTGATTATAACCGCGGCTACTCGCCCGATCTGGAATCCTCTGGGGTAATGAGTATTGAGCGCCTGCCAAAATATTCTTATTACTTCTACCAAAGCCAACGCGATATCGATGAGCAATCAAACAAATTTGCCAGCGGCCCTATGGTATTTATCGCAAGCGAATGGAATGAAAAATCAACTCTGGATGTGCGTGTATTCAGCAACGCTGATCAGGTAGAGTTATTTTTAAATGGCGAATCACTAGGCAAACAAAAACCTGACGCCAATAAAAACACTACTAACTTGAAACATCCACCTTTTACTTTCAAAGTTAAAGAATTTAGAGCGGGTGAATTAAAAGCGATTGCTTACGTCGGGGAAAAGGCGGTAATCGAACACAAGGTGACGACTGCAGGCAAAGCAACTCAAGTTAAACTCAGCATTGACGCAAACGGTATGGCTCCGCAAGCAGGTGTCAAAGATGTTGTGTTTGTACGTGCACAATTGCGCGATGCCGCAGGCAATATCACCCACGACAACGGCGTGCCCGTAACTTTCAGCGTAAGTGGTGATGCAAAACTGGTTAGTCCTGCAGAGATCAAATCAATCGACGGTGTTTCCAGCGCATTGATTGAAGTAGGTAGCAATATCGCTGGAGTCAAAATTAAAGCAGAAGCCAAAGAACTCGCTGCGGGTGAAACTTCGCTTTAATCTATACGAATTAAAAAGGGCGACCTGATTTAAAATTCAGGTCGCCCTTTTTATTTAACAACAACATTTTTTAATCAATCAACCGATTCAGCTTTGCGTATTGCAAGAGCATAATCGTTTTGCCATCCATAATCTCGCCGCGCACAATCATTTGCATAGCCTCATCCAGCGGAATTTCCAGCGCCTCTATATCTTCTCCTTCTGCATATTTTCCACCGCCGCTACTGATTTTATCTTCCGCGAAATATTCGCCCACAAAGAAAAATAATTTTTCGGTAACCGAACCTGGGCTCATAAAAGCTTCAAAAACTTTGGTTACATTCTTTACTTTAAAACCTGTCTCCTCTTCCGTCTCCTTGCGAATACAGGTTTCAGGGTCGTCTTTATCCAACAAGCCCGCACAAGTTTCTATCAACATTCCAGAATGATTATTAACGAACGCGGGAAAACGAAATTGACGGGTCAGTATCACGGTTTTTTTCGCTCGGTTATAGAGCAAAATAGTGGCGCCGTTACCGCGATCATAAGTCTCTCGACTCATGGTTTGCCAGCTGCCGTTATTGCGTTTGAATTCAAAAGTGGTTTTGCGCAGTATGTACCAGTCATCAGAAAGCACTTCTACTTTTTGGATTTTGATACGGTCCTGTGTGGATTCTATTGTCATAAAAACTTGTCCTGAAATGTCGGGCGACTAAGCGCATTACAATAGCCACTACTATAACGCGCCCGCCATTTAAAATTGTTTCACAATTGTAAAAGCGCACGATATTTCATAAATTATTCGCGATGCTGGACAGGCAATTCCCTAAACATATCCTTAATACTATGATCTGGAACAGACAAATTCCCTGTCGCAGCTTGCTCATCCAACCCACTCATTTTTGCTTCCCGACTTTTGAGTACCCAATAAGTCGCAAAGGTATAAACAGAACCCATTTCAATAAAAAATATTAAAGATTTCTTCAACGGCAAATAATAAAGCCATGCCCATACCAGGGCGGGCAAAACCAGCATGAGAATGCCCAGTAATTTGTAGATACGTGCGTAGCTCTTGCGCACTTTTTCATCGACGATTAAATGAAGCGTATCGTTCGCACGCCAAATGCACACATAGGCAATGCTGATGAAAAAAATCGCAGCAAAAACACCGTGTGTGGAAAACGGATCAAAGGCCGAAGGTGCGGGCCAGCGCATGGGGAAAAGTGCCAACCCTGTAGCCGCAATGCCAGCAATATTGAGCGCGTAATCTTCCAATCGGGTAAAACCTTTATAAACAAACAATAAAGCAGCTTGCCCACATAAAAGGCCGACCAGAAGATCCCGCATAAGACCGCGGCCGTATTCTTGTTTTACCGGGTCAAAGTAGTGGTAGTACTCGCTAATGGAGCCTGCAAGCGGTAAGCCTGCTCGCACGTAAGCGCCCAGCGCCAATAAAATGGGGAACAAAAAAGCCAACAAAGCGAGGCCGTTTCTTAAGGTGCGATAGGTTCCAGCAGATTGATTGGGGAGTTTTTGGTCTTTCATTATTGTCCTGTTTAATAATTTATAGGTCCGTAGAAAGGCAAACTATAGCAGCAGTCGCTTTTGGGGCTGCAAATTTCAATTCATTCCCCAGACAACTTTTCATTTATTCCCATTATTAAATCCGCTCCGCTCGCCAGCGACTTCATATACCGCAAAAGCATAACCCCCAAACTTTTTGGCCTTTGGAAAGGCGATGCCAGGCTGTTAACCTGCGCGCCCTGCTGAAAAATCAGCAGATAATGATTAAAACCAAACAATTAGGCTTTATTTTTATGGATTTTCAGTATCCCTACGCGCTTGCAGGTTTGTTCGTTGGTTTCGTGGTTGGTTTGACCGGTGTGGGCGGTGGCTCCTTGATGACCCCGATTTTGCTCTACTTTGGTGTCAGCCCTGCCAATGCGGTAGGCACAGATTTGCTTTATGCGGCCATCACCAAATCTGGCGGCATTCATGTACACAACAAAAAACGTAATATCGACTGGCACATCACCTTAATGCTGGCATTGGGAAGCGTACCGGCAGCTTTGTTAACCTTATGGGCACTTCATTCCAGTGGTTTGGATACTGCAACCATTAACAAGGTGATTAAGAAGTCCCTGGGCTGGGCAATGCTGTTTACTGCCCTGGCGATTTTGTTCAAACAAAAAATCATGGATTACAGCCACCGCAACGACGTGTGGATTACCCGCATGAGCCGCAAACAACAAGACATTGCAACGGTTATTGTAGGTTTAATCATGGGCGTAATTGTAACGCTCACGTCAATTGGCGCCGGTGCGTTAGGTACGGTTGCATTATTCCTGCTCTACCCACTCTTGCCTGTGGTGCGCTTGGTAGGAACTGAAATCGCACACGCCGTGCCGCTCACATTGGTTGCCGGTATTGGCCATGCGAGTTTTGGTAACGTTGATTGGAGCTTGCTGGTGAACTTATTGATTGGTTCATTACCCGGCATTTATTTAGGTAGCCATTTAGCGCACCGCGCTGCAGAAAAGTATTTACGCCCGGCATTGGCGATGATGATGCTTTATGCGGGAAGCAAACTAGCGCTTTAGGTCCGACTTACCTTTATGAAGAGGGCGAACTGACAAAGAGTTCGCCTTTTTTACGCCCCAAACCACGCATTCTTCCTTTATTTATCCCCTTCCCCCCGCCTCGCAAAACACATTTTTTATTGATTGCAATCAGCAACATCCGCATATTATAGTATTATAATCTCGCCTTCAGCTTATGTCGCATTAGTAGACTTATAACTATATAGGTGGCGACAACCCTTACAGAAACGGCTGACTTATTAAAATTAATAAAACAATCACTCCAATTTAATCAAGTACAGCGCGTCTGCTTGTCATAGGTTTTCTCTTCGATGCTCAAGTTTTATCGAAATGCATCCATCTTAATTTTAGCCTTGATAATGTTTACGGGCGCATTGATCTATGGCGGGTTAGTTAAATCGCGACTGGATGTCTCACTATTTCCTGCGCGAGACAAAAGCTTTATATGGACCTCCTCAACCGCACCAAAAGAACCACGGGGGCTGACAAAACTTAGCCTGAAGGACGAGGTAGGAACAGTTGAATACGAGTTCATGTTGGATCCCTCTCAGCAGTTTCCTTACGTGCATTATTCGTTCAATTTCACCGATCCAGTTCAACCCTACAGACTGGTCGACCTCAGCAAATACCGCAATATTTCTTTCAAGATTGTTTGTGATCCAAAAAACGTATTGATTTTCACGCTATTCAGTTTTGACGATAAGGTCACTGATCTTAATAACCCAGTCACGCGTCGCGTATCTTCCAAAGCCTTCGTTTGTAGTAACGATTGGGCCACAGTCAACATCGCTTTCGATGAAATATTTACCCCGGACTGGTGGCTAGGACAATATCACCTCCAATTGGGCGATACCGGTTATCACCAGGATAAAGTCATGGGCTTCGCCTGGACAAATTCGCTCTACACCCCGTCCAACACCAAGATTCATGTGAAAATAGCGGACGTGAGACTGCAAGGCCGAGACACCGGGCACCTTTACGTGATAGGCGCGCTTGTAGCCCTTATTTGGGTATTAAGCTTCGTGTGGTTATTTCGCAGATATACCACGGTTTTGGTTGAAGACTTAAAAGAAAAGTTGCGACAAGACCAACCCCTCATCGCTTATAAAAAGCTTTCAATCGAACCGCAAAAAGATAAGGAGAAAGTTGCAGTATTGACTTTTATTGCCACTGAATACGTCAACCCTGACTTAAGTATTGAAATGGTGACTAATAGCCTGGGAATTAACAGAGCGAAAATCAACGACATTCTAAAAGAAGAACTAGGCCTGACCTTTAGCGGCTATCTCAATAAGTTGCGGCTCACTGAGGCGGCTCGCCTGCTGTCAGAGAGTAAAGAAGCAAACGTTTCCGAGATTGCTTACGCCGTGGGTTATAACAACGTTAGTTACTTTAATAAGCTTTTTAAAGCGACCTACAACTGCGCACCCAAGACTTTCAAAGACTTCAGCCTTTCAGAAAAGGCTTAAATTTCACCCCTCCTTTTTACCTGATCTGCAACCTTTCTTACCTGAACATCTACAAGCTTTTACCTGACCCAAAACCTTTGGGACATCAATCTAATACCCCCAAATCCCTACTGCTACGAAAACTGCCAGGAATGCTGTGAGCTTAGGCTCGTACGAAAGGCAATATTTACCCAATTTCATTGGTAAAAAAAATGCAAAAATCCTTTAACTTTTAAAAATTAAAAGAAAACCCAGCAAAAGTTAAAGCTTCACAGCTCTCCCTTCTATATTTTAGCCACGTCTCGAGCGCACTAGTATACAAGTCGACCGAAGATCAAAAATCTAATAAAAATCAGTCTGGAAGGATGCTGAAAAGGCACGGTTTCATTAGCTCTCGGCCTGCGAACCGCAAACTTGTCGTGAGCTCAACAAGCTGTCCTGTCATAAACAGCTTCAGCCAGACCCGTTTTTTATTAATTGATAATTAATAATAAAGTGGAGTTTCAAATGAACAAAAGCAAAGTACACAACCGGATGTTTCACTTAAGCGTGCTGAGCTTAAGTGTTATTGCAGCTATGACCCAAGCGGCGGAATCAACCCCGGAAACCGAAGAAATCGTAATCACCGGCTATAAAGGCAGCTTACAAAGTGCCACCAATGCTAAACGTGAATCTACCGCGCTGGTTGAATCGGTATTCGCGGAAGATATAGGTAAGTTTGCCGACTCAAACATCGCAGAAGCCATTAACCGCATGCCTGGCGTGCAGATTAACCGCGACCCTTTTGGTGAGGGTGTTAACGTTTCTGTGCGTGGTTTAGGTACAAGCTTTACCAAAGTGTTGCTCAACGGCTCGCAAATCGCAGTAGCAACTTCGGGCACCATTGATACCCAAAACCAAAACCGTGAAGTGGATTTGAACCTCTTCCCCACCGAATTGTTTACCCGTTTTGATATCCAGAAAACCCCAACTGCCAGCATGCTTGAAGGTGGTATTTCGGGCATTGTAAACATTCGTGCGGCGCGTCCATTTGACTATAAAGAAGATGGATTCCGTGCAAACCTAAGTGCCCAAGATGTATACACTGAGTTGCAATCCACCCACAGCCCAAAAATCTCTGCCAGTACCAGCTGGCGTAACGATGAATTTGGTGTGTTGCTCGGCTTTTCTCACGTCGACAAAAAACTAGCGGCAAATGGTTATGAAACCATTGGTTACAGCAACCTCAACACCTCACACAAAATTTGCGGTACCACCCCAGGGGCGAGCCAAACCCTGGCAACAACCGGTGGCTGTAACCCATCTGGCAGTAACAACTGGCTATTAGCCGGCCTGGACCAAACCGCAACCAGCCCCAACTTTGGTAACGGCAAGGTACCGGTAAACTCAGGCGCTGGATTGGTTGATGGCACCATCATCGACCAGGCATTTTTATTAGCGAAAAACCCGGGTTTAAATATCACTCAAATCTCCGAAGCACTTATGCCACGCCTCGGTCGTCAGGCCTATATGAGTGGTACCGACGGTCGTACCACCGGCCTGGCGTCATTTGAATATCGTCCAAACGATCAAACCAAATTCTATTTGGATGTAATGTCTACCAACGTTAAAAAGGATGTAGAGCGTTTGGCCATGACCATGGTTGGCCGCAACGGCTCCATGATTCCCCTGAACATGACCTTGGACGAGCACAACGTTGTGCAATCAGGCACTTTTGCCAACGTGCAGTTCTTCCAGGAAGCACGGCCATACAAGGAAAGCGCGCAGTTTTATAACATCAACCCCGGTGCGCATTTTGAATTTGGCGATGCTCACACCCTTGATATCCAAGCAAACAGCAGCCGCAGTGATTGGTTCCGTGAAGCGCCTACCGTTATGGTTGCAACCCAACTCAACAAAGGTATTTACGTTAACTATACCAACGGTGAAGTACCCACATTTGACGTGAAAGATGCCAACGGAAAAGTTGACTTCAACAACCCTGAATTAGGTTGGGGTTGGAACGGTGGTCGTCTGAATATTTCTAACGAGAAACGTCACACCGAAACCGACGGCGCACATGCCGATTACCGCTTTGGTGACGATGATAACAACATCAAGTTCGGCTTGGCCTACGATAAAGCTTCTCGCAAAATTGCCGGCTCTGACAACAGTGGCCGCTGGGAAGATGTTGTCTGCCGCGATGGCTTGGACGCAAGCGGCAACAGCCCTGCTACTGGCCGTAAAGCTTGTAACGGTTTGAACCCCAACTCACGTGTACCGCTTAGCCAATTAAGTTCATATCTCGCCAAAGGCCCAGGTTTTATCACCGTGCAGTTTGATAAATTCAAAGAGGCGACAAACTATTTCAACCTGCGCGATTCAGCACCCGAAGGTGGTGGCTCATCAACCGGCGCATCTACCGCGTTAATGGAAGAAACCACACAGGGCGCTTATTTGGAATTCAATACCATGACTGAAGTTGTCGGCCATGAGATGCATTTCAATGTAGGTGGCCGTTACATAGATACGGATCAAACAATCTCTGGCCCAGTAACCATTGCAGCCCAACCGGCAACGGCAACCACGCCAGCTATTCCTGAAAAACGTTTCTATGTTGCAGCGCCTGTGAACTATAACTTCCTGTTGCCATCGTTCAACGCCACTTTTAAAGCGACGGATGACATTGTTTTGCGCTTTGCAGCATCACGCACCATGACCCGCCCTAACCCAAGTGCGATGCTTCCGGGCACCAACTTCAGTGATCCTTCTGCTCAAAACGCAAGCTATGGTAACCCGGGGTTGTCTCCATACCTCTCCACCAACATCGACTTTGGCGGTGAGTGGTATACCGGTGATGAAGGTTATGTGGGCGCTACCTTCTTTGGTAAGCAAATGACCGGCTTCACCGTGAGCAATACCTTCAACGTTCCGTTTAGCCAACTGTTAGTGGGTATAGGTAGTACAGAAACTATTCCATTCAACAGTATTGGTGAAAGCCGACAAGCTGCAATTAATGCGCGTGGCGGACCAGACGTTGCACCGATTTTGGTAAGCCAGCAAGTAAATGCTCCTGGCAACCTTGAGATTGAAGGTGCTGAATTGACCTGGGTACAACCCTTGGACTTTTTGTTTAATGGCTTCGGCTTCAACGCTAACTACACCCACATTTATCAACGTGGTGAAGGTGCTGGCGCCCCTGCAAAAGCAATTGGCGTTTCACCGGAAACCTATAACTTCACCGCTTACTGGGAAGACTTTGGTGCATCTGTTCGTTTGACCTATGTATGGAACGACAAACAAACTTCATCGGGTCCTAACCAAAATGGTGTACTCGGTGCAGAACTCATGACAGATGCTCGCGGGCAGTTAGATCTTTCTACCAGCTACGAGTTTGCAGATGTTATGGGTAAACCAAAAGTGAGCTTCAGTGTTTCTAACATTACTAATGAACCACTGCGTATGACATTCGCATATGACAGCGCAACTTATAGCTCATTCAAAACCGGTTACATCGCAACACTCGGTGTTAACGCATCGTTCTAAAATCGTTTCGCCAATTAACTTCTCCCTGATTTTTTCAGGGAGAAGTTTTTCTAACCGATTACATTCAAAATAGTTTTTTATTTCCCCGCATTAAAAAAATTATCTGCAATACATATCCGTTCAAAAAATATTCAATTCACTGCAAAAAATCGCAAGAATTCTTTAACTTTCGATTTGTATAAAAAAACTCATAAAAAAATTAAAACCCTATTTGAGTGACTTCTATATTTTGCCTCCCATCGATTTGCTAACTCCCCCCTGTTTTCAGGGGTAGCATTCACTCCCTTCGCGGGGAGTGCCTTCCCCCTGCTTGCAGGGGTTTTTTATATCTGGAAAGTAATATTTTCCTGGTGAAAATAAATCGCCATAAAAAAAGCCGCATATAAAATGCGGCTTTTTTTATTATTGAAAAACTATTTTTACTTACAACTTATTTGAATGTTTTATTTAAAAACACTATCGCATCATCAAGCGCCGTTGTCGCCAGGTCTTTAAAGCAACCGTGGTTGTAATCGTTACAACCGCTATCGAGGAAACCGTGACCTTTGCCTTCGTAAATTTTAAATTCCACCGGCTGGTTTGCTTGCTTCAACAAATCCACAAAACGGGTCGCCACTTCAGGAGTGGTTAAACCATCTTTGCTACCTACATAAATAAATTGCGGCGGAAGTTTGCGCTCTGTATTTTTTGGTACTGAGTAAATGGGCGAAACCGCTTTATAAAACTCAGGGTGGTTCTCGGCATTAATATCGCCACCAAAGATTCCACGCGGCTTGGCTTTTGCCCACTCCCAAAATTTATTGTTTGGCGCTTCAAAGCCACTCTTGCCTGTCGCATACATATCGTAGGCTGCGTAACTCAATACACCAGCTTGCACTCGCGCGCCGTCTTGCTTCGCAACTTGCTCTGCTGTTTTATTAGCCGGTAAATAGCTAGGCTTGAAGCCGAGCGTGTCACCCGCAAAGCCGTCTGATTCGAGCTTGTGGCCAGCCAATATCACCATGGCTGCCAACTGCCCGCCTGCACTATCACCTGTCACCGCAATTTTATTTGGGTTGCCGCCGTACTGCTTGATGTTATCTTTTACCCAAAGTACAGCACCGAGTGCGTCTTCAACCATTTCATTGAGCGTGGTTGTATTGTTGTTGTCACCTAATAAACGATAGTTCACGTTTACCACCACCAAATCAGCATTGGTCGCCATGTATTTAGACATATCAGTCATGATGGATTTTGAATTGAGCAACCATCCACCACCGTGATAAACAATCAACACCGGCAGGTTCTTTTTCTTAATATCCGGCACATAAATATCCGCTGTTAATGTAAAGCCTTTAGCTTGTGCCCATTGGATATCTTTATGCTCAAGGATGGCATGCTCTGCTTTAGCCAGCTGGCAAAAGCTTAAACAAAGGATGAGCAAAAAATAGCTGATTTTTGTATGTAGCTTATTCATAGGTAAGACCTGCGTTTGGTGATGAGATAATTTTTTGAATTATGCGGAGAGCTACAGATATAAGTGCCGACATAGGTGTGATGTGACTGCCGGTCTAGAAATAAAACGCATGGTATTTTATACAAATACAGCGCGTTCAGGTGAAAACCAATTTCACATACTACTTAATCCAGCCTCACCTCAACAGTGGACACAATCAACTGAAACCAGAGTAATTCACCGACTATTTTAAAATTTAAAGTTTTTTTGCGTTTTTTTCACTTAGCAAATTCACCAAATAGCGCAGAATGCTCCAGATTTTTTCTAATTCACTCTAACAAGCTCAAATCACCATTGATTATAAAACGCCCAACACATTCCTATTTAGTGAGAGACAAAAATGCGAAGGATAATAAAACTATGCCCATGGCTGCTTTTGTTGGCCGTATCTGCAAACGCACAAAATGCCAGCACAACCTGGACCGCAGATAATGGCAATGGCACCTACACTAACCCGCTTTTTTATGACGAGTTTTCCGACCCGGATATTCTTCGCGTAGGCGATGATTATTATTTAACGGGCACCACCATGCACAGCATGCCCGGCTTGCCGATCATGCACTCACGGGATTTGGTTAATTGGAAGTTACTTGGTTATGTGTTGGATACGTTGGATCTTGGCCCCGAGTTTCGTCTTGAGGATGGCAAAGCCATTTACGGCCAGGGAATTTGGGCACCCAGTTTTCGTTACCACAATGGCACCTACTACATCATTAGCAATGTTAATAAAAAGGGAACTCAGCTTTACACCGCAACTAATCCTGCTGGGCCGTGGACTCACAAACAAATCAAAGCAAATCTTTACGATGCTTCATTGCTGTTTGACGATGATGGAAAAATTTATGCCGTTACTGGTTACAGGTCCATCAAACTCATGCAACTTACCGATGACTTGAATGATGTAGTGCCAGGAACAGAGCGTGAAATTATTGCCAAAGAAGCTGGCATGGGTGAAGGCTTACACATTTATAAAATTAAAGGTATGTATTACATACTAAGCGCATGGTACGACGGTGAAATGCGTATGCCTGCAGCAAGAGCCAAAAATATTTACGGCCCTTATGAAGTAAATTTAGCCGTAAGCCGCGACGAAGACTTTGGTTTGCATCAAGGTTATCGCGTACCTAATCCCTCAAGCCCTATGTCAGCAATTACTCCACCAAATTACAAACCCAACGGTCGTATGTCATTACACCAGGGCGGCATAGTAGAAACCGGCACGGGAGAATGGTGGGGCTTTACCATGATGGATCACAACTCAGTTGGGCGCACCACATCGCTATCACCCATTACCTGGAAAGATGGCTGGCCTTATTTTGGCTTGCCGAAAAACTTAACCAGAACTCCACGCACCTGGGTAAAACCCAATACAGGTTTTGTTGATCCAGTTACTGTGCCCTACAAAAGAAGTGACGATTTTTCCAGCCAGACATTGAATCCTATTTGGCAATGGAGCCATGCTCCCGATAACAGCAAGTGGACATTAAAAGAGCGCCCCGGATTTTTGCGTTTGTATTCCTTGCCATCAAATGATTTTTGGCAGGCGAAAAATAGTCTAACGCAACGCTCAATTGGACCGCGCTCAACACCTACAGTGGTTATTGAAACTTCTGGATTAAAAGCAGGTGATGTTGCTGGCCTAAATATTTTCGGCAAACCCTACGCATGGCTTGGCATTGAAAAAAGCGAAAAAGGTTCCGCAATTGCCTATTACGATTTTACTACTAATACCACCGAGCGAATTCCTACTACCGCATCGCGTTTTTGGTTGCGCGCCGAGTGTGACTACATAACCGAAAAAACGCATTTCAGTTATTCGCTTGACGGTAAAAAATTCGAACCAATCGGCAAAGAATTTACCATGGTCTTCAATTTGGCCACCTTCCAAGGAATGCGCTATGCCTTGTTTAATTACAACACCCAAGGCAAACCGGGCGGTTATGCAGATTTCGACAGCATTGATATCTACGAACCCAATCCAAAAGGTTTAATGCGCCCTATTCCGTTCCAACAAACTATTAAATTGAAATCACATGAGCGCGATGTATTCTTGAACTTTAGTGACAAGAATATTTTTAAGGTTGAAGACCAAGGCTTGGGCCGCGTAGCACTGCGTGCCGGCAAAAAATATGTCTCAGTTAAAAACGAAAACAAGGTTGTGTTAAGTGCAGGCCGCATTACACCCAACCAAACCTTCCAATGGATGGAAACGCTTCAAGGCGAATTAATTCTCATGTCGCTAAACACGCAGAAATTTTTACGCATAGACCCAGCAACCGGAAAAGTCCTCGCTGACAGCCCCGGACCGCTTTCCGACAATTCTGACGGTGTCCGTTTTGATTGGAATACTGAAAAGGAATAAATGAGGTTTGTTACAAAGATGGAGGCTGATGATAATTGGCCTCCATCTTTTCCGCTAACGGCCAAAAGCGGACATCCGCTCAACTTATCTAGCCTCGTTTACCGCACATTAGTTTTCTCTTGGAATCACATTGATCTTTTTATGGTTTTCCTCGTCATTCACTACCACTTGTTCTAAGTTCCAGGTGCCCGCATGCTTATTAGCGTATACATAAACAACAGCAGAGGCTTTAGGACCGGAAATGTTGTATTCAAGTGAGGCCTGACCATTCGGACCCTGCGTACTAATACTGCCGAGTATGAAATATCCAGGTTCAATTGGCTTGCCTACCATTTCTATAACTTGCTGATTTTCACGAATAATGGAGAGTGATTGATCGTAAGCCTCCCCTTTCAGCGCGGAGGAGACGGACAGAAAAAGTAATGGGAAAAATACTCCGATTATTCCCAGGCTGGCTAATAACCATTTTCTTTGAACAGATTTAAAATGATTTACGTCTTTCCATTTTTTATTTTGCCAAGCCCACTCGTTCCCCTTCGCACCAAGGATAAATATCATTATAAAATTGACAAAGGGAATAAACATTAAGAATGCGATATAGGTATTGTTACCAATACCCCAAATCCAATTTAGGAAAAAGGCACCCCAGTTCCACCCCTTGATTTCTGGAGGAATTTTTGACTCCTTTCCAAGCCCGGAAACATATTCTTTGTGACTTTCCATTTTCTCTCCAAAGTTAAAGGGGCTAATGCCCAGATAAATTTTCAAACGGCTTTCTGTAGAAGACTTTGATACAAAATTTAGATTCCGGCCAAAAGCAGACGTTCTTGATAACTCAATAACTGTCGTTATGTTGTGGCTATAACTACCAAACTTAGGAAGTTTTTGGGCCAATATTTACCTAATTACAAAACGTTAAACTAAAGTGTTTTGCAGTCACTAGCCGAAGAAATACTTTCACAAACTCCGTCAGCACAAAAACCATGCTCTTTCCAAAGACAGATCTTTGTATTTGATTCGGATTTCCTAATAGTGGCAAACTTTACTTCACCAGCCTTAGAGACACAAAAGAAGCGACTTGAATTATTGCTTAACCTTAGCTCTCCAACAGAATTTGGTTTTGAGCATAAAAAAAGACTATATTCCTCAGTTCCAAGATTAGTATTTAGTACAACTGAATTAATTTGAGATGCTGAAAATGTAGATGTTACCCAACGATCTTTATGTAGAGCACAATTAGCTAGAAAAGCTAAAGTAATGAGAACAAATGTTTTTTTCATTTTCATGCTGGTCTTACCTAAAAACGTGGAGACTATAGCTATGCAACCAAGACCTTCAGCCAACCATCGGCCATAAGCGGACATAAGCGGACATCAGGCCACGATTCCTTGAGCGCATGTTATGTGTACTAGTTACACAACTTGACCATTAATAATATAAGCTTTTTTACAATTTTCAGGGCACACAATATATTTTGGAACACCGGCAACAAGCCTAATTTTTTCCAAAAATTCCAAAAGTGACAGCAGCTTCTCCTCTGTGTCTATATCTTTTGGCAAAATGTCACCCTCTATCTCAGACTTTATGTAAAATCGCAAGTATAAGTCAATTCCAGAAACTGTTAGTGAAATAAAGCAATAGAATCCTTCTTGCTCTATATAATCTCCGATGTTCTCTGGTAGATGCTGCAAGTTCTCATCAGCCGTTGGAATATAACAATTTATAGATTTAAGCTCTGGGCAATTCGCAAGCCAGTTAAATACTCTAACCCACGCTTCAGTGTCCATTTGCTCATAGTAAATATCTACAAGCATGTCTTGATGTTTAAATTCCTCTAGGACAATTTTCCAATTCATAATTTCACATAAGACCGAGTTTGGGTGGGAATTTCAAGTTTTAGTTCCGGCCATTAGCAGACATTTCAACAATCAAATTTTTTACCTACAGTACGTTTTAGGTCTTCTTATTATATTTCACGTATAGAGTCAGCAAGAGCAATTGCAGTATCCCAATAGACACAATAATGTCCCTCATTGCATTATTCATATTAATAAGTGATTTTGCATAATTGGCAACTGACTTTTCGGCCTCAAAATTTTTTCTAAATAACTCAAGGTAGTCCGAACTAGTGAACACACCTGACTTAACCTTTTGGTAAAACTGCTCCGTCAGTTCGGGACTGCTTGCGACTATTGATACCTTTGCAAAGCCGTCTTCTAAATCTCGATTTATTGAGTTGAACGAAAATGCGCCGACGATCAATATCGAAACGCTCATAATGTAAGTTAGCACTAATAGTATTTTTGATTTAGTCATTTATTGTTTCCCTCAAACCAACTGGGTGCTTATTGGTGCGCACCTGGCGGGCTAAACTGGCAGATTTATGCTGGTGTTTTCGGCCATAAGCAGACATTAGTTAGGTCAACATTTCCGCTTGTTAGAGCGATTTTGGACTACAGATTTTTCTTAGTGTTAATTTTGCGTTAAAAATAACAACTTTAATGTGTACTACACGAATATACCTACCAAAGTTATTTGATGTAGCCCTTAAAACCAAAATTCGTATAGTATTCAACTTCTTCTTTGCTACCGCTTCGTAATGTCCACGATGAAATATAGTCCGGATTAACTACTACTTCACCGGAAGAACGTAATCGATACTCGCCTTCTTCTGCTTCAGTAATATGTTCAAAATCTGGAGGTATAGCAAACTCTGTTGACGTTACATTGCGCTTGATAATGATTCCCTCAGCGGATACCCGAATAACCGGGCCATAAACTTGAATTTGCGTAATTAATTTTTCGTTTTTATCTAAAACCGTAATTCCTATTAAAATCACCTTATCAATTAAACTACTGATTTCTTTCATACTCAAAACTCTAGCGTTGCGATGAGCGGTAGTTTTTAGATTGAACTTTTGCCATAAAATAGTGCTCAGCGGGATAGCAAAAGTGCAACTTTAAAACCATCTGCTTGATTAATTTGTTAGGCACAATTACATAAACATACAAAATCCGGAAATACGCAATTTACCGTTCTCTTTAGTTAACTTAAATACATTTACCCACTCATACGGTGAAACAACTGAAACCGTTAACTCATTACCTTTTTTTGTGATACTTTTAACTTTCATTGCTTCTACAAATTCTGACTTGTATTCATATTCTTGCGCACAAAAATAAATGTCCATATCTTCTACTTCCATAAGGGGGCCGCGCCCATATTTTGCAAGATCATCAAACTCTTTTTGAGGATAAGCATCAAATTTATTTTTATATTTGACGTAATAAGCCTCTAGAGATGTTTGAAAGGTTTTTGAGAAATAGCCGCTTTCTAAAAAAGCAGATGAAAATTTAGACAGATTGGTGGTATCTAAGAAAAATCTATTGTTTCCTGGAACGTCAACAATAGTGGGCTCTAGCTTTGAAACTTCACTTTCATTTTCTATAACCCATGTATAAAAGTTTTTGATCAGACCTAGGGATTCGGTCTCGTAGTTTTCACTGATTGCTGCATTGCTAAAACTGCATAGTAACGCAGTAATACATAAGAATTTGTAGTTCATTGAATTTCGCCTGACATCTGTATGCCGCGCATGCGCGTTATCTCTTCTAAGGTTTTTGCCAGAAGAATACTGTGATCATGTGATTTTAATATCAAAACTCTTGCTTTCCCATGCTTTCGGGATAAACAAAATCTGGCATGCACATGATCCGACCCACTCGAATGAGCAATAACATTCCAGCACATTTCTAAACTATTTACCGTAAAGAAAATAGTTTTTCACAGAGAATGCATTTGAGCATTGTAAATAAGATAAATGAGCATTCAATTCTATAGAAAAATCAACACATTGTTCTTACAGGAGGGTTTAGTGGAATAAACCTGCCTTATTACTCGAAGCGTCTAATTACGTTCGGCCAAAAGCAGACTCTCGTAGCGGCTCTACAACGCGCCTTATATCGACGTTACAAGGGCCAACCTAGAGAAGTCTTTACCACAGTCACTTGCTATAAATTTTGGCGTTTCCAGAGATTGAAAGCATGATCTAATTTGGGGGCTACTTTTTCGTAGGTTTCCCAGCTACTAGGGATCTCGTATATATTCTCAAATTGGTCTTCTGGGTCAGCGGCGTCTGCATAGACTCCGAAATACTGATTTTCATAGAATAACTGAACGAATTTATTACCAAGATCATTTAGGTCTTCATCGGTAAACTTTCCGTCACAGTTATTTCTGAAAAACTCAGCAGGAGTGATTTCCCTAGACTTTAATTTTTGTATTTCTTCTGGCCATTCTTCTGTGTGAAGTTCTCCAGCTAAGCCTTTGATTATTGCCCAAGCTAGGAATGTTCCAGTATGGGTATAACCATTAATTTCTGGCAAATCACCAAAACTATCTGATTCAAAATGCCACGATGCATCATCGTACTTCATACTTTGCCCTTATATTTGGTCTTACCCTACAAAAATAGACAGCCCAACTTACTACTAGGACATCATTATTTAACTCACCTAAAACTCAGATCAATCATTCGGCCAAAAGCGGACATTTAATTTTATTCTGACAACACTGAATTCTTTCTTATTGAAAAAGTTGCCAGAGGGTTAATCAAACAAACGCCTTTAAAAACCGTATGTTTGATTGGCTTGATAGGTGTCGCCGCACAATTGCGCGATTAAATTTTCTACCTCTGGTCTGGTTTCATAGGGGTTTATACTTGTAGAAACCTGACTCCAACTCGCTACATCACAAACAAAAATATTTGCAACGACTTCGATATTTTCGCTATCCATTAAACCAGCGGGAACCCAATAATACGGATTCCCCCTGAATTTATTTGGAACAGATGAGCCGCAGCTGCTACAAAAATGGGACGTGTATCCTGTGCTTTTAACCCAAGCTGAAATATTACTTTCCCCCGAGAGCCATTCAAATTTATTGACGTGAACAACAGTTCCGCAACTAGACGCCGCTCCGGTTTGTTTTCTACAAAGAGAACAGTGACATTGATATGCTTTAAGGGAGTCAAATTTCACGTTAAATGTGACTGCACCACACAAACAACTTCCGATCATTTTCACATTTCCTGTGTGGCTTTTTCGCCTAACGCCGATTTCGGCAACTAATTTTAACTGGTGGTTTTATGAATGTTTTAGAGCAGAAAAAAGTGCATAGCTAGAGCCCCGACTTGAAAATTACAAACCTAAGTGGGCGCTAATTAATACTTGCAATTATCCTTTATGTATTTTTAATCTTAGCAATGCCCATAATAATATACGCACTGTATTTAACTGACTAGACCAATATCCGTAGTATTTTGGAGCTCTATCATATATTTCGGAAACGCGTCGTTTATAAAATGTATGCGCATCAATGCGAGTAATATTTATATTAGGTGGTATATTTTTACTAGGGATATAAACAAAACTTAAAAATCCGAAAACATTAAAAATTGAAATTACGGGCGAGCCACAAGAACTACACTTGCCTCTTTTCAGAGATATTAAAGAATTACTTTTAGAATATTGGATGGAGTTTACTTGGGGTACGACAACATCTTTTGCTAGAAATGCACAATCATCACTCAAGGGCAAACCTGTGTAACCTTGGCAGTTCAAGCAATGACAAGCAAATCTGGAAATGGGAGTGGTGCAAATGATTAGGGTAGATTTACCGCAACTACAAGAACATTCCTGTTTCATTTAAATACCATGACCTGTAGTTGCGGAGCGGTGTATGGGCTCCCTCACCTTAGGCTAGCCACAAAGCCAGCTTAAATTATCCTGTTATCCAAAAACAGAAAGGGTACGAATTCTTGAATCTTACAACACTCGGCTTGGATTTAGCGAAAACTTCTTCTCTAATTAATGAAATAGGAGGAGCTAAAATTATTCACTGACCCGCTGCACATCTACAGATACAAATAGTTGCGGTGAATGACCGCCACCAAAAATCACGCCTTTAAGTGGTGTTACATCAGAATAGTCCCGGCCCCACGCAGTTGTAATATGTTGCTCGCCCGTTACAGTGTTATTTGTAGGATCAAACTCAAACCATCCTTCGCCCGGTGAATAAACCGCAAACCATGCGTGAGTTGCATCTGCACCAATTAATTTTTCTTCGCCAGGTGGCGGCAAGGTTTCCAAATAACCACTGACATAACGAGCGGGGTAACCGAGTGAACGTAAACAACCAATTGCAAAATGCGCAAAGTCCTGGCAGACACCACGCTTATGTTTAAACACTTCAGCCAAGGGCGTGGCCACATCAGAAAATTCAGGGTCGTAAGTAAAATCGTTAAAAATTCGCTGGGTTAGCTCCATAACTGCCGACAGGAATGGGCGATCTTCTGTAAACGACGCTGCTGCGTATTCAGCAAGATACGGCTGCGCATGTACCATGGGTGAGTCCAGAATAAATTCACGCGCATTTACACACTCAATCGTCCTGGTGTTTTCCAATAAATACTTTACGTAACTGCACGGATTTCCAAAATCCAAATTAATATTAGCTTCTGCGTCTTTCACATGAAGAGTGCTGGTGATGGACAGCTCCAGATCGCTATGATCTTTTTCAATAGAAAACTGCAAGAATTGGTTGCCGTAGCAATCGGTACGTGTGTTATGAGTTGTTGCTGTTGGTGAAATTTTTATATCAATCGCATCCACCTGCTGCTGCGGAGTGTTGCGTGGCAATACATAAGCAAGGTTGTAACAATTACTTACCGCTAAAGCATATTTATAACGAGTTTTATGGCGAACAATATATTTCATAAGCGACAATGGCTCAGCGAGGATTTATTCAAAGGTGGTCTTGCCATTCAGTATTTTTTACCAATAACTGTGGACCTTGAGCATGATCAAAATAACGCTGGCTAATTGCCTTAGCTGCGCTGCTAACAAGATATTGAACCCGCGCTAATGTTTGATCTAAATCCTGACGCACTCCGGTTTCAGCTTTAGCAAGATTTTTCACGTCGCTCAGCTTAAGTGTTGTGATGGCTTCCAACAAAAATTTATTTTCGGCGTTGAGCGTTTCTTTAGTGCCCGGCAAATCAGCAAAATGCATTGCCAGCTCTTCAACTTGAAATAGCAAGGAGCGTGGATTCTTGGCGTTAAGCAAAATCATTTCCAATCCATTTTCAATATTCACACCACTTTGATAACGGCGGCGATAAGAAATTAACGCCTCACCACACAGAAGTGCAGTTTCGACTAGAACCTCTTGCTCAATATCATCGAACTTACTGGTCAACATGGAACGTAAGCCACTAATGATCTGTAACGCACGTTCCATACGGCGGCCCATTTCCATAAAATGCCAACCGTTACCACGAATCATACTTTCGTGAATCAAACCCGCGAATGCTAATAAGGCTGTTACTAATGGCCCTAAAGCTTCTTCCGGTGCAGAAAGTGCACCGGGTTTTAAAATCAATTTTAAATTATCAAGCTCATCGCCAATATTATTGATGATCCGCTGAGTGTCACTCGATAACTGCTCTTTCACTTGCTCAGCCGATTTAATCATAGCAACTAAATTATTAGCCACACTGCCAATACGATGCTGATCCAAAATTATCGAAATCATTTCTGATTCAGGATTCTTAAGTAGCTCAGCATCAAAACTGGTAAAACCGGGATAAGTTGACGTGACATCAGTAATAGATTTTAAAAGCGTTCGAAAAATACTATCAGGTAAAGTTTCCGTTTTATTAAGTTGAAGAAACACAGTGCGCAATAAACGCAATGCTGATTCGGCACGCTCCGCGTATCGCCCCATCCAAAAAAGATTTTCTACAACTCGGCTAGGTAGTTCACCTACACTTTCCTGGCTCTGTTGAATTTCCGGTGCGCGCAAGGTGATGTGTTTTTCTGGCTCTGACGCTAACACCCAGGTATCTTTTGAAACCGAACCGCGTTGGTTGGAAATAATTTTTTTATCAGAATCCAAATTAACGCGCGTCAGGCCGCCGGGCAAAACTGCATACGAAGACTCACTAGCTACAGCAAAAGTACGCAAAATAGAAGCGCGTGGTAAAAAATTACCTTTATGCCATGTCGGTGTTTTTGCACTAGCAACATATTCCTGCGCCGCAAATTGGTACGGATGTTTGCGAATACGATTTTGCCAGGCTTGTAACTTAGTATCGTCGAGCTCGGCGCCGTAAACTTCATATAAGCCGGGTTTACGATAAGTAGGTTTGATAAGCAAATCTTTCAAGTTTGCACACACATACTCCAAATCCTGCTTGTCTCCACACCACCAGGTTTTTACCGATTCCATTTGCAATTCACGACCAAGAAGTGCTTTGGAAATCTCTGGCAGATAGCGCAAGAGTGCGGGGTTTTCCAAAACACTGGACCCGAGCGGATTGGCTATAGCAACATTACCCATGCGCGCAACTTCCAGCAAACCCGGTACACCCAATTGCGAATCACCTTTTAATTCAACCGGATCACAATAGACATCATCAACGCGGCGCAAAATAACATCTACACGCTTTAAACCATCGAGTGATTTCATCCACAGATAGCCATTACGAACAGTAAGGTCACTACCCTGCACTAATTGAAAACCCAAATAGTTGGCAAGATATGCATGTTCAAAATAAGTTTCGTTGTAGGCACCGGGAGTTAAAACAACTATGCGGGCAATGCCACCATTAGGGTTTAATTCATGTAATTTTTGTCGCATGCGCGAAAAAAATAACGAGAGGCGATGAACGTGGCTGTCGCGGAATAAACTGGGGAAGACGCGATTCATTACCGTGCGATTTTCCAAGGCGTAACCGGCACCAGAGGGAGCCTGAGTTCGATCAGCCATGATTTTCATTTTGCCATCAGCACTGCGGACTAAATCAACGCCATGTAAAATCAGCTGATGCTCACCTTGCATTTTTATTTGATGACAAGGGCGCAAATATCCAGCATGGGAAAACGGCAATTCAGGTGGAATAATACCGTACTGAACTAATTTACGATCGCCATAAATATCCAACAAAATGGCATTAAATAATTCCGCGCGCTCGATTAGTGCTGTTTCTGTGCGGCTCCACTCCTCACTGCTGATTAATAAAGGAACCGGATTTAACTGCCATGTTTGGCTAGCATTGGGCTCATCATAAATTTTGTAGGTTGCACCGTCATCACGCAGAATACGGCGAACTTTCTTCTGACGCTCCTCAATGGCCTCAGCACCAAGACTGTGCAAGCTTTCTAAAAGATATTTCCAATGCGAACGAATTTCGCCAGTGTTCGTATAGGCTTCATCCAAACTATCGGTAGCTGGTTGATAACCGAATTCACGATTTATATTTTGATTTTCCATCTGCGCGGAATAAGGATTCATGATTTAGAGATTCTGTTATAAAAAATAGTAAAATCATTTTAGCGCTTTTTAACACTCCTATGTTTTATAAAACAGCTGCAAGACAATTTGTTCTAAGCAAAGCTGTTATGACGACTCATTATTTGAAGTTTACCGCCGCAAATCCAATGTATGAGGATATTCGTCTGCCGGCTCTTCTGGTGGCGGAGCCATAGGCCTTGGGGGATGTTTATGCTCAAAAAATTCGCGCAAAATTTTTCCCGCTGGAGAAACAGGTAACGCACCAGGAGTGTGATTAAAATCGAAGAAGCGATTGCCACGACGGGACTCAGCTTCGTTCGCGTTAACCGGAAAGCGATCATAACTACGACCACCCGGGTGACTAACGTGATAAGTGCAACCGCCAATTGATTTTCCATTCCAGGTATCTATCAAATCAAATACTAGCGGTGAATGAATACCAATAGTTGGGTGCAATGCAGAAGGTGGTTGCCATGCGCGATAGCGAACGCCGCCAACGTATTCGCCATGCTTGGCGGTTGCATTCAAACATACGCGACGTCCGTTACATGCGAGTACATGGCGGCCAGGTGTGAGCCCGGAAATTTTTACTTGCAAGCGTTCGATAGAAGAATCTACATAACGCGACGTGCCGAAGCTTGAAACTTCTTCGCCTAATACATGCCAGGGTTCAATCGCCCAGCGCAATTCAATTTGAATATCATCCAACTGCATACGGCCATAATGCGGAAAGCGAAATTCTTCAAATGCTGCAAGCCATTCAAGTTGAAATGGATAGCCGTGATCATTTAAGTCTTGCACCACATCGCGCATGTCTTCCCATACATAATGCGGCAACATAAATTTGTCGTGCAACGCGGTGCCCCAACGCACGAGAGGTTTTTTATAAGGCTCCTTCCAGAAGCGACTGATCAAGCAACGTAGTAATAAAATTTGTACAAGCGACATGCGCGCATGCGGCGGCATTTCAAAACCGCGAAACTCCAAAATCCCCTGGCGACCACTTGCACTTCCCGGTGAATAAAGTTTATCGATACAAAATTCGGCGCGATGGGTATTACCGGTGATATCGATTAATAAATTACGCATCAAACGATCTGTTAACCAGGGTTGATCAACCAAACCATCAGGCATTTCTTTAAATGCAATTTCCAATTCGTACAACATTTCATCGCGGCCTTCATCCACGCGCGGTGATTGACTTGTTGGCCCGATAAATAATCCTGAAAACAAATAAGAAAGCGCGGGGTGATGTTGCCAAAAAGTAACCAGGCTGCGCAATAAATCTGGCCGGCGCAAAAACGGGCTGTTCGCTGGGGTCCAACCACCAAATGTAACGTGATTGCCGCCGCCTGTTCCTGAGTGGCGGCCATCTAACATAAATTTTTCAGTGCCCAAGCGTGTTTGTCGAGCATCTTCATAAAGCGCTTCGGTATTGCTAACTAATTCCGGCCAGGTTTCTACCGGATGAATATTAACTTCAATTACACCTGGGTCGGGTGTGATTAAAAATTTCTTGATGCGGTAATCTTTTGGCGGCTCATAACCCTCCAACACAACCGGCATATTTAGTTCTTTTGCTACATCTTCAATGGCCTCAATTAACGCCACGTAATGTTCTAGATAAGTGAGCGGCGGCATAAAAATATGCATGCGTCCTTCGCGCGCTTCAAAACACATTGCAGTGCGAATGATATAACCTGCTTCCAAATAATGCGGCTTCTCCATTGGTTTTGGATTAATAGCTTGCTCGGCAATGGTTTGTGTTACAGATTTTGGATTGGCTTTGCGTTTGGATGAAAACTTTTGTACCAATTGTTCTAATGAACTCACACGCACAGCTTGATGGGTTTTTCCGGCAGCATTTAACGATGGTTTTTCTTCGATAGGATCGGATTCAGGTTGATAGCGATCATATTCTTTTTCAGGAAAGCCAACTGAGTTTAAAGGTAAGCGTAAACCAAGGGGTGAGTCTCCCGGAATTAACATGAGCGCGCTGGTGCGTAATTTCCAGCGGCCAGTTAACCAGGTGCTGTGTGCGTAATTCCATTCAATAGGCAACACATAACCCGTTTCTATATTTAAACCGCGAGACAGTAATGCTGCCAAACGGCGACGTTCTAAATCATCTTTTAAATCGGCTTTGAGTGGATCTATTCCAACAGGCAATTGTTGTTCTGCCCACATATAATAGAGCACGTCTTCGTAAGCGGGCATTAAATGCTCGCTATTGACAACAATTTTTCTACACAAGGCCTGCGCAAACTTCTTTGCGCTTTCATGATTAAAACCGTAGGACTTATCAACACGCGCTAAATATTTATCATCGCGCCACAAGGGTTCACCATCAGTACGCCAAAAACATCCTAACGCCCAACGTGGAATTTCCTCACCGGGGTACCATTTTCCTTGACCGTAATGTAACAATCCGAAAGGCGCAAAAGTTTTGCGCATACGCAATAATAAATCTTTCGCAAGCTTTAATTTGTCGGCACCCAATGCACCAGTATTCCATTGCTCGGATTCCATATCATCAATGGAAACAAAAGTAGGTTCGCCACCCGTGGTTAAACGAACATCTTGTTCAATTAATTGTTTGTCAACCGCTGCACCCAGTGCATTAATTGTTGCCCATTGATCTTCAGTATAGGGTTTTGTTACACGCGGATCTTCCAACACGCGGAAAACCTCATTGCTGTAGGCAAACTCAACTTCACATTTGCCCGTAGCGCCTGTAATGGGTGCAGCTGAAATAGGATCTGGCGTGCAGGCGAGCGGAATATGCCCTTCTGTCGCCAGTAAACCTGATGTTGGATCTAAACCAATCCAACCTGCACCGGGAATAAAAATTTCTGTCCATGCATGCAAATCTGTGAAATCTTTTTCGGGTCCGCTGGGACCATCCAGTGCTTTAATATCTGACGTTAATTGCACCAAATAGCCAGATGCAAAACGTGAGGCATAACCTAAATGACGGAATACTTGCACTAACAACCACGCGGTATCGCGGCACGATCCTTTTGCAAGCGTTAAGGTTTCTTCACAGGTTTGAATGCCCGGCTCCAGTCGCACACCGTAACCAATTAATTGTTGTAATTTTTGATTCACCTGAACTAGAAAATCGTTCACATGCCAAGGCTTCTCTGATACGAGGCGATGGCGTATCTCTGCTTTAATATCTTCAATTAGTGCAATTAGCTGAGGTCCATTTTCTATAACTTCCAAATAGGGAATCAATTCGCGTTTTAATTGCTCATCGTAATCAAATGGAATGTATTCGGCATATTCTTCCACAAAAAAATCAAATGGATTTATCGAAGTCATTTCTGCTATGACTTCTACCGATATTTTTAATTTTTTACATTGATCAGGGAAAACCAGGCGCGCCTGGAAGTTTCCAAAAGGATCCTGCTGCCAATTAATAAAATGATTTTCAGGTTCAATTTTTAACGCGTAGCTATGGATTTTAGTTCGCGAATGAGGCGCCGGGCGTAAACGCAATACGTGGGGGAATAAGGACGTTAAGCGGTCGAACTTATATTCAGTGACATGGTGAATGGCAACACGTATAGCCATAAAAAGTACCCTTCCTAATTATAGGTAAATCAGCGAATCAACATCGGCAACCATGATGCAAAAAGGTGCGCGCCTTTTTTTAATGCGCTTGAAGAGTGCGCATCTGCTGTTAACAGGTGCTGCAGCTACGTTTTAAAGAAGCCAAGAGGACTAAGGCAATAACTGAACCAAGTGAGGATAGAGGCTTATTGTGACCAATAAGCGGCGAAGGAATAATTATTGCGATGAAATGGGATGAGCGATGAACTAGAATGAGCAACGAGAGGAGGGACTTACGAAGATGTTTAATTTAAAACATCGGGAAATACACTATGAATTATGCCCTTAAGGATTCAACAAAAAGATTTAAGTTGGATTCCAGCAGTTCCAAATCCATACCTTTGCTCGTATCCATATAGAGGCAACCCAAATAATTCATATCGAGATAGTTGAAGCTGTTAATAAAAACGTCTTCGTAGCAAATCGGGCAGCTTTCTTCTACACCTGTCGCAATGAGAGCCGCGCCTAATCCGCGCATTTGTCTGCCCACATCTTTTTCTATATCCATAAGATCCGAGATTCGGTCAACAAACACCTTTAATTGTGCACTCATGGTGTACCAATAAATGGGTGATGCAAAAATCCAGCAATCGTATTGCAGCAGTTTTTTTATTAGCGGAAGGAAATCGTCGTCGCGATTTTTATGCTCATGATCATAAAATGATATTTTGTAATCAGACACGTCAAAAATATCTGCCGACAGTTTTTGTGCCGCTGCATTTATCAGGTTGATCGTGTTTCCCTGCTTACGGGTGCCGCCATAAATAATTGCTGTGGTTGCCATGATTAGTTTGCCTTTTCCGCTGGCGGTGCAACACGTAAAACTTCCTCCAGAGTAGTTAAACCCGCAGCAATTTTTTGTGCGCCGGACAAACGCAAAGTGCGCATACCTTCTTTCATTGCCTGGCGGCGCATATCAATAATATTACAATCACTGGTGATTTTTTCTTTAAGTGTTTCGGATAAAACTAAAATCTCGTATAAACCCTGGCGACCTAAATAACCGGTGTTGCGACACTCCAGACAGCCTACGGGACGGCAAATTTTAGCGGGAACATTTACTTTCCAGGGCGCAACTAATTGTTGCCAGTCATCGCTACTGATTTGCCCTTCTTCCTTGCAGTGCGGACAAAGTGTGCGCACTAAACGCTGGGCCATAACACCAAGTAAAGTGGCATTAATTAAATAAGAAGGAATTCCCAAATCCAGCATACGTGCGACTGTTGAAGGTGCGTCGTTAGTATGAACAGTTGATAACACCAAGTGGCCGGTGAGTGCTGCTTGCACCGCCATTTGCGCGGTTTCCAAATCGCGAATTTCGCCCACCATAATAATGTCTGGATCCTGCCGCATTAAACTGCGAATACCAGCGGCGAAATCCAAACCAATTTTGTGATGCACTTGCGTTTGGTTAAAACTTTCTTCCACCATTTCGATAGGATCTTCAATGGTGCTTACATTAACTTCTGCAGTGGAAATTTGGCGCAAGGACGAATAAAGCGTTGTGGTTTTACCGGAACCCGTTGGGCCAGTGACCAACACAATTCCATTAGGGCGATCAAGCATGGTGCGCCAGCGCGTGTAGTCTTCACCCACCAACCCCAAATCAGTAAAGCTGCGCAATAATACTTCTGGATCAAAAATACGCATGACCAATTTTTCGCCGAAAGCCGTTGGCAAGGTGCTCATCCGCAATTCAATTTCACTACCATCGCTACGGCGAGTTTTGATACGGCCATCTTGCGGTTTGCGGCGCTCGGAGATATCCATGCGTCCCAACACTTTAAAACGGCTGGTAACCGCTGTCGCAACATTCGCCGGCAACTCGTAAACGTAATGCAAAACACCGTCGATACGAAAACGAATGCGCCCTACTTCTCTGCGTGGTTCTATATGAATATCACTCGCGCGCTGGTCATAAGCATATTGAAGCAACCAATCCACAATTTTTACGATGTGCTGGTCATTCGCGTCAGGATCAGTTGATTTGCCCAACTCCACCAACTGCTCGAAGTTGGTAATCGCAGAAGCCGAGGCACCGCCGCTTGCGCCCGTCACTGAACGCGCGAGTGTGTAAAACTCCACCATATAACGTTCGATATCCGCCGGATTGGCAATTACACGCCTGACGCGACGACGCGCTACATGCTCAAGTTGCGGCTCCCAGCCACTCACAAAAGGCTGGGTACAGGCGACCACGACTTCATCCTGTGTCACTTCAACACACAAAATACCGTGGCGCTTCGCAAAGGCATAACCCATAATTTCGGTTACCTTGGCGGTGTTGATTTTCATGGGATCAATGTGAACGAGCGGATGTTTCGATTTTTCGGCTAACCATTCGGTTAAAGCATCGCCATCCAGCATTTTGCCGGGGCGCTTGTGATCATCCAAATTTTGCGAGGCGATATAAACGATGGGATGCATAATCGCCTGTTCACGCGTACGCGACGCGCCCAACAATACATTTGCATCTTCCTGCAGCAGGCGACCGTCGGCCACCAAATCCATTAAGACGCCACGCAAATCCAACACTAGGTCCAAGGCCATACACCAATTCCTGATATTTTCTTTATATATGAATTGTAGCTAGTCTAGCTGATTAGGGACACTAGCCAGCTCGTGATTCCCGTAAGTCGCAATATCATGCTTGCAATTCAAAGAGCATTGGGCGATTGTCTGCAACTAAAGCCTTATATCAACGTCTGCATTTATGGCTTAGGCATACGGATTACAACATGACTATCGACCTCAAAACCTATCAAATCCAACTCGCCCAACTTGTAGCATTACCCTCTGTAAGCTGCGGAGTTGCAAGTTGGGATATGCCTAATTTGGCTGTCATTGAACTACTCGCATCCTGGTTCAGCGATTTGGGATTTAACACACAAATTATTCCGCTCGCACAAACGGGCAAAGCAAACCTGATTGCCACACTTGGCAGTGGTGATGGCGGTTTGGTACTGGCAGGTCATAGCGATACAGTACCTTACGACGCCGACCGCTGGCAGACAGATCCATTCAAACTCACCGAAAAAGACGGAAAACTTTTTGGTTTGGGCGCTACGGATATGAAAGGATTTTTCCCCGTGATTTTGGCGGCGATAAAACCTTTTTTAGATAAACCCTTAAAACAACCACTTATTATCCTTGCGACTGCTGACGAGGAAAGTAGCATGAGTGGTGCACGCGCATTAGCAGACATGGGCAAGCCCAAAGCGCGCTATGCGGTGATTGGCGAACCCACTGAACTTGTTCCAATCCGCATGCATAAGGGCATTATGATGGAAGCGATTCGCGTGCGCGGACAAGCGGGTCACTCATCTAACCCCGCCTTGGGAAAAAGTGCATTGGATGCTATGACGCAGGTAATGACGGAACTCATGAGCTTGCGCAGCGATTTACAATTGAAATATCGCAACCCTGGTTTTGCCGTACAAACCCCCACGTTAAATTTGGGCTGCATTCACGGCGGCGACGGCGCCAACAGAATTTGCGGTGAATGCGAATTGCATTTTGATTTGCGTTTGTTACCGGGCATGGACAATGAAGAATTACGCACTGCCATTCAAAATCGTTTAACGCCTATTGCAGAAACAAGCGGAACCGATATTGTTTTTTCATCTTTATTTGAAGGCGTAGAACCTTTTGACGAGCCTGCAACATCCGAACTGGTAAAAGTGTGTGAACAACTAACCGGTCATGTATCTGAAAGTGTCGCCTTCGCCACAGAAGCACCTTTTTTACAGCAACTCGGCATGCAGACAGTGGTACTTGGCCCCGGCTCCATTAACCAGGCTCACCAACCCGATGAATTTATCAGTATCGACCAACTTGAACCGGCAGTAAAAATTGTGCAGGAATTGATTAGGAAATTTTGTTTTAAATCTTAGAAAATAGTGTTGTTAATATGTTGAATGTAGCCCTTTGTTCCTACGGCATGTCCGGAAAAGTTTTTCACGCTCCGCTGATTGCAGCGGAGCCGCAATTATATTTACATACAGTTTTACAACGCTCCGATAAGAGTGCGTTGCAAGATTTTGCTGATGTACAAATCGTAAAAAATTTTAACGATATTCTCGCTAATCCTGCGATTGATCTTGTGGTGGTCAATACACCTAATGAACACCATTACCCCATGACCAAAGCTGCATTGCTCGCTGGCAAACATGTGGTAACAGAAAAACCTTTTACGCTGTCAATTGCAGAGGGTAAAGAGCTTATTGCGCTCGCAGAGCAACAACAAAAAATTCTGGCAGTTTTTCACAACAAGCGTTTGGAGACTGATCACCTCACTGTACAAAAGATATTGGCAGATGAAACGCTCGGCCGCGTAGTGGAAATTGAATGGCACTATGACCGCTACCGTAACAACATCACGCACAAACTGTGGAAAGAGGATAAGTTGCCCGGTTCTGGAACCTGGTGGGATTTGGGTGTGCACATGCTGGATTCCATGCTGACCTTGTTTGGACGACCACAAGCAGTTAATGCTGATATGCGCAGCTTGCGCCGTGCAGAAGGTTCTACCGATTATTTTAATGTCTGTTTTCATTACGCTGATATGCGAGCGCTTTTACGCTCAAGCACTTTCGTTAGCGAGAAAGGCGCAACTGTGAGCATACATGGCAACAAAGGTTCGTTTTTAAAATTCGGACAGGATGTACAAGAGCAACAACTTATGAATGGTTCACGCCCCTATCAAACCAACTGGGCAAATCATGGCAGCGATAATATCGGAATACTGGCGATACAAGGCGAAGGTGGCGTTAGGCGAACACAAGTTGAAAGCGAGCACGGTTGTTACGAAATGTTTTACCGCAATATCGCCGATGCCATAAACGGCAAAGATACGTTGCGTTTTCCCGCACAACAGGCATTATTAGCAGTTGAAATGCTACTCGCCGCAGATGAAAGCAATAAGCTGCAAAAAACTATTTTGGTTTAAGTACTTTATTTAAGAGAACTACCGTGTCCAACACTCAAGCCTCTAATACACAAGAATACGTTAAATGGTTTCGTCACTCGACGCCGTACATTAATCGGCACAGCGACAAAACCTTTGTGATTATGTTGCCGGGCGAAGCTATCACTCACGCTAACTTTCACAACATTGTCCACGACATTGCGTTGCTATGTAGTTTGGATGTGAAACTAGTGCTTGTGCATGGCGCGCGGCCGCAAATTGATGAGCGTTTGCAATTGGCAGATACCTACAGCCAATTTCACGAGCGTTTACGCATTACGGATACCGAAAGTTTACGACTGGTTATCCAAGCCATCGGTGAAGCACGTACAACTGTCGAAGCGGCCTTATCTACCGGGCTGCCGAATTCCCCTATGCACGATGCAGACATGCAAGTCATTAGCGGTAACTTTGTGGTGGCTATGCCTTATGGTGTTATCGAGGGTGTGGATTTGCAACACACGGGCAAAGTGCGCAAAGTGAATGTGCAATCACTGCAAAGTGTGTTGAACCCTGGTGCGGTCGTTCTCTTGTCTCCAATGGGTTATTCACCTACCGGTGAAATTTTTAATTTGTCTTTTAGCGATGTTGCAACTCACGTTGCCAGTGCGCTCAAAGCTGATAAGTTGCTCGCTTTTGTTGAAGGCAATGGCGTGACAGACGAAGAAGGTAATCTGGTTCGTCAGTTGTCGTTAAAAGAATGCCAGGATTACCTCACTACTAATGGCGAGCACCTTAATCACGATTTACAACAAGCACTGAGCGCATGTTATTTAAGTTGCTTGCAAGGTGTTCAACGTGCGCAACTCATGAGCTATGCCACCGACGGCGCCTTACTCACAGAATTATTTACACGCGATGGTTTGGGAACCATGATTTATTCCGGCCAATACGAGCAATTGCGTAAAGCAACGATTGACGACGTGGCGGGTATTTTAAATTTGATTCGTCCGCTGGAAGAAGCAGGCATTTTGGTGCGTCGCTCACGGGAATTGTTGGAAACTGAAATCAATAAATTTCACGTGATGGATAAAGACGGCACTATAGTCGCATGCGCTGCGCTTTATCCTTATAGCGATATGGCAGAGCTTTCGTGTGTGGCAACTCATCCGGATTATCGTAACGGTGGCCGCGCCGCAGCCTTATTACAACAAATGGAAGCACAAGCTCGTAAGCAAAATCTGAAGCAATTATTTTTGCTGACAACACAAACCGCACATTGGTTTATTGAACAAGGTTTTGAGCAAGGCAAATTGGAAGACCTGCCAATTGCCAAGCAAGTGCTTTACAACTATCAACGCAATTCAAAAATTTTTATCAAGCAATTGGTTAATTAACTCATCCCCTCCTTCACCAGCTGAAGTTAAGCTGGTGAAGGAGAATGATCATAAAGTGAATGCTTTTTATATTTTCCACTCCCTATTAACGCGGAAAATTTTCGTAATCCTCACGCATTAATCATCGCTTAATAATACCGCATGAAAAAACTTGTTGAAGACAAACACCTTCCGCCTGTCTTTCGCTGGTCCTTTTTAGGTCCTCGCTACTGGCTAACCTGGCTAATGCTGGGCCTCCTCAAGCTGGTAGCGCATTTACCCTTAAGCATTAACATTCATCTGGGCAAAGCTTTGGGATGGCTATTTTTTCACATCGCACGCGCCGCAAACGCATTGCAGATACCAACCTGCGTTTATGTATGCCTGAGCTAAAAGATGACGAGCGGGACGTTTTGATTCGCAACATCATATATTCCTGTGGCATAGGTTTTTTTGAAGGCGCTGTCGCTCTTTGGGGACCTGCCGAGCGCCTGAAAAATTCTTATCGCATTAATGGATTGGAGCATTTGCATGCAGCAAAAGCGCAAGGTAAAGGTGTTTTACTGATGGGTTGCCACATGACCACCATGGAAATTTGCGGAAGAATTCTTGCGCTCCATGAAAAATTTGACGTTTTTTATCGGCAAGATCCCAATCCGCTATTGGCTTACATGTTAGTTAAGGCGCGCGAAAGTTATAACGGAGAGTCAATCATAAGTGTTGAAACTCTTAAGCTCGCTCGCAACCTCAAAGCGGGACATATCGTTTGGTATGCACCCGATCAGGATTACGGAATCCAACATAGTATTTTTGCACCTTTTTTTGGTGTTCAAGCGGCAACCGTACCGGGCACTGGCCGCTTTGCAAAATTGGGTAACGCGCTAGTCATTCCCTTTTTACATTTTCGCGATGCCGACGGGCGCTACTCCATAGAACTGAAAGCGCCTTTGGAGAGTTTTCCGTCTGGCGACGATTTAGCTGATAGCACGCGTATCAATAAAATTTTTGAACAAGCGATACGAAAACAACCCGATCAATATTTGTGGGTACACAGACGTTTTAAGACACGCCCGCCCGGCGAACCGTCCTTTTATTCTAAATAGCGAAAGTCCGTTCGCGTGATTCGTTTTAACGGTCACTCATTTACCGGCATGCTCCAGATACCGGCATGCTCCTGAAACCCGTAAAAGCTAAGTTTGAAAGGAGGATTTCTGCTATGATAACGGCCTTCCATTTTTACACTATTTCGCCACTACCCGCCCCTTTCGGCAGTTATATTTGAGGTAAGCCCATGCCTGTTTATCGTTCCAAAACCACCACATCTGGCCGCAATATGGCGGGCGCTCGCGCACTCTGGCGCGCCACCGGTATGAAAGATGGTGATTTCGACAAACCTATTATCGCCATCGCCAACTCCTTTACCCAATTTGTACCAGGCCATGTGCACCTTAAAGACCTGGGCCAGTTAGTAGCGCGCGAAATTGAAAAAGCTGGCGGTGTCGCTAAAGAATTCAACACCATCGCGGTAGATGACGGTATCGCCATGGGTCATGACGGCATGCTCTATAGCTTGCCAAGCCGCGACATCATCGCAGACTCAGTGGAATATATGGTGAACGCCCACTGTGCGGATGCCATTGTGTGTATATCTAACTGCGACAAAATCACCCCCGGTATGCTGATGGCGGCTATGCGTCTGAATATTCCGGTGATTTTTGTATCTGGCGGCCCAATGGAAGCCGGTAAAACCAAGCTCTCTGAACACAAGCTCGACTTGGTTGATGCCATCGTAATTGGTACTGACAAGAACGCCAGTGACGAAAAAGTAGAAGCTTACGAGCGCTCTGCCTGCCCTACTTGCGGCTCGTGTTCCGGCATGTTTACCGCCAACTCCATGAACTGTTTGACCGAAGCATTAGGTCTTTCTTTACCTGGCAACGGCTCCACTTTGGCAACCCACGCCGACCGCGAATATCTTTTCCTTGAAGCTGGCCGTCGAATTGTTGAAAACACCAAGCGCTATTACGAACAAGATGACGAAAGCGTATTGCCACGCTCAATCGCCAGCTTCGCCGCCTTTGAAAATGCTATGGCACTCGACATCGCAATGGGTGGTTCAACCAACACCATTCTCCACTTGTTAGCCGCCGCACAAGAAGGTGAAGTACCTTTCACAATGCTTGATATCGACCGTTTGAGCCGCAAGGTTCCGCAATTGTGTAAGGTTGCCCCCAATACGCCTAAATATCACATGGAAGACGTGCACCGCGCAGGCGGTGTTATGAGCATTTTGGCCGAGCTTAATCGTGGCGGCTTATTCCATGCGAATTTGCCCACTGTTCACAGTAAGACCTTCCAGGAAGCTTTGGATAAATGGGACATCATTTCCACCAGCGATGAAAAAGTGGCCGAGTTCTACCGTGCAGGCCCCGCGGGAATTCCAACCCAAGTTGCCTTCAGCCAATCTACCCGCTGGCCAACGCTAGATGCCGACCGCGTAGAAGGTTGCATTCGCTCCGTTGAACACGCCTACTCCAAAGAAGGCGGTTTGGCGGTACTGAAAGGCAATATTGCTGAAGACGGCTGTGTAGTAAAAACCTCGGGCGTGGACGAAAGCTGCTGGGTATTTGAAGGCCCGGCTTATGTAGTGGAAAGCCAGGACAAAGCAGTTGCGGATATTTTGGATGGAAAAGTAAAAGCTGGCGATGTAGTCGTCATCCGTTACGAAGGCCCGAAAGGCGGCCCAGGTATGCAGGAAATGCTCTATCCAACCAGCTATTTGAAATCACAAGGTTTGGGCAAGGCTTGCGCGCTTTTGACTGATGGTCGCTTCTCTGGCGGAACCTCAGGTCTGAGTATTGGTCACGTATCACCTGAAGCAGCAGCTGGCGGTGCGATTGGTTTAGTGAGAACTGGCGACATCATCAAAATCGATATCCCCAACCGCAGCATCAACGTACAACTCACCGAAAACGAATTAGATGCTCGTCGCGCTGAAGAAAATGCTAAAGGCCCAACGGCCTGGAAGCCTACCGAAGTTCGCCCACGCAAAGTATCTGCATCACTTAAAGCCTATGCAATGCTGGCGACAAGTGCGGATAAAGGTGCGGTGAGAGATTTAAGTAAGCTGGATTAGTTTTACACTGCGCGCATTACCAAAAAGCCAACTATAAAGTTGGCTTTTTTATGCCCGATAAATCATCGAAGCGGCGAGACTCATCCATTCGCTGCTACCCAACGTATTCATGAAAGTTTCCACAATTACAGGTTCTATCATGAAGCGCATCTACCCTATCCTGCTTGCCTGCGTCACCTTGGCGTTGACATCCTGCTCCAATATCCAACTTTCCGACTACGCAAAAAATCAGCCCACACTAATTCCGCAAGAATTTTTTAATGGCAATATTACTGCACGAGGCGTTGTGAAAAACCGTAGCGGAAAAGTCACCCGTTATTTCACAGCCACTATAAAAGCCTCGTGGCAAAATAATATTGGGACGCTCGATGAAAAATTCGTTTTCAATAATGGTGAAGTTCAATACCGAACCTGGAAACTTAGCCCTAGCCAACCCACAAAATTCACAGCAACTGCTGGTGATATTGTGGGCACGGGCCTGGGACAATTTGCAGGCAACGCAATCAACTTAAATTATGTGTTAACTGTAAAGTACAACAACTCTATGATTAACCTGAGCGTGGACGACTGGATGTGGCGCGTAGATGAAACGACAGTGTTGAACGAATCAACACTGACAAAGTTCGGATTTAAAGTTGGAAGCGTGCAATTGGTGATGGAAAAAGACCGGTAGTTGCTTTACAGCTTAATTTTTTTTCGCAAGGCCAAGGCTGGGGATTCAACAAATTCCCACGACAAATAACCTAATATCAAAGCGAAAATCACCGACAACACAGCATTAAGTTCCGGAGTGCAACCCGGAACAAAATGGAGCACAAGTTGCTGCACCGGCCAACCATAAAGATAAACACCATAAGACACATCTTTCTTGGGGCTCCATTTAAGCTGCGGAATATAAACTAGATAAAAAGTCGCGTAGACCAAGGTTATAAAATAGAAATAAATAAATTTATCTGTTTTGCAAAAGGCAATACAGCCAATAATCATCAACGCCAGAATGGGGGCAGATAACACAATCGATTTACGATAAATCCAGCAAAAGGCTCCAGCCATAAAAAACGGCGCCAGATTTTTCCAGCTCTTATCCATTGGAAAGTGTACATAGGATAATAAATCAAAGGAGTAGGCCAGCCCAATTGCAACACAGGCCAAAAGATAGCGCCCCGGCTTCAACAACGACAACACGCCCAATAGCGCAAGGCATGCGTAAAGTCGTATTTCATAAGGTAATGACCAAATAGAACCATTAACGGCTTTATCTGGATGAGTTTCAAATACACCCGGCAAATAATATTTATTAGTTAGTAGAGACACGTTGTATTTCAAGTATTCCCAAACTTCGGGACGAGAAAAATAAGATGATTCCGTCGTAAGCAAGAAACCAAGTACAAAAACTGAAAGCAGCACGCATACAATAAGCGCAGGGTAAATTCTTAAAGCACGAGCAATCACAAATTGGCTAAACGAATTTCTTTCCCAACTTGCGCAAATTAAAAAACCGCTAATAACAAAAAACACATCAACGGCTACTGCCCCCGCAAAGCGTGACTTGAGCAACTGCAAAATTAGATCTGGATGACCAGAACCTAATATCGGATAGGAATGCCCATAAATAACCAACAATGCAGCAATTAAACGAATAATCGTAAAGTTATTATTGGACTGCTGGCTATATGAATCAATTGTATTCAATTCCACGGTTTCCTTTAATACATCAAACAACTGGTAGACATCTTAATATTTAAGAGTTTTTCTGGCACAACGCTTACCTCAGCAGGGCTGTAGATAAATTTGATACCTTTGTATTCGCCGATTGCCTCTCGGGCAAAGAAAGCCTTTTGAGCAACGTAGGATTTTGCACCCACATCACCCACAATCAAAATTTCTTTAATCTCAGCACCTTTCAATCGCTCGGTCTCAAGGCGTGAATTCAAGGTAACAACAGCATTGCGCTGACAAACACCTTCTACATAAAAAAACTTTTCTATTTGGTAAAAGCGCACAAACACAAAAAGCATCACAACCACCAACAAAACTTTTGCAGCCAGCCCTGGAGGTTTACTCACAGGTAAGGTCTTGCACCATAAGCCAGCCAGCAAGAGTGAAAACGGAATTGTCGAGGCATATAAATAATGGGCTCCCGGTTGCGGCAGCATAAGTACGGGCAATAAAAATATAAAATAAAAACCTATATATAAAACACCACGCAAAAGTCCGTAGCAATAAATCAAAATCCCCACAAGAGCTGCATGAACAAAAAAACCAAACCAAACCGGTTTTTGTGACAGTACAGATATAGAGACCATATCCGTAGCGTTATACATAAAGGGGTAGCTAAAATAATAAAGCGCGTTAACCGGCAAGTTGGAAATGCTCGGTGTATACGTGGACACACCGCCACCATGCAAGGTAACCATTAATGCGGGAATACGATAAATAAGATAAGCCAGCGCAGGCAAACCCAGGAAAACAGCAAGCACATACAAGCTGCGATTTCTCAAAAACTGACCGCTTTGCTGAAAGGACAGATAACAGGCTAATACCAACAACACTGCAGGCAGCATTAATGCAGTTTCTTTTGACAGCAGTGCAGCGCCCAGCGATGCACAAACACCCACCAAGGCCAGCGCTTTATATTTTCCGTAGCAAAAATAATAAGTCGATATCGCGGCCAGCAATCCCCAAAAAGTGTAAACACGGTCCACCGATGCGCCTAACCAAGCCGTAGAATAAATCGAGAGCGGTGAACAAACGTAAGCAATTAACGCAACTAATGAAAAACGCCAGCTGTTGGTAATGCGTAGTAATAAAAAGAAAAATAGTAATCCTGATCCCAAGTGAATAGACAAATCAATCAAATGCGAAACCCACGGCAAATCCATCATGAAGATGGACGCAAATCCTTGCTCCAAAAAACTAACCGGGCGCATGGGATATCCAAACTCAGGACCTGGATTTATTTTTCCATAAGCCGCTGCAAAATTTCGGAAACCAAATTCTTTAATATGATCGTATTTTTGCCACTCATCGTGGTTATAAAAACCAGGGTTAGAAATAGCGGGAATGTGGGCAATAATTGCGCCGAGCAAAATAATACAAAGTACAGCCCACTTTATATTTGAAACCTTAATCATAGGAGCACCTTGTCTCGGTATTAGCGGAGGTCTGATTCACTTAGCAGCGCTTTATTTACAGTAAAAATTACATCATCACCAAAACGATGGGATTGAAACAGATGCACACCCGGTTCAAAACTTTCCAACTCACGGTAATGTTTTACCGGCTCAGCGCACCAACCGGTTTCGTCATTGACGCAAAGAACAATATTTTTATACCCAAGATATTTAAACGCAGAAATCCAGGCCAGGGGGGCAGATACACTTTCAGAAAAATGGTTTTTATATTCGATATTCTTTTCAAGCTTTTTAAAAACGGCTTGAGCTTCAGGAATAGACACCATGATGTAAACCCTATCAACCTCTTCCTCTGCATAAGGAACACTGAGCTTGATCTGATTTACAAGGCTATGAGTAGCATTCGCATAGGAACCTATGGAGGTATAACTGACCTCTCCCATTCGGAACCCGAGCACCAGAATTATTAGCAAACCCGCAAACCGGTAGTATTGTGAATATGCTTTAACTACCAATCCAAAAAATAAAGCTGCAACCCAAAAAGTTAAGGTTGTGCGCTCTTGAACAATAATTCCTACCGGAATTGATGACACATAAATAGCCAGGGCGCAAAACAAGCTAACAATTATTGTTAAAAAAGCGTTGATTGACCGACATGAAGCAACTATATAAATAACAGCAATAACTAAAACACCAACTTTTGAAATTGCTAAATACTTCGCCATGTGACTCATAAAGTAAGTATTAGCTTGCTTGATATTAGTGAAGATATCCGAAAAGTGATGAATGGGATGTGGGTTACGCCAACTGGCGATACGGATAAAATCACCGGTATACGCATACACAATCAAGTTTGTTATTAAATAACCGAATACAAATGACAGCATCCAAATAATACATAAGCGCAAAAAATACTTGGGTGTAATCCTATCCAGATAAAGCAACGGCAATAAAAAATAAAACGCGCTAAACGAGCCAAAAAACAGGCAGGCAAAAACAGGAAAAAATATATAGTCGGGGATTTTTTTAGATTCGAAGGTTGCCGCCGCTAAAAAAATAAAAGCCAACAATAATGTATCGGGCCACTCTAACTGCACCGCCAACACAGGAACATTGAGAGCAAGAAGCGCAAGCGCTAAACAATAGCGTTTATTTTGTATAACTCTGTAACTAGCAGAATAAACAAAATATCCCAAGCAAAAATAACTTACTGCAACGCATAATGCGGGTGGTGTAATTTTTAAAAGCTTGAAAAACACATAGTTAAGCCAGCGTCCTTCTTCTGACAGCTTATCAACATACGTGGTTACATAATGAATGGAATCCTGGCGCCAGACATCCACATTTAATAGTGCGGTCAATTGTCCCAGCAGCAGCAAAAACAAACTACCGAGTACAAATATTTCTAAGTAAGCCAAATAACGAGAAAAATGCGAATCCTGTTCAAAGTTGAACATCCCTTTTAAATACATCAATTAGTGAACCCTTTCGTATACCATAAATAAGTGAGATAAATTTGCATCAACATCGCCAGGGATTTTGGAAACCAACTTCCATTGGTTAGCTGAAAGTTCCGGGAAGTGAGCGTCCGCGCCATCAACATTGGCGTCTATGCGTGTGAGATAAACCCGGTCTGCAATCGGCAGCGCATGGCGATAAATCTCCGCGCCGCCAATCACCATAATTTCTTCTGCAAGGCTGTCTTGTTCATTGCGAAACTGTTGTCCAATTTCCAATGCTTCTTCAACACTCTTGGCAACCAATACGCCGGCGAATTTCCAATCTTTTTGACGCGTGACGACGATGTTGGTGCGACCGGGGAGCGGCTTTCCAATGGACTCAAAAGTTTTGCGACCCATGATCACCGGTTTACCCAGAGTGACCGATTTAAAATATTTTAAATCTTGCGGTAAATGCCATGGCAGTTCGTTGTTGCGGCCAATGGCATTGTTGTTGGCGGTTGCGACTATAAGTGAGAGTTTCATGATGGCGACCAGCTTTGCGCTCGATGAATGATTTTTGGATTAAACCGCAATCGGCGCTACGATTCTTGGATGCGGTTCATAGCCTTCAAACACAAAATCATCCAGCTCGTAATCAAAAATACTATCAGGGCGGCGCTTAATAATTAATTTCGGGAGCGCTTTTGGAGTACGACGCAATTGCTCGTAAACAATCTCATCATTGATGTGATTGTTGTACAGATGACAATCGCCAAACGTATGCACAAAGTCGCCAACTCCCAAATCACATTGCTGCGCAATCATGTGGGTAAGCAAGGCATAGCTGGCGATATTAAATGGCACCCCCAAAAAGAAATCGGCGCTGCGTTGGTAAAGCTGGCAGGAAAGTTTTCCTTCAGCGACATAAAATTGGAATAGTGTGTGGCATGCAGCCAATGCCATACGGCCTTGTTCAGCATTTTGCTGGGGGCTTTGGGATTCATCCGGCAAATCAGCGGGATTCCAGGCGCTCACAATAAGACGGCGTGAATTGGGACGAGTTTTGATTTGCTCAATGACTTCGCTAATTTGGTCGATGGTTGAACCATCCGGGCAGGCCCAGGATCGCCATTGTTTGCCGTATACCGGGCCGAGGTCGCCATCTGCTGTGGCCCACTCGTTCCAAATATTGCACCCGCGCTCTTTTAGCCAGGTTACATCCGTACGCCCCTGGAGAAACCACAGTAACTCAACAATAACGCTCTTCAAGTGCACGGTTTTAGTGGTCACCAAAGGGAACCCTTCGTTCAGGTCAAAACGCATTTGACGACCAAAGACGGAACGGGTACCTGTACCTGTGCGGTCGCCACGGGTAATGCCGTTATCGACCACGTCGCGCATAAGCTCTAAATATTGCTTCATAACCAAAATCCACAAAACATCGAAAATTATTGGGGCGCTATGCTATCAGTTTCCACCAGCTTTTTTTGTGTTAAATGTTTTTTGCGCTCCAGATAATAGGAGTACCCCAACAGCCAGACGCCCGCGACAAACATGGGCACAGACAAGAGCTGACCACGGGTAATAAAGCCCAGTAAATCAAAGCCTATATCCGCGTCCGGTTGGCGGAAGTTCTCCACAATCGAACGAAAACTGGCGTAGAGCACCAGAAACAACCCGCCGACTGCTCCGCGTGGACGCGGCTTGGCAGAGAACCAAAAGAGCACAATAAACATCACCAAGCCTTCAAGAGTGGCTTGGTACAGTTGCGAGGGATGGCGAGCGACGCCTGCAGGGTCCTCTGCCTTTGGGAACACCATTGCCCAGGGAACATCACTAACACGACCCCATAGTTCCTGCCCGATAAAATTTCCGAGACGACCGAAGCCCAACCCCAGCGGAACCAAAGGCGCAACAAAATCCATCAACGCCAGATAGGGCACGCGAATACGAGTGGCGTAGACATACATGGCAAGTAGAACCCCAATCAAACCACCGTGAAAAGACATACCGCCTTCCCAAACGCGGAATAACCAGAGTGGATCACTCATCCAGCGGTCGAAATTGTAAAAAATTACATAACCCGCACGCCCCCCCAAAATCACGCCGAAAGCACCGTAAGTGACAAGGTTTTCTACTTCCACTTTGGTGATGGGCGAATGGGGTTTTCCGCTACGATACAGCGCCAGCAGCCAGGCTGACAAAAATGCCAGCATATACATGATGCCGTACCAGTGGACCTCCAACGGCCCTATGGATTTACCGATAATATCGAAAGGCCCTATGGATACAGCGACAGGATTGAAATTGGGAAATTGGAGCATGTCAGAAACCTTACCGGTGAGATATCACCCGCAGAATATTGTATGAGGAAACAAAAGAAGAGAAGCTAGAGCTAGCTTCCCTATTCTTCAAAATCATCCGAACCCATTGGGCGAATCAAACGTGCCACATCGGCGTCATTCAAGGCTTGCTCTACACGTTCACGAATCTGGTCAGCGTTGCCCATAGCCATAACTTCAGCCAACAAGTCTTTTGCGAGAGTTGAACTAATCCCACGAATTACCGATTTCACTTTGGGCAAGTTGGTCGCACTCATGGAGAGCATATCGAAACCCATGGCCATCAACAAAATTGCCGCACCCGGGTCACCTGCCAATTCACCGCAGATACTGACGCTAATACCTTCTGCATGAGCCTCAGTCACAATATGTTGCAGCGCACGCAAAACGGCTGGATGGAAAGCCTGGTACAAATCTGCAACGCGCGCATTGTTACGGTCAACAGCCAGCAAATATTGCGTCAGGTCATTACTACCAACTGACAAAAACTCAGACAAAGCGGCCAGCTCACGCGCCTGGTACACCGCAGCGGGAACTTCAATCATAGCGCCAACGGGCGGCATTTTGACCTTGTAGCCTTCTTCAACCAACTCTTTATATACGCGGGTGATAAGCGCTTTTGAAGCTTCCATCTCTGGAATGTTGGTGATCATTGGTAACAAAATACGCAAGTTATCCAAGCCTTCGCTGGCTTTAATCATTGCTCGCACTTGCGCGAGGAAAATCTCCGGATGATCGAGTGTTACACGAATGCCGCGCCAGCCGAGGAAGGGGTTGTCTTCTTCAATAGGGAAGTAAGGAAGCGCCTTATCACCGCCAATATCGAGGGTACGAATCGTCACGGGTAATGGAGCGAATGCCGCTAATTGTTCGCGATAAATCGAACGTTGCTCTTCTTCGGATGGAAAGCGGTCACGCATCAAAAAAGGAACTTCAGTACGGTACAGACCTACACCTTCCGCACCGCGCTCGAGTGAACGCACCACGTCAGCCATCAAGCCGGTGTTTACCCAAAGCGGTAAACGATAGCCATCATTGGTTTCGCAGGGTAAATCTTTAAGCGCTTCCAAACCTTTGAACAGCACCTGCTCTTCAAGGTCGATAGCGGTGTAGTGTTTGAGAATATGCTCGTTCGGGTCGCTATAAACCGCGCCACGGTAGCCATCCACAATAACCGGGCGGCCATCCATTTGCATGAAGGGCAAATCAACAGCACCCATAACAGTGGGGATATCCATCGCTCGCGCAAGAATGGCGACGTGGGAGTTGCTTGAACCCTCTACCGAAACCAAACCGACCAATTTTTCTTTGGGGATTTCACCCAACATGGACGCGGTCAGTTCTTCGCCAATCAAAATAGTTTTGTCGGGGAAAACACGTTTCTTGCGGTTGGACTCTTGCAGATAAGCCAGCACACGACGACCCAAGTCGCGCAAATCGGTTGCCCGCTCGCGCAAGTAGGGATCATTCATGCTGTTGAAAATTTGTTCGTGCTCGAGGATAACCTCGCTCCACGCAAATGACGCATTGGCACCCTTGCGGATACGCTCGGTAACTTCGCCACCTAAGGAGGCGTCGTCCAACATGGCAAGGTACGCATCAAAAAGCGCGCGCTCTTCGCGATTCAAGCGCTCTTTAAGTTGTGCTCCAAGGCCTTTGATATCTTCACGCACAGCCATAAGGCAACGCTGGAAGAACGCGATTTCCAAATCCACATCTTCACAAGGCTTGAAGGAAACTGAGCGCAAATCAGCTTCCGGTGCGATAACTACAGCCTCACCTATGGCGATACCCGGCGCACCGGCCACCCCCATAAAACGAGCCTGGGTAGCAACTTCATTTTTGCCACTGTTAACACCGCCGGTTGCTTCCGCGTGGGCAATTACGCCGGCGAGTTGTGCAGACATGGTAACGAGAAAGGCTTCGTCACCCTCATCAAAACGGCGCTGTTCGACTTGCTGTACCACCAATACGCCAAGCACTTTACGCTGGTGAATAATAGGTACACCAAGGAAGGAGCTATAACGCTCTTCACCGGTTTCGGGGAAATATTGGTAACTGGGGTGAGCTTCGGCTTGCTCAAGGTTGATAGGTTCTTCGCGAACAACTACGCGCCCAACCAAACCTTCACCCGCTGCAAGGCGCACATTGCCGACTGCATTTTGGTTGAGGCCATCAGTCGCCATGAGTACGTAGCCGCCGTCGTCATCGCGCATGTAAACAGAACATACATGGGTACGCATGGCGCTTTTAACGCTCGATACAATAATGCCCAATGCCGACGGCAAGTCGCGCGCGGCATTCACTTCCTGGACAATCGAGCGTAGCGAATTCAGCATAGAAACTATTTAAACCTTATTTAATTTTTATGTGCAGCTCATTATGGGGGCTATGGAGATAAACCTTTCAATTTACTTTTTATTATCTGACGAGAGAGCCAATCAGTTAATACTTAGCGGCCAACCATCAACTCCAGCTCTAACTGAGCATGGACAAGCGAAAGTTCTTTTAATGCCCGACGATAAACATCTTTCTTAAAGGAAACCACTTTCCCAAGCGGATACCAGTAACTCACCCAACGCCAATCATCAAACTCGGGGCGGCCACCGTTATTCAGGGAAATACGCGAATCATCGCTGCGCAAGCGCAACAAAAACCACTTTTGTTTTTGACCAACGCACAAAGGTTGGGAGTTATGGCGCACCAGACGATCCGGCAAACGATAACGCAACCAACCGCGGGTACAGGCTAAAATTTCTACATCTTGTGGATGCAGACCCACTTCTTCGTGAAGCTCACGGTAGAGTGCCTGCTCAGCGGACTCGCGCTCGTTAATACCACCTTGCGGAAACTGCCAGGCATCTTGCCCGCCTACCCGACGCGCCCAAAGCAACTGACCCTGGTCATTCGTCAAAACAATGCCCACGTTGGGGCGAAAACCATCGCTATCTATCACGGGAGTCATCCCTACAAAATGTTAGGCTGTGGAACAGCTTTTTCCGCACTATAACAGGCTTATGCAAAGCCGCAAGTCCTCGCTGATACTGAGCCTGAGTAAATCTTTGTTGAGCCGCCAGAACACACTGGTTATGCTAAGCGCCCTCATCCAAGCTACTTATTTTGTTCAAGAAGGTAACCTGTGCGTCTCGCTATTTTTGATTTAGATAACACTCTTATTGCTGGCGACAGCGACCATAGCTGGGGCGAATTTCTCGTCCAGAAAAAGTTGGTTGATGCGCAAACTTATGCCGAGGCCAATGACCGTTTTTACCAACAATACAAAGCAGCGACGCTGGATATTCATGAGTACCTGAGCTTTTCACTCGCACCACTCACTCAATATTCGCTGGATGACCTCGCCGTGTTACACGCGGAATTTATGCGGGAGCTTATTGAGCCAATGATGCTGCCCAAAGCTAAAGCACTTTTGCAGCAGCATCGCGACCAGGGCGATTATTTATTGATCATCACAGCCACCAACAGCTTTGTGACTCATCCTATTGCAGCCCACTTGGGTGTTGACGATATTTTGGCCAGCGATGCAGAAATAAAAGATGGCCGCTATACCGGTAAAGGCACGGGAACGCCCTGCTTTCAAAGTGGCAAAGTGGTTCGCTTGCAAGAATGGCTGAAACAGAAAAACTACAACCTGGATGATGCGTATTTTTATAGCGATTCGATTAATGACCTGCCGTTATTGGAGCAAGTGCCCAACCCGATTGCTGTAGATGCCGACGAGCGCCTGAGCAAAATTGCGCTGGAACGCGGTTGGAAGCACATAAGCTTGCGTGATTAAGCTGTCCCAAAATAAAAACCGCTCATGAGAGCGGTTTTTTCAATCGATTAAAATCTTAATCGATTTTGCGTCGCGTTAAATAAAACACCACAACCAACAAACCAAACCCTACCGCACCAAGCGCATAATAATTTGCGCTAAAACGCGAAGCAATTTGCCCGGCAGAACCACAAATAGAATTGTCGGGATTATTCACCTCATAAGTTACTTGTACTTTTTCACCCGTTAAAGCCTTTGCGCAAGATGCCACGCACGCATTACTCGCGCCCAGGAATTCTTTGCCTTCAAGATTAAAGCGATAATAAACCAAACCGGCATTCGAGCAATTTTTGTTGGTGATCTCTGCGTCTACACGATTGGCGTTATCAACCAAGGCTTGAGTATCACGTTGGAAATGTTTGTTTACTGCCGCAAAAACACCAACAAGTGCGAACACCAAAATGCTGAAAAAGATACGAAATATAATACGGCGTTCGATGGACAACATGATTGTTTCCTGTTTCGCGAAAAATTTATATACAGATGTTTACGCCAAATAAACCCGCGCAAACACCGCTTTCAAATAATCCGTTTCAGGAATTGCAGGATGCACAGGATGATCCGGCCCCTGCCCGCCCTGCCCGATAATTTGCACATGGCGATCCAGATGACGGCCCGCAGCGCGCACAATCTCCACCAAAGTATCTTTACCCAAATGCATCGAGCAGGAACCCGCAACTAACAATCCATCGCGCCCCAGCAAGCGCATGCCGAGCTCGTTGATGTGGCGATAAGCTGCTTCGCCCGCTTTTTGGTCTTTGCGTTTTTTGATAAAAGCAGGCGGGTCAAGTACGACTATGTCGAAGCGCTCATCTTCTGCGATTAAATGTTTTAACACTTCAATCGCTTTACCTTCAAAACAAGTGATTTTGTCGGCGACGCCATTAAGCTCCGCGTTTTGCTCCACGAAATCCAATGCAGATTCAGAAACATCGACGCAATAAACTTCGCTCGCACCAGCAACCGCCGCTTGCACACCCCAACCGCCGATATAAGAAAACACATCTAACACACGCTTACCTTGAACATATTGCTGCAATTGCGCGCGGTTAACGCGGTGATCGTAAAACCAACCGGTTTTTTGTCCGCCGTGAACCGGTGCAAGAAAACGCGTTCCGTTTTCAACCAGTTCCACTACTTCTGGAACTTCGCCGTAAACAACTTCGGTGTACTCAGGCAGGTTTTCCAATGCACGCGCGCTGTGGTCGTTGGCGAGCAAAATACCCAGAGGCTTAATCACCTGTACGAGCGCTTCAATAATTTCGTTTTTAACCAGTTCCATTCCGGCGCTGGCAATTTGCACCACCAGATAATCGCCAAAGCGATCCACCACCAAACCCGGTAGCAAATCAGAATCGCCGTACACAAGGCGATAGAAAGGCTCATCGAACGTGAGCTCACGCAACGCTAAGGATTGCTTGAAACGGTGGACAAGGAGCGACTTATTGAGCGGATGTTTTTCATCGCGGTTGATAATACGCCCGCAAATCAAACTGGTTGGATTCATCAGTGCAATGCCCAAGGGCTTGCCGCTGTGAGTCGTCACCAAGGCCTGCTGTCCCATTTCAAATTGTTTGAGTGGCGAGCGCGCAACATCCACCTCGTTGCTGTAAATCCAGAGGTGGCCAAGTTTTAAGCGGCGGTCGGCTTGGGCGTTAAGAATTAGGGTAGGTAAAGACATGGGGAATCCAGAAGAAGGCGGAAAAAGAGCGGATTATATCGAGAATCGACGAAGAACACCCAAATCATTTGGACGTGTCACTGTCCTCGATGACGTACGCTTTCATGGTGGGCGAAGCGCGTAACCTAATCAGCATAAGCGCCCGAAATTCAAATTGAATGTAAAAATGTCGAAATATTTAACAGGCATCCCTGTTTCTATATTTCAAACGTGCCGGAAAGCCTGCAATACGGACGCTGGTATGCGGTTTGCTTGCTCCCAGAAAATGATGGCCGTCTCGCCATAGCGAGAGTTGGTTATTACTGGTTCAATCATCAACTTAGGGAAAAACCAATGAAGAAAAACACATTTATTCAAGCGATTGCCTTGTCTGCTGGGCTTATTACTGCAGGAGCAGCAAGCGCCGTTCCGTTCACCATCTCTATGGTTGCTGACAATGACTTTGCTATTTTTGGTGGAACATCAACAAGCATCAACAATGTGCTTTACCAAAACAACAAAGTTTGGATGGACCAGATTCCGGCGCTTTCAACTCTAACATTTGATCTTGCTCCCGGCGACACCACCTTTTATGTATTGGCTATGGGCGGCGGCGGAGAAGAGAATATCAGTGGCAAAGTTAACGGCATAAACATAGCCAGCATTCCAGTGTTTATGAGTGGTGAAGTTCGCCCTTTCCTCAGCGGTTATGATCTAGGCACCGTTACCAACGGAACTTACAATGCCAGCTTGGTTGACGTACAAGCGGCATTTGCGCAAACAACATGGGGCGCAGCAATCCCAAACAGCAACGAAACCGTTATCGTTGCAGCTGGGTTTGGTAGCGGCTATCGTTTTGATAACACTACCGCTCACCTTTTTAAATTTGGCGCAACCTCTGTTGGCGTTCCCACAACAAGTGTTCCAGAGCCAGCGGGAATTGCTCTATTCGGACTCGGCCTTGCTGGTCTTCTGGCAGCTCGTCGTCGCAAAGCTTAATAAGCTAACACCGGAAACAAAAAAACCTGCCTGCGAGCAGGTTTTTTTGCTATACAGCCCGCTCCCCCGAAAAAGCTTTTATCCCGCAAATCTCTAAGGCCTAATTGCCCTACTTGGAGAGTGTTACGGCTAAGGTTTGCTTCGTACCAAATTTCTTCTTATCTTCTTCAGTCGCGCCTTCTTTGCACTCGCCTTTCATCCACAGGTTGTAAGGTGCAACGCTGGAATCTATTTCCAAAAAACCTTCGCGACAGTAGCCCAAGCGTTCTACGACGTAACCGGTGTTTTCCAGCAAGCGTTTGGGCGTGGAGCTGCTGATAGGTACGCCACCACGATCAACATCACCACGCTGAAAACCGCCACGTTCGACTTTTACTCCATTCGCAATTCGGTCTTCTGGCAGGCGCAGGCGATAGACGAACATCTTGCTTGTGTTCGGCATAATCTCGATTTCCAGGGTTTCCACCAGTTTGGTATCGGTATAGCTGCGGCCGGGCGTTCCACAGGCCACCAAACATCCACAAACCACCACCAAAACAGCACCTAAAACCTTAGCCGACAACATATTTTCTCCTGGTCAGAAAGCAGTTCACATTTAGGGTTAAGAAGCCGAAACCTTGGCCGATAACCTTTTCAGAATCCTTACGACAACCGTTTCGGTTATGAATTTCGAAGGTACTTATAATTCTTGTGGCGGGAGTTTGTCATGCCTATTCGATCTCGGCTACTGCGTTTAATGATTATTCTAGCGACAACGAGTTTTGCTGCTGACGGCTGGGCAATGGGTGACTTTAAACCCGTGCAACCCAAAGCTACAGCGAGTGCGGGCGAACCGGCGAACACAAGCCTTCCTTTTGACAACCAAAGTATTCCCAAAGCGAGCACTACTGCACCGGTAGAAGAGGTAACGCCTGCACCCAAGCCGACTGCAACCGTGGTCGAATCCAAAGCGGAGTCTTATCAACGGGGCAACAACCAGTGCCGCAGCAACGAGAACAATTTACTGCAAAAATCTCTGCTGTTGACTGCTTTCCCACGTATTAATCCAAGTAGTTCCAACGCTGGCGCGCTGAACGATGCGGAACACCAACTACCGCAAATGCTGGGTGAGCAGCTGGTTGCCAAAAAGCGTGCAATCGCACCCGTACAATTAAATGCGAGCCTTCCTTCGCCTGCACTGAGTGATGACACTTTGCTCGCACAACAAATTCAGAAGCTCGCGCGCAATCAACACACACAGCTGGTGTTAACCGGCGAAATAATTGATATGGCGATGACGCATCCCGAAGCCACTTACAACCCCGGTTTATACACGCGCTTTTTAAACGGATTATTTGATTTTATTGAAATGAAAAATCGTTTTGACAAACGCGAACGTGTGTTTAGCTTTCAGGTTAATTTGCGCGATGGCTTTACCGGCCAAACACTTTTTAGCAAACGTTACGACACCTACGGCATTTGGGGTTTAACAAAAGACGTTGGATTCGGCTCACCGCTATTTTGGAAAACCGACTACGGCCAACAAATTAAAGGGCTAGTAAAAATGGCCTCCAAAGAAGTGGGTGCTGTTGTCCAATGCCAACCTTATATTGCGCAAATTGATTCACGTCCCGGCCAAACCCAAATTTTATTGCAGGGCGGCGCCAATAACGGTTTGCGCTCGGGCGATACACTCGCACTCTACCAAATGGTAGTGCAAGGCTCCGAGACAGATTATGACAAACATGAGGTTCGCTTGGTAAACCGCAATGCGGCAATTGAATTGCGCGAAGTTTATCCCTCGCACAGCATTGGCGTAATCAGTGGGACCAGTTATTTAACCGGACAGTTTTTAGCCGTATCACCTTAGACCTTGCGTCTTTACGCATATTTATTTTTTGCCCGCTAGTAGAAAGCCCGCAACAGGTTAAAATAGCGCACGATCATTGCTATTTTAACCTTGCGCAAACAAGCGCAATCACAAAGGCTTTCCCCATGGATTATCTTCGCAAAGCAATTTATGTAATTTTCGGTATCACTTTATTGGGCTTTGCTGGTTTGCAATTTAATGATCCCGATCCACTGATATGGGTGAGCTTTTACGTTATTTGCGCACTGGTGCCCTTGCTATTGGTGGCCAACAAATTTTATAAACCACTGTTCTGGTTTTCAGTAGCAATTTGTATGTTGGAAATTATTAACAGCGCACCCGGTGCCTACCAGTATTATTTGCATATGACAGAAGAACCCTTGATGCAGGGAATGAATCCACAGAAGCCTTATATTGAAGAGTGCCGCGAATTCCTTGGTGCATTGATCGCTTTAGGGCTAGTTGCGATTTCTGCTTTGATTGCGCGCGTAAAATTATTTAAATAATCATCGCAAACTGTTTGCATAATGTTTGGTGCGCCTTGGATTGGTTAACAGCAACCTGAATGGCCACATTAATAAAACACTTAAGATCAACGCGGTCAAAATACTAAAGCCTATATCGTTCAAACTGAGCGGAATACCGGGTTTAAAATTTTCGCCGACTTTTTTCAAGGTATCCCAACGTGCCGGGTTAAACATAAACCAGGCGCGTTGATAAATATTTCCGTTCTGCAAAGTTGTAATGGTTTTCTTAAGCTCTTCATATTCGTGCATGGTTTGCACTTTCTGTTCCGCATCTGTGCGCACGACTGAATTCGAATTAGTCCGCAAATCATTAATCATTGCATAGGCATCTGTATAATGATGTTTGGCGGCGTTTTCTTTGAATCCTTCAACCTGACTCTCGATAGCAGCGAAATAGCCACTAACATATTGTAAGTAGTGATCCGCTAAAATCGGCACTTGGAAAAACAATAACAAAAGCGCGCCGAATACAATTTTATCAAATATATTAATAATGAAATTCAAGCCCTGCCTCCGCATTCGTTATCGGAACCACTCGCAATAAGTTCAAACTGTCATTGGTTGCCGAATAATGGTTTTCCATTTTTCAGGCGCAGCCTTTCGAATATCGCTCAAATAAATTTCGTGATGAATGCCAGATAAGGCTCCCCGGCTTTCAATATAATCATGCACCTTGGCAACAGATGGCCCTTCTTCAGAGAATGGGCCAATATGCAGTAGCTGTGCACACAAGCCTTCGTTATAAGTTTCAAAACGCACACTAGACAAGGCAGCCAACTTCTTTTTACGAGCAACTTCAGCAACAGCTTTTTCAACCAGATCAGGTGTAATAGAATCCGGTTGCATAATCATCATAGTCCATTTCCAGTCGGCTTTATTGTCAACGCTGAATGAAGCCATATCATCAGCCCACCACAAACCTTCTAACGGCATAACACCATAATCAATTGCCAGCTCGCCTTTTTTGACCATAAATTTCAGCGTGTAGGATAAAGTAAACAAGGCCTCAACCGCAGCAGCATAGGCAGGCGAGGTATTAGGGTCACCCTCGCCATCTATCATAAAATAATTGAGTGGCGGTACTTCTACGCTGACAACTTCTTTCGAGCTGGTTTGATACAAATTTTTATAATGCTTTTTGAAATCAAGCTTTTCCATTTTTTGCCTCTTTATTATTTTTAAACCCGCGATGAATACAGTAAGTCACAACTGCGCATTAATCTCTCTGCAACTTGGCAGTCAAATCATTGGCGATAGGAACTGAAGTATGTTCATGAACTATTTTCCATTGAGCCGCATATCGCTTTAGCGCCCAGGTGAAGCGATTCTGCATTGACCGCAACTCTTTATTATCAAGTGATATAGCCGCATAGGTTCCCACTGCGGTAAGTACGGCAATTTCTTCCGTCCCGGTGATTTGAACATCGTCAAAATTTACAGTGACGCGCTCGTCACCTAAAGAACCAAACCAGTTCTCAATAACAGGGCGACGCGATTCCAGATCTTCAAATACCCAAACACCCCAGGTATCAAAAACCCTGGAGGATGTATCATATAACGATAGAAATTTTACGGCATCTTTTTCAAAAACTGCCGCTTTATATAACTCCAACAGTTGCGCTATTTCATTTTTATTTAAGGCCATGTAAATTTCCTCACTTTATAAATACACATCAAATGACTATTAATCCGTAAACTGCAACTTAGCCAATCGCGCATACAAGGGGCTCTCAACCAACAATTGCGCATGAGTGCCCTCTGCTACTATTTCCCCTGCCTCCATTACCACAATTCTATCTGCGGCTTGCACTGTAGCCAAACGATGAGCAATCACTAAGGTTGTGCGATTGTGCGCTGCGTTATCCAACGCCTGTTGAACTTGGCGTTCACTTTCCGCATCAAGTGCGCTAGTAGCTTCATCCAATAATAAAATTGGTGGGTTACTTAAAATTGCACGTGCAATCGAAATACGTTGGCGCTGGCCGCCGGATAAACGCACACCGCGCTCACCAAGAAAGGTATCGTAGCCTTGCGGTAAGGCTTCAATAAATTCGCTTGCTGCTGCCATTTTCGCTGCTTGCTTTACTTCTTCCAAAGTTGCATTGGTATTGCCGTAGCGAATATTGTCTAGCACGCTGCCTGCAAAAATGACGGTTTCCTGTAGAACCACGCTGAAAGGTTCGCGCGCATCTTTGAAAGTTAAATCGCGTAGATCAACGCCGTTGAAACGCACCACACCAGATTGTGGATCATAAAAACGGAATAACAATTGGAACAAGGTTGTTTTACCAGCGCCCGATGGCCCTACCAGTGCAACATGTTCGCCGTGGCGAATTTTTAACGAGAAGTTTTTTAACGAAAGCGTGTCCGGGCGAGATGGATAGGAAAAATTTACGTTTTCAAACTCGATACCTTCGCCATATGCCGGTAATTTTTTCGGTTGCTGGGTTTCCACCACGGGTGACTGGATATGTAACAATTCCATTAAGCGTTCAGTCGCGCCCGCTGCGCGCTGTAAATCGCCCCACACTTCGGTAATCGCGCCAATTGCACCTGCAGTCACAACAGCGTAAATAATAAATTGTGATAGTTGCCCACCTGTCATTTGGTTTGACAAAACCGCTTGGGCGCCAAGCCATAATACAAATGAAATAGCACCGAAAATTAATACAATTACCACAACAGTTAGCATTGAGCGCGCGCGAATACGCGAGAGTGCTGTTTGAAATGCATTTTCAACCGATAAATCAAAGCGCACGCTTTCGCGATCTTCCTGAGTGTAGGATTGCACCGTCGGCATTGCATTTAATACTTCGCCTGCAACTGCGCTGGAGTCTGCGACACGATCCTGGCTGTCCTTCGACAGCCTGCGTACTTTTCTGCCGAACAATAAAATTGGAGCAATTACAAAAACCAGGGTTACTAAAATGTATCCGGCCAACTTTGGACTGGTAACTATCAGCATGGCAATGCCGCCGATCAACATAAACAAGTTGCGCAAACCCATAGACAGGCTGGTGCCCACTACGGTTTGAATTAAAGTGGTATCTGTTGTTAAACGCGAAAGCACTTCGCCGGTTTTGGTGATTTCAAAAAATTGCGGACTCATGCGTAAAATATGAGAATAAATCGCGCTGCGAATATCGGCGGTTACGCGTTCGCCCAACCAGGATACAAAATAAAATCGCAAGGCTGTTGCCACCGCTAAGATTATCGACAAACCAAATAGCAAAATAAAATAGCGATTCAAATGTTCGCTATGCCCGGATGAAAAACCCGAATCAATTAAATAGCGAAACGCTACCGGTAAAGTGAGTGTGGTACCAGCGGCAACGGCCAAAGCGATAAATGTCCATATCCAGCGCAGCCAATAAGGCTTTACAAACGGAAGCAAACCCAACAGAGGGCTTAAGCGTTTAGGAATAGGCAAAGCGGTAGATTCGGACATATGGATTTCCAAAAAATTATTTTACAGGCCTGCCATTATTCGCAACACAACACCTAGAGCTGCACCCACTAACAAAACTATAAATGCAAGCGCGCTTATGGCATAACCACGACTGCGCGCCTCTGCATTGCGTGAGTAACTGAATGCATAATCAATGCGGCCAATTAACCACACCACACCTACCAGGCCCGCCCATAAGGGACTTACGTAATGACTGAACAACCAAAGGGCCGGCAAAAATAAAATTAGATTTTCCAGGGTATTCATTTGTACGCGAAAGACGCGCTCAAATTCCTGATTACCGGTTGTAGCAGGTGCTTTAATTCCGTATTTAGTTCGGGCATAGCCGACATAAAGAACAATCACAAAAAATAACACTAGCGAAAGCAAAGTAATGATTGCCGGAAAATGCATTGCCATAAAAACTCCTTAGCGGGGGAAAATGAAATCTTAAGAAGAGTGGGGACAATTTGAAGGGAAATCAATGATTCACGGCTTGGAGACTAACCAAAGTGACAAATCGGTGACTTTTGTCAACGCACTCTACCCCCATTCGCCACAACAAAACTTAACACTTTAACTGCTTAATATATAAAAAGAGGTGCATCTAAAATCAAGGTTATGCCATCTAAGGGATTGACCTTAATCATTTCGTCAAAATTCATTCAAGGAGAAATAAAGATGCGATTTGCTGTTCTGCTATTCATTGCGCTATCCGTATTTTCAACCCCTACATTTGCAGCAAACACGTCCTCGCCACTTGCGGTTGTTAATAAACGAATGGATGCTTACAACAAACACGACCTAAAATCCTTTTTGGATACCTATGCAGAAAATATTGAGGTTTATACCTACCCAACCACATCGCTTGCAAAGGGTAAGGAACATTTGAAGTCCATTTTTGAGCCAATGTTTAAAGAGGGTGTTGTGCATGTGACCATTCATACGCAACTAGAAAATGATAGCTATGTTATCAACCATGAAACTGTGGAATATCTTGGTAAGAAAACTAAATATATTTCAATTTATAAAGTTGAAAACAATTTGATTACCGAAGTACGTTTTGTCAGAGATTAACGCATTGCATCAAACCATGGTTTGACCGGGTTAATACCAGATTTTTATAGGAGCTTATAATGGATGAAAGCAAAGGTTTAGCCGCTGCTGCGTTACTGGTATTTTCTATGGGTGTCATTAGCCAATGGGCTTTTGGATTTTATACGGCGAGTTACTATGATTCCTCCGCAGCGAAAAATATTAGTCATGCTCACAAGGATTTTTTAACCGTTAATTTTCGGTGTCATTTAACCCGCTTAAAAGCTCAGCTGCAAAAATAAAGGGGATGTATGTCCCCTTTTATAATCCATTCACGACTACCCAAGCTTAACCCTTTGGGTTTTTCGCTCTCGCCATAAAATAAATTCCGCAACGGCAATATTGACTAAAAAGCCAATCCACATTCCTAACGCAACCGTAAAATCGCTGGGCATACCATAAAGTAGATAAGCGGGAATAAAAAATATGCGCATGGTAGATATCGCCAACCCTATAGCGAAAGCGCGAATCATCCACGCTCGGTGACGCGCTATTTCCCGGCGCAAAATTGCTCGTAGCGCAACAATTAATGTAAAGATTTGCGCAAGACTGAACACATATACGGCAATACTTTTGAATAATCCGCCGAACGGTGGAAACATTATGTTAATTGCAATTGCAGATACAGCAGTTATAAATCCGCAGGCAATAAAAATTCGCCCGCTAATACGATGCGCCTTGGGCCAGCGCGATCTTATGGACGAAATAAATTGCAGCGGCCCTAAAACCAAAAAAAGAAACCCTGGAATTATATGAAAACTGATTAAAAGCGCGTGTTTAACATAGTGCGCATCGGCTGGGTCAGACGGTATAACGCCGCTTAATAAGGAACCAAAGGTAATAAGCATGCGATCAACCGCAGAATAAATTGCCAGCGCACCCAGAAACCAAAGAGTGGGCGCGACCCAACCGAGAGTAAATTTCTTTTGCATGGAAAATTCCTTGTTATGAATAATCTGAAGTTCGAGCCTTTTTGAAAAAGGCAGAACTCTTAACACGGAATCAATAGACGAAAAAAAAGACGCTTTGGATGCGTCTTTTTTTTAAACACTTCAATTTACTCTGGTTTCCGTAAATGGCTTTTACGAATACCGTAAGCAAAATAAATGACCAGACCAACCGCCAACCATAAAACAAAACGTAAATGCGTTTGCCATGGCAGAGGAATAATCAAGAGCGCGCAGGAGATAACACCTAAGACCGACAACACTATTCCGTAAGGCATTTTAAAAGGTCGTTTCAAATCAGGATGCGTGAAACGCAACACAATAACACCAATGCAAACCAACACGAAGGCTGTAAGCGTGCCTATGTTGACCAGCTCTGCTAGAGCGTTAAGCGGAATAAATCCAGCCATAACAGCCATGATTAATCCGCAAATAACGGTGTTTTTTACCGGGGTTTGGGTTTTGGAATTTACACTGGCGAAGAAGGGTGAAACCAAACCATCGCGCGACATGGCAGTAAGAATTCGAGTCAAAGCGTAATAAAGCACCAACATAACAGTTGTTAAGCCGGCGATAACACCTGTTGCCACTAACGCAGATGCCCAGTTAACACCAACACGCTGCAAACCAAATGCAACGGGCGATGAAACATTTAATTCTTTATAGGAAACCATGCCCGTTAATACACCAGACACAATAATATAAATGAGTGTGCAGAAAATGAGTGAGCAGAGAATACCAATGGGAATATCGCGTTGCGGTTTGTTTGCTTCTGCGGTGGCAGTAGATACCGCATCAAACCCTACGTAGGCAAAAAACACGACAGATGCACCGGCAAAAATTCCGAGAGGTTTACCCAACTCATCGTGCGAAAACCAACCAAAAGGAATAAAGGGACTCCAGTTTTCTGGATTGATATGAAAAATACCAACGGATAAAAAAATTACAATCGCCATAAGTTTTACAAATACCATGGCCGTGTTTATTTTTGCGCTCTCCTTAACGCCCACAATCAGCATAATCATTAAAACAAAAATAATTCCGAAAGCAGGAAGGTTGACGATTCCACCGTCCGGCAAACCCGTTGCTGCATTAACAGCGAAAGGGCCTTTGGTCAGGTAATCAGGCAAGCCCAAACCAATCGCGTGCAAGGCATTATTAAAATAACCCGCCCAACCATTGGCCACCGCCGCCGTTGCAACTCCGTATTCCAAAATCAAATCCCAACCGATAATCCACGCGATGAATTCGCCGAAAGCCGCGTAGGAATATCCATAAGCACTACCCGCGCCGCCAACGCTTGACGCCAATTCCGCATAAGCGAGCGCAGCAAATGCACAGGCCAAACCGGCAAGTACAAATGAAATAATGACAGCTGGCCCGGACGTTGTTGCGGCGGCAACACCCGTTAGCACAAAAATGCCAGTCCCTATGATGGCGCCTATGCCCATTAATGTTAAATCGAATGCACTTAAACAGCGCTTTAAGCCAATGTTGTCTACATCATCTACCACTGCCTTTTTGCGCAGTAATGCATTCAAAAACGAGCCATGTGCCATCTTATTCTCCGGATTTTTTTCCAATAGGCTTTATTTATAAAATTTAATTAGTTTTTATTAAAAAAAAGAATTGAATATTTTGAACTGAGCAACACTTGTGCCACGGATTTACCTAACGTTTTATTATTTTGCTTCTACAATAATGACAGATTATTTAAAAATCTGACGTTTTTCCGATCAAACACCGAGCGCTTCGTTAGCAGGATTATTTGGCACCCGGTGTGCTTTATAAAATAAGGCTTTATCTTAAAGCCATTTGGCTTAGTAGAAATGGAAATCGAGATGTCCGCCAGAAAAAGTTATACCGATGTTTCGTTTAGTGTTTGGCTAGCGCTTAGCCTATTTGCTGCGCTAGTGATCACGTTTATTACCTATGTCCACTCTGAAAAACAGGTTGATATTGCTAACGACCAGCGCAATCTATCGCTCCAATATGCCGATGAGTTACGGCAGTCTTCCGATGATTTGACGCGCATGGTGCGCAGTTACGCGGCAACTGGCAACCCCATCTATAAACAATATTACCAAGATATTGTGGCTATTCGCGACGGCAACTTGCCCAGACCCCACAATTATCAAAACAATTATTGGCATTTAGCACTTATCGCCGGCAAACCCAAGGCAGCTCCAAACGAACGCAAAATAGCCCTCTTGGAACTAATACGTGAGGCAGGTGCGAATGAGGAAGAACTACGCACACTTTATGACGCTAAAGCCAACGCTGATGTACTGACTACAGCCGAACTCAACGCCATAAACCTGATTGACAATGCAGGTACTGGTGCCGAAGGGGAGGAGAACCGCCGCAAGGCCTTATCATTCTTATTTGGTCACAGCTATGACCAAGCCAAAGCAGCCATCATTGTTCCAATCGATAAGTTCTACAGACAAATAGATTCCCGCACCCGGCATGCCCTTATTCAGTCCAAAGAAACCCTCGCATTCACACGGCTTACGCTCATCGGATTCGGCGTTAGCCTGGCCGTGCTTTTATGGCGCATAAGCCAAATCCTACGCATTACCCTGGGCGGCTCGGTCGCCGAGGTTTATACCCAGATTGCACGTTTGGGTAAGGGCGATTTTTCTGCTCCAATTTCTGTTAATGCCAACCGGAAAAACAGTGTCTTGGGCTGGCTGGCTGAAACCCAGCAAAATTTACGCACAATGCTACAGCAGCGCCTGACCGCTGAAGATGCGCAAGCAGAGAGCGATAAGCGCTATCGCATACTGTTTGACAGCTGCCCTATTGGCATCAATATTGTCTCGCCGAACCCCGACGACTTCTTAATTGATGGTAATCCTGCTTTTCTTAGGTTACTGGGTTACACCAGGGATGAATTGCGTCAGTTGCGCCCTAAAGATGTGGTCACACCGGCAGAACTTGATCTGGTAGATCCTGCTTTGGAGAAAATAGCCTCGGGCGCACCTTACTTCCGCGAATGGTTGTTACTGCGCAAGGACGGCTCGAGCTTTCCCGCCGACATCATAGCGACCACTTTGCCCGATGGAACTCTCATGTCTATCGCTATAGACATTACCGAACGCAAACAAGCGGAAGAGAAGCTGCGCAGAAGCGAAGAAAATCTTGCAATCACCCTGCAATCTATTGGTGACGCGGTAATCGCAACCGATGCCGCAGGCCGCATTACCCGAATGAATCCTACCGCTGAGCGGCTGACCGGATGGAAGTTAACTGACGCCATTGGGCAGCCTTTAACCGAGGTTTTCCGCATCATCAGCGCCTACACGCGTGAAATAGCGAATAATCCGGTACAACAGGTTATCGAAAGCGGCCAAATTGTCGGCATGGCGAACCACACCACACTCATCGCCCGGGACGGAATTGAATACCAAATTGCCGATAGCGCCGCTCCTATTCGCGATTCAGCGGGAACGATTATCGGTATAGTCCTGGTGTTCAGCGATGTCACCGCGAGATACCAATCTGAAGCCGCGTTGCGTCGTGCGGATGAGCGATTCCGCCGCACCTTCAAGCTCATTCCCAACCCCTTAACACTGCAAAACATTGACGGAGTTATGATTGATTGCAGCGATAATTTTTGTGAAGCGACAGGCTATACACGCGAAGAAGTTATTGGGCGCACCACCGTGGAGTTGGGTCTTTGGGTCAATCCACTTGAACGGGAGAACATGCGGCAGCACCTGCTCAGTGAAGGCAAAATCGATAACTTCGAGTTCCAACTGCGCCGGCGAAACGGCGACATTCGTTTTATCCAATTGTCTGCGCGCTTCATCAGCCAGCAACCGGAACCGCTGCTGCTCGCCGTTGCCCACGACATTACCGAACGCAAGCTGGCAGAAGAAGCGGTTCGCCAAAACGAGCGCTTTATTGCCACACTGGCGCACAACATTCCCGGCATGGTGTCGCACTGGACCAAAGATTTACGCTGCAACTTCGCCAACAAAGAATATTTGACCTGGTTTGGTAAAACGATTGAGGAAGTCTACAGATCCAAACCGCAAGACATCATCGGCGAAGCTTTATACCGTGAAAATGAACCCTATATGCTCGCCGCATTGGCCGGCACTGCACAAAGTTTTGAGCGTGTAATTCCGCGCCCGGGTGGCAGCCGCTACGTGTGGACGCAATACATTCCCGATGTTGAAAACGGCCAGGTTGAGGGCCTGTTTGTAGTCGTGATGGATATTACCAAGCGCAAACTCGCCGAGCTGGCGCTGCAAGAATCCCTGCAACACACCCAAGCGATTCTGGACAATATGTTCGACGGTGTTATCACCATTAACACCGAAGGTGTGATTGAATCTTTCAACGTCGCTGCCAGTAAAATTTTTGGATACACGTCTGCTGAAGTCTTGGGGCGCAATGTCACTGAGCTAATGCCCAGCCATTTTAAAAGCCAACACGAAGCTTACCTGCATCGCCACAACCAATCTTTAGATGGCCCGGTACTCAACACCTTGCGCGAAGTGGAAGGTCAACGCAAAGACGGCGAAATTTTCCCCATGAGCTTGTCGATTTCTAAAATTTTGCGCGCGGGTAAAGTAACTTTTGTTGGGCTTGTACGCGATATCAGCCAACAGCGGCAGGATGAGGAAGAAATTTATCGCCTGGCGTTTTACGATCCACTCACCAACCTGCCTAATCGCCGTTTACTTTACGACCGTTTGCAGCAGGCCATGATTACCTCTAGCCGCACTGACCAACACGGCGCCTTGATGTTTTTGGATCTGGATTATTTCAAACAGCTCAACGACAGCCTTGGTCACGATTTAGGGGATGTGTTGCTGCAACAAGTTGCAACGCGACTGCAAAGTTGCGGACGCGAAGGCGATACTGTGGCGCGCATGGGCGGTGACGAATTTGTAATGTTGATTGAAGCCCTCAGCCCCTACCCCAACGAGGCTGCTTCACAAGCGGAAATGATTGCCCACAAAGTATTAAAAGCCCTTTCGCACCCTTATACACTGCGCGACCATTCCTATGTAATTACCCCGAGCATTGGCATTGTGGTGTTCCTGCACCAAACCGATTCTATGGAAGAGTTGCTTAAAAAAGCCGACGTCGCCATGTATCAAGCCAAAACCGCAGGCCGCAATACGGCGCGCTTTTTTGATCCCACTATGCAAGCTGCCGTTTCAGTTCGAATCGAACTGGAAAAAAGTATGCGCAAAGCCTTGGAGCGGCAGGAATTTATTTTGCACTACCAATTGCAGGTTGATCGCACGGGCTCACCCATAGGTGTAGAAGCACTGGTGCGCTGGAAACATTCACAACATGGCATGATTTCGCCTGCTGCGTTTATTCCCTTAGCGGAAGAAACTGGAATGATTTTGCCACTCGGACAATGGGTATTGGAAACTGCCTGCATGCAATTGGTGGAGTGGGCAAAATCACCGCAAACAGCTAATTGGTGCATGGCGGTGAATGTTAGTGTTATTCAATTTGCCCATCCGGATTTTGTTGCAACAGTAACGACTGCACTGCAAAAAACCGGCGCCAATCCTCATCACCTTAAACTTGAACTCACCGAAAGCATGTTGGCAAAAGATGTGGAAGAAGTGATCGTCAAAATGGTTGAAATAAAAACCCTGGGCGTCACCTTCTCGCTCGATGATTTCGGTACGGGTTATTCATCTTTATCTTATTTAAAACGCTTGCCACTTGATCAACTAAAAATTGATCAATCTTTTGTGCGCGATTTACTCACCGACAACAACGACGCAACAATTGCACGAACCGTTGTTGCACTTGGGCATAGTTTGGGATTGCGAGTAATTGCAGAAGGGGTAGAAACTGCCGAGCAGCGTGATGCGCTAGCCGAAATGGGATGCGATGCTTACCAAGGCTACTATTTTGCGCGACCAGTGGGGATAAATGATTTAAAAACTACAATCAATAATCTCCCATAATGACGCGTCATCAGGGCTCTTGTTTAATCATAAACCCAGCGTTTTTCTTTGGAGATATAGATAGATATGCCAAATAACCCGTCTGCCACTTGAAAGCTAAAACCATCAGGGTCTGCAATGTAATTACATTCCTCGGCATCATAGCGCCATGAAAACGAAGGCTTTTCAAAATCATTAATAGCCGAGGGATAAATGCCATGTTTGGCTTGATAGCTTTCTATTTGTGGAATGTAGTTAGAGCAGAACTTCTGGTAATTCCTGAAGCCATTGGTGACTAAATAATAAATAAACAGGAAATAGATTAATCCCAAAAATAACACAATACCGCAAAGTAAAATCAGTTTCTTTTTATGTTTCACCAGCCACATGCTAATCATTAGCCAACCAAACCAAACTCGCCATACGCCCGGTGGTTTTATCGCGGCGATAAGAATAAAAATCCTCAGCTTGCGCGTAGGTACAGTAATTCCCGCCGTATATTTTTGTTACGCCTAACGCATTTAATTCAGCGCGTGCCAGCGCGTAAATATCTGCATAAAAATGTAACGGGCGCTGCGCAGAAATAAAAGCCTTGGCGATTGCATCTGCATGGGCTGGGTTGCGTGCTGCTTTGAAAAAAGCCTCCAACACATCCACCCCCACTTCAAAATTAGGTTGCGAAATTGCGGGACCTAAATAAGCGAGAACATTTTCCGGTGAAGCAGAAAATTTTGCGAGTGCACGTTCGGTAATACCTTTGGCAAGGCTGCGCCAACCGCAGTGAATCGCAGCGACTTCTGTGCCTTTTTCATCGCACAATAAAATCGGCAAACAATCTGCCGTCATCACCAAACAGGCTTGGCCCTTTTCATTGCTATAACTGCCATCGGCAGTGCGTACCAAGCCATCACTTTTCGCGTTGACAACTTTTATGCCGTGAATTTGTTCAAGCCATTGAGGACTTTGAATTAAACCTAACTCATCACAAAGCGCTGAACGATTTTGCGTAACAGCTTGTGCGTCATCCCCCACGTGCAAACCAAAATTATTGCTTTCATAAGGCGCACGACTAACACCACCTTTGCGAGTGGTGATACAGGCTTTTACATTTGCCGGTGCAGCCCAATTGGGAATAATGTGGTTGGTCTTATCCATGATGAAGAAATAATTATCTATGTTGAATTATTTAAGCAGGCAATCGTCATCCCCGTAGGGGATCCAGTGACTTTGCTTTTGACTTTAAAGGCGCTGGATCCCCGCTAGCCAGGGGGCGCAGCTGAGGATGACGACTCTCTACTTAAGCTATTTAATCCTTCGGTTCATGCTCATAACCATGCTTGAGCGCTTCTAACAGATTTTTAAAATCCTCGGGTAGCGGCGCTGTCCATTCGGTGTATTCGCCGGTACCCGGATGCTCCAAACCTAACTTGGCCGCATGCAATGCCTGACGCGGGAAAGCTTTTAGCGCTTCAACCAAATGCTCGTTAGCACCCTTGGGAATTTTAAAACTCTTGCCGTAAGTTTTATCGCCCACCAGAGCAAAACCAATATGCGCCATGTGCACACGAATTTGGTGCGTACGGCCCGTTTCGAGTTTTACTTTAATGTGGGTGTGATGCGGAAAACGCGTCGCAACACGATAGTGAGTCACGGCGCGCTTACCACCCTGGCTCAGCACCGCCATCAATTTGCGGTGAATCGGGTGGCGTCCCATAGGAGCGTTTACGGTTCCACCACCGGTCATAGCGCCTACAGCGACGGCTTCGTATTCGCGGCTTACGGTGCGGTCAGCTAGTTGGGCGACCAAATCAGTGTGAGCCTCTAAAGTCTTGGCGACAACCATCAAGCCAGTGGTTTCTTTGTCCAGGCGATGCACAATCCCTGCACGCGGCAGGTTAATCAATTCAGGGATGTGATTAAGCAAAGCATTAACCAAGGTACCCGTGTAATTGCCAGCTGCAGGGTGAACTACTAAGCCAGCTTGTTTGTTGATGATCAGCAAATCTTCATCTTCGTGGACTATATCCAGCGTGATCTCTTCTGGTTGCCAATCGCCCTGGGCTTCCAGTTCTGCATTCAAATCAAGGGTTTCACCGCCGATCAACTTGTCTTTCGGCTTACCTAATTTGCCGTTGACCTTGAGTTGGCCATCTTTAATCCAACTTTGTAAGCGTGAACGCGAGAAATCAGGGAACAACTCTGAGGCCGCTTGGTCGAAGCGCAACCCACTCATGGAGAATGGCACTTGCACACTAAGTTCAAAAACATCTTTCATTTAGAAGTAAAACCTCAGTTTAAAAACGAATGCCGCTTTGGTATCGGCAAGCTCTGTGTTTAAATACGCCGCTAAAAGAACGCGTCAAAACTATTACGCTCGACTATATATCGTTAAAAGCCAACAAAAAATACTCGTTTACTCCGTGTAAACTCCGTTTTTTTGCTGACTTTTGCCTCATCTAGCCTTCGCTCATGACGTTTTGGCACCTTCTTTCTGCTTATTTCAATGATGATAAAAATCTATCACCAAACTATTTGAGTTAACTTTTTATGCTTAAGCGATTTTTGCCCCTTGCTCTGATTGCCTCACTTGCGCTGCTGACCGCATGCTCTTCCAGTGACAAGAAAGAGGAGAAGTTCACCAGCGAGGCCGATCTTTACAATGCCGCCGAAGAACAGCTGGAACACGAGCAGTGGGAAACCGCTATCAAGAACCTGCAAAAGTTGGAAGAGAACTTCCCTTTTGGAGCCTACGCCGAACAAGGCCAGCTTGAGCTGATTTACGCTTACTTCAATAACAACAAGCCCGATGAAGCTATCGCCACGGCGAACCGCTTTATTCGCTTGCATCCGCAACACCGCAATGTTGACTACGCCTATTACATGATGGGCCTAAGCTCATTCACCAAAGACAAGGGCATGTTCGAGCGTGTTATGCCGACCGACATGACCAAGCGCGACCCGGGTGATGCGCGTGAATCTTTGGCCAACTTTACCCAGCTTCTTAACCGTTTTCCTGACAGCCCTTACGCTGCCGACGCCAAGAAGCGTATGTTGTTCCTACGCAATGGTTTGGCCCGTTACGAAGTACACGTAGCTAACTATTACTTCAAACGCCAAGCTTATGTTGCCGCTATTAGCCGTGGCCGCTATGTGATCGAAAACTATCCACAAGCTCCAGCTACTCCGGACGCACTGGCCGTTATGGTACAGGGTTATCACCTGCTCGGCATGCAAGATCGTGCAGATGAAGTTTTAGGCGTGCTCCGCACCAACTATCCAAACTTCCCCGCACTCAACAAAAAAGGTGAGTTTGACTACGATTACGCCTTCCAGGATCACGAGCGCAATCTTCTGGGCTCTATCACCCTGGGCTTGTTTACCAAACAAGAAACCATTGGTTTTGATACCCGCGAGCTTTACGACGCTCAATATCAAAAGGCACCGCGTGTAGCTAAATAAGTTAGCGCGATGGTTTAAAAAAAGCGGGTTAGCCCGCTTTTTTTGTGCCTGGGATTTGTCCCAGACTGGAAAAATCTGTCCTTCAGTTTAGAAGGGAGTCGTCATCCTCGCGTAGCCTGCGGCTGTGCTAAACGGCTTTCCTCGGCAATTGCTTCTTAACAATCGTAGGCTTGGTCACTCACGCCATCCTTGGCGTTCGCCCTTCGGGCAGCCTGCGGCTGTGCTAAACGGCTTTCCTCGGCAATTGCTTCTTAACAATCGTAGGCTTGGTCACTCACGCCATCCTTGGCGTTCGCCCTTCGGGCAGCCTGCGGCTGTGCTAAACGGCTTTCCTGCCGTTTAGTCTCCCATCTTCCAACCGGATGTGATTGGGTATCTCCGATCCCGGCCAAACCCGCGCTGGCTAATGCGTATCCCCACCGGTGCCTGGCGACGTTTGTATTCATTCACATCAACCAAACGCACGGCGCGCTCAACCTGGTCACGGGCGAAGCCTTTGGCGATAATCGCTTCTGCGCTTAAGTCTTGCTCTACATACCAGTAGAGAATTTGGTCCAAAATATCGTAAGGCGGCAAGCTGTCTTCGTCTTTTTGGTCGGGAGCCAATTCTGCTGACGGCGGACGGGTAATTACCGTTGTGGGAATAACTTCGCCTAAGGTGTTACGGTATTTCGCCAGTGCGAACACCAGAGTTTTCGGCACGTCTTTAAGAGCATCAAAACCGCCCGCCATATCGCCATAGAGCGTTGAGTAGCCCACAGCCATTTCTGATTTGTTGCCGGTAGTCAGAACTAAATAGCCTTTCTTGTTGGAGATTGCCATCAGGAGTACACCGCGGCAGCGCGCCTGCAGGTTTTCTTCTGTGGTGTCGCGTTTGGTGCCCGCAAATTCTTCGGCTAGCTGCGCCATAAAAGCTTCGTACATGGGTTCAATGCTTATTGAGCTGTAGCGCACGCCCATACGGCGCGCCTGCTCGGCGGCATCATCTTTACTTAAATCTGAGGTGTAGCGGAACGGCATCATCACAGCTTCTACGCGATCTGCGCCCAGAGCATCCACCGCCATAGCCAGCGTAAGAGCGGAATCAATCCCTCCCGACAGACCTAGCACCACGCCTTTAAAGCGGTTTTTGTTGACGTAATCGCGCATTCCCAATACGAGAGCCTGATAAACCGCTTCGTGATTATTGGGGATTGCGGCCAAGGCTTGCGGCGGCACCACCACGCCTTGGTCGACCTGAATATCTACTGAAAATAGTGCTTCGTCGTAGGCGGGAGCGCGGAATTGGGTTTTGCCTTGGGCATCTACAACCACTGAGCCACCGTCAAACACTAGCTCATCCTGACCGCCAACCAAATTAACGTAAACCACCGGCATAGCGCCTTCTTGCGCACGCGCCGCCACAATAGCTTCGCGCTCTGATTGTTTGCCCTGATGGTAGGGCGAGGCATTGAGGTTAAGCATTAGCTGCGCACCGGCAGCCTTTGCTTGCGCCATCGGCTCTGGAAACCAAATATCTTCACAGATGGTTAGGGCGCTGGGCACACCTTTAAGATTAAACATACAAGCCTTACTACCGGCACTGAAATAACGCTTCTCATCAAAAACCTGGTAATTGGGCAAACAATGTTTGGCATATTCCGCAATTAACTCGCCCGCCTGAATCACGCCTGCCATATTGAATAATTTGCCGTCGACGCGCTTGGGGTAACCCACAATCACTGCCAACGGCAGATTGGCAGCTTTGATTTCCGATAGGGCTCGCTCAATTCGCAAATCCAGGCTCGGGCGCAACAGCAAATCCTCAGGTGGATAGCCTGTTAGTGTTAGCTCGGGGAAAATCACCGCGTCAGCGTGGAGCTCACCCACAGCACGGCGTGCGAACTCAATAACTTTTTGGGTGTTGCCCGGAATATCACCAACGTAGGTATTCAACTGCGCCAACGCAATAATCAGTGAGGACATGGCAGAAATCTCTAAACGTTTTTACGAAATCAGCAAAATTTAACAGCGCTGTGAAACAGAATAGCCAAGAAGGCGACAAACCAGCGTAAACTAGCGGCCTTGGTACTCGCCCAAAAGGAGAGCGCAAAAAAGGAGCGCATTGTCGGCTAATCCGCCCCTATAAGCAAAGGCAAAGCCGCGTCATTTATCGGTTTTTCGCTTTTGCCTGCAAAATCCATAGCATAAACCTGTATCCAAAATCCTGTAGTCGACACCAGCTTGGCTTTAACCCACATAACATAAAACGATCTGTATAACCGATCCGTAAGAAAGTATTTGTATCCATGAAATCATTTACACCCATACCCACCAGTTACAACCCTTTTGAACTACTCCGGGTCTACACCTTTTACCGCACCCTGCTCGGCATAGTTTTATTGATTATGTTTGAAGGGCAGCTCACACCCAATGTATTGGGCATGAGTAACCCCACGCTATTTTTCTATGCGGCTGTTGGCTATACAGTTTTCAATATCAGCACCCTGTTGTTGCTGTGGCGAGTACGCTTTTCACCTTCGCAAAAACTGCTTTTCAGTTTATTCCTGATTGAAATTGCTGCCGTAGTTGCGCTCATGCACAGCAGTGGTGGTGCATCCAGCGCGCTCGGATATTTACTATTAGTTGCCGCTGCCGCCGGGGGGATGTTGTTACGGGGGCAGATTGCGTTTTTCCTGGCAGCCTTGGCCAGTATTACGGTTATTTCTGAAACAGTTTATCGTGCATTAACCGATACACTACCCACTAATTCCAACGCATTTTTTTCGGCGGGAATTCTCGGCGCTTTGATTTTTATCAGCGCGATAATTTTCCAATATCTCACCAAAAAAATTGTTACCAGCAATCAAGAGGCTTTATCGCAAGCCCACCACGCTGCGCACCTTCAAAAAATGGCGCAACAAATTGTTGAGCGTATGCGCACAGGCATTATGGTGTTGGATCGGGAAAACAAAATCACCATGTTTAACAACGCAGCGTCAAAACTCCTGGGCTTGGGCAATAACAATTCACCGCAACTTGCCGGTTCACCAGAGCTGCAAGAAAAAGTAGAGCACTGGCAACGTACGCACAAAAATCCGAGCCCAATTTTACGCGCCGATAGCGACAGCAATGACGAAGTAAAAGTTAATTTTGCCAAGCTCGATCAGGACGAAAATGCCCACACGCTCATATTTTTGGAAGACAATCGTGCAATCACCCAACAGGCGCAACAATTAAAATTAGCTTCGTTGGGACGTTTAACAGCAAGCATCGCTCATGAAATTCGCAATCCTCTCGCTGCAATTAGCCACGCAAGCCAATTATTGTCAGAAGACAGTTCATTACCGCCCAGCGATAAACGTCTGGTAGAAATTATTGGCTCGCACACCAAACGTGTGAACCAAATTATTGAAAACATTTTGCAGCTATCGCGCCGCCGTATCTCCAACCCGCAAACCATTCGGTTGGATGAATGGCTGCCAAAATTTATTAGCGATTACTCTGCGACTAAAAGCCCAAAAGACAAACCCTGGATAGATTGCATCGCAGCTGATCCCATTCAGGCTAAGTTTGACCTCGGCCAATTACAACAAGTGCTCACCAACTTGTGCGACAACGGTTTGCGCTATAGTCATCCCCCAGAGAACTGCCCGCATTTAGTACTGGAGGCAGGAATTGATAGCAACAGCCAACAACCTTTTATAAAAATTATTGATTTTGGTGATGGCATCAGTAAAGAAAACCTTGCGCATTTATTTGAACCATTTTTCACCACCGAAAATACCGGATCAGGTTTAGGTTTGTATATTTGCAAAGAATTATGCGAAAGCAACCAGGCATTAATTTCTTATGAGCACACGCACGAAGGCTTGAGCTGCTTCCACATACATTTGGCCCATCCGGATAAAACGCTTTAGGATTAGCATGCAGGAATTTCGTAAAGCCACCGCAGCAGACGCCGAAGCGATTGCAAATTTATACCGGGAACTGGTGCCCGCTGCGCCCATCAATGTATTACCCGATCGCATTGCTGAAATTGCAGCGGATGAAAATACCTATCTGCTTGTAGGCGATGAAAATGGCGAGATTGTAGCAACTGCATTGGTAAGCTTGTGCAAGGATGTTATGTTCACCAGGCAACCGTTTGCGATTATTGAAAATGTTATTGTCAGCCAGCATCACAAACGTAAAGGTATAGGTAAAGCCTTGATGAAACATATTGAAGCTTTCTGTTTAGCGGCTGATTGTTCAAAAATTATGTTACTCAGCGGAAGCGATAAGCACGACGCTCACGATTTTTACACTGCTATGGGTTACGATTCAGACGCAAAAACCGGCTTTATTAAAAAACGAAGACATTTTACTTAAGAGGAAACATCATGCGACTCACCAGTTCTGGAATTGCTCTGCGTTTTCTGTTTTCTATATTGCTCGTTTTACTCAGTTATAACCCCAGCGGTTATTCGTACTTTCATTGGGTATATACCAACCTCCACTCCATTACACCCTACATCGCAATCGCCGGTTTAATCCTGCTCATCGGCTGGGCGATTTATATCAAAGCCACTATTAATTCGCTAGGCATTGCGGGAATTTTGTTAGCCAGCGCGCTTTTCGGCTGCCTGATTTGGTTATTTGTTTACTGGAAAATTCTCGATGTCAAAAACACTTCAGCCGTCGCCTGGGTAGTTGAAATTTTATTAGCGCTACTCTTGGCCGCAGGCATGTGCTGGTCACACATTAGTTTGCGTTGGTCGGGCCAAGTAGATGTGGATGAGATTGAAAACTAATCTTCACTAAATAAAAAAGCCGATCATAAGATCGGCTTTTTTATTTAGTTCTTATCTTTTATTGTGAAGTTCACTCACGCCATCCATGGCGTTCGCCCTTCGGGCAGCCTTCGGCTGTGCAAAACGGCAGTCCTCGGCAACTGCTCCTGCGTTGCCCTACCTCCTGCATCCATGCAGTCGTGCCGTTTAGTCCCACTCGCTAACCATTTATATTTGCAGAAAAAATCGCAAACCTATCTTTTATTATGCATTTCCCATGTTTCTAATTTTTTCTTTTCGCTTTTACGTAAAAGCACATAAGTCGCGCCAACCCAGCCGTGATGTTTTTGTGCGGAGTGAAATGCGAGAACCTGATCGAATTGCGGGAGCCAGTGATTTAAACAGCTTTTTAATTGAGCGGGTAAACTGCGACCTTCGCCTTTTCCGTGAGTAATAAGCGCACAGCGAATGTCGTGTTTCATACAATCACTAATAAATTGAAAAACTGCATTGCGCGCCTGGTCAATTGTCATGTGGTGTAAATCCAATCGCGCATCAATTTGGTACTTACCCAAACGCAAATTGCGGTACACGCCGGTCTGCACGCCATCGCGTTTAAATTCGATAACTGACAAAGGATCAACCGGCTCGATATATTCGCCAGAAAGAAAGTTCTTATCTTTCGCCAGCTCCGCAGTAGCCGCTTTGCGGCGTTGTTCCGCAGCACTTTTGTCTAGCGTAGCTTTAGCCAAATCAACCTTGGCCTCTACCTTAATTGGCTTTACGCCTTTCATTTGCTGCTGGAAAAAATCGTCGTCTTGATCGGTCATGAGAAACATCTACGGAATACAGAAAATCAGACCGCTATTATATTTAATATTCCTGCCCACGGGTAAAGAGTTGAGTCCAGGATTTATAAGATTAAGTTTTTATCCGCCATGCACGAGTTTTTTCACATTTGTTCCTTAAGCACCCCGTTACCAAGGGTTCAATCTTCACCAATCCGCGCTGCAATATTCCATACATGCCCGGCGGGATCTATGATTCGCCCTACCCTATCTTCCCAGAATTGATCTTCGGCTGGCATAAGTACACGAGCGCCTAAAGCAACGGCACGGTTCATTATTTCGTCAACGTTTTCGTCATACAGATAAGTTACTACCGAGGAGCTGCCATCTGCCTGCGGTGCTTTGCTTGCTAAATGAGGTGATTCATCGTGCACCATAATCAGCGATTGATGAATCATTAGCGTTGCATGCACAACACTTCCATCCTCAGCTGTGCGACGAGAAAGCTCTGTCGCGCCGAATGCCTGCACGCAAAATTCGAGTTCTGCTTTTGCATCACGGCATACCAACATGGGAATTATCATTTTGGGTTTCATGATTTGAATCCTTTTTGAAAAACAATATCTGTTATTTTATTAAAGGAATCGCTAAAAAATGTTTACGGCGCGGGTATGGCTAGGCAAATTTTATTAAAAAGGCGGAGTTTACACGAAGTAAATGAGCATTTTTAATGAAATTAAACAACGCCAGACCAAGCAAGTTAATTCTTCAGCGGTTCCTATACGATTGCGATAAACATGCGTGTGACATTTCCCACTCGCAAACCATCGTTGCGCGCTGCGAGATAACGATTATTAAGGTAATCAGGACTTATGTCTTCAATATGCGAAAATCCTAAATCACTCAATTTTTTAGCGAGCAGCTGCGGATCAAAAAAACATTTCAGCGGTTCACCGCCCGCAGCTAATTGCGCCGATAATACATCGAGCACTATTCGTTCTATTTCGCTCAAGTTATTGGGGTCAACAATATAGTCAAAAGTTAATATTGAACCGGGAGCGCAGCTAGTGATAAACCGAAGCGTTTGTTCAAACGCACTTAAATCCAAATAAGTCACTACACCTAAACACGAAAAAAATGCTTTTTGATTTTTGTCAAAACCTGCTGCAAGCAAACTTTTTTCCAAGGCATTTTCCTCAAAATCACAAGCCACATAATGTACAGAACATGTGGGATTAATTTCCTGTTGCTTAAGCCGTGAAACTTTCATTGCTTGGGTGTCGGGCAAATCCACTTCAAATACTTTTTCATGCGGTTTTTTACTGCGGTATGCGTAAGTGTCCAGCCCCGCGCCCAGAATTACATATTGATTCACGCCAAACTCTAGTGCTGCCTCACGTTCATCTTCCGCAAACTGGCTGCGTACAGCAATGGCAACCCGCATGGCTGAACTGAGCGGGTCTTTGTGCGACTCAAGTTTATCGACCACATCTGATTTTGCGGCACCAAGGATTTTTAGCGCGAGGGGATCATTAAAAATAAGGGGTTGTTCAAGTATTTGATGAGCTGCTCGCCAAACTGCAACTGCCTGGCTGCTAGGCTTGGCATTATCAAGATTGTGCGCCGTACAGAATTGCTTTTGCATAACACTGGAGATGGCATCGTACATAGAGGTTCCTGTTAGATTAAGGTGACTCGATTGTGGCCACCTTAAAACCTCACCTTACGTTAGGAGCAAGCATTTTATAGATTATCCCTCATAAGCCATCCATAGCCTGACGAATATAGGTAAACAACTCCTGATCAAGACCAGTGCCCTGAATAAGCAAAGGTTCACGCTCGTATGCCAGACGCAATCTTTCCGCAATGTCCGGATCACCACCCGTTGCGGATGTTTCAAATAATGTTTTCCATTTCATCGCAAGCGGCTTAACTTCTTCACTTTCGGAATCAACGCCGGCCTGCATTTTTTCACGAATTGCCGCAATGAGCGGTGGCCAGTCTTCTTTATTTTTTTGTCGATTTTTATTCAGCAACTGTATTTGTTCGGGCGAGAGATATTTGGTGAAAATCTTCTGGTGCAAAGCACTCATAGCTTCACCGAGATACGCTGTCATCTCCTGACTAATACCGCGCTGTATTCGCATTTCAGTTTCATTCGACATGAAATGAATTTTTAATAATAAATTGGGATTATGCCCAACCAAACGCTCCAGCTTTTCCGTCCACAGAATAACAAACTCTGTCACCTCGTCAGCATCAGCTGGCACTTTTTTATCCATCATCGCCTGTAGCTTTTTAACCATCTCCGGCCATTCGTGGTCGATTTCATGTTTGACGGCAAACGCATGGCTATTCAGCTCTTCAATTTCTTCTGCTGTTAAATATTTTTCGTAGACATTCATTAACGCCAAAGTATCAAGCCAGCCCGCTATATCCGGCTCATGTGCTGTGTTCAGATTTTCCTGTAACTTAATGAGCTTGGCCTTAAGTTGTGTGGCTTGTTCAAGCTCGCGTTCAAGATTGGCAATTTGTTGCGCGATAATATCTGGCAGAGGTTGAGAATTTTCCTGAATAATGTCAGCAATTTTTTGAAGCGGAATTCCAAGTTGTTTGAGCGCCTGAATGCGATGCAAACGGGAAATATCTTTGGTGTTGTAAAGTCTGTGCCCAGCATCGGTACGTACAGAGGGTGAAAGTAAACCAATTTCATCATAGTGATGCAGCGTGCGAACACTTAAGCAAACTTGTTTTGCTAACTGACCAACCTTCAACAACATGGGTATACCTTCGGAAAATATGTAATTCGCGCAGGATATGCCATGAACCCAGCTCTTGCTAGAGCCGAAATAAAATATGCCTAAACTAAACGGCCATTCTTATCAGGAATGGCCGTAAAGGAAAATCATCCCATTACTAGATTTTTACTGCGCTCTTCCGGTCACCCAGGCTTTACGGATCAAGCGGCCGCATGCTGATGAATCAGAACCGCTGCCTGCGCTATCTTTGCGCGCAATAATTCCATAAAAAGTTTTACTTTTATCAATCCACGGATAAAAACCAAACGCACCTGCACTGCTAAATGCTCCGTCGCCTGACACAGGATCTGACTCAACCCAATGCCCCAACGAATAATCCCAACGTAAATTTGCAGGTACGGGAGTGTAAATCGCGTTAGTGCAGGTTTTGGGATTAGTGCAGACCGAATATGCTCCGAGAAAATCACCAATATAAAGTTGCTTGTTAAGAATTTTTCGCAAGAAAATCGCGTAATTACTGGCCGAGGTATTTACACCACCAGCCAACTGCGGCGAACCAAAAGTAAATTTAAAATCAGTGCCCAAGTACATTTGCATATCGCGTTGCAGCGCAGTGTTATTGTCTGCACCCAAGCCTAAATCCAGTGCGAGCTTTTGAAAATGACCACCGTTATAAAAGAATTTTCCGAGCGCATCTGCATTGTAATCAGCGTTATTCCCACCTCTTGGATTATCGGTTTGAAAACATTGATTTACGGTCTGCGCATCTCTGATTGCAGCTAAAAGTTTTACACAGGAAGTCGAACCAAAATTGGTGTAACCAGAAGACATAGTTAATGCGGCTATATCATCCTGATTCAATTGCCCCTGACGCGCTTGAACCACATAAGCGCCAAAGATCCATTTAGATGCAGATGCAATAGGCATAAGCGTGTTTGCCGTGTAAGTTCTACCGCCTACCGAGCCAGAAGCCAAAGCCTCCGTTTGATTACCAATTTCCCAATAGAATGGCTGAATAGCAGTGCAAGCAGCATTATTCTGCGCCGTTTGCGTGGCTGCATGAGTGCGCAGCGCATTTGCCATTACCGGCGAGGTTGCCGCACTTGCCGTTATGCTTAACAAACATGAAGCAAAAATATACGCACTCAACTTATATTTACATCTGACTTCCATAACCCAACCCTCTTTTCTGTTTGCGATACTCCTTTAACGCACCAGTGCGGAATCGGTTGACACGCAACTCACAAAATTGGGCAAAAAAAAGGGCGCCCTAAGGCGCCCAACACACATGATTCTTTGCTTACATTTTGGTATTGCTAACGAACGCAATTTTGGTTCCATCGGGCGACCAACTGGGAACGTTGATTGTGCCTTGCCCCCCGTAAACGTAAGCAATAATTTTTGCTTCACCGCCATCAATCGGCATCTCACGTAAATAAACGTGACGATAAAACGGATGCTCGTTGGGATCTATATCGGTCATATAAGACAAGAACACAATTTTTTTACCATCGGGAGAAACATGGGGAAACCAATTGTTGTGATTGTCGAAGGTCAGTTGCTCTTGTTTACTGCCGTCTGCAAGCATGCGCCACAATTGCATCAAACCGGTACGATTAGAGTTGAAATAAATATACTTACCATCAGGCGTATATTCTGCGCCATCATCCAACGCAGGAGATGTTGTTAGCTGTGTTTCTTTTTTGGTTTTTAAATCAATGGTAAAAATATTAAACGTACCATTGCGCTGACCAGTGAATACCAGTTTTTTATCGTCCGGTGAAAAACCGTGTAGATACGAATGACCCGCACCCGTTGCATTGATTTGTACAGGCTTGCTACTGCCCTTAATAGGCAGGGTATAGAGCGTTGAATTGTTGCTATCTTCTTTCACATGACTGCTAATACCAATTTGCTTGCCATCCCAGGACAAGACATGATCATTGTTATTGTATTTCGCATAACCCGTGTTTATTACCGTGGGTTTTCCACTGGCGATGTCAAAGTTGTAAAGCAAACCATTTGAATTATAAATAAGTGACTTTCCATCGTGCGTCCAATTCGGTGCCTGGATTGAATCGGGTGCGCGGAACACAATTCGGCTATTGCCCGTGGTTAAATCCAGAATTTCCAAATTGCTGCCAATGTAATCTTTGTAAGGTTTGAAATCCTTAGCCGCAGGAATTGTAATTCGCACATTTGAAGCAATGGCAGTTTCAACCACATCGGCGTTGTGCGCAGTCAAAGCCAAACCTACATAGACTTTTTCGCCCAACTTCACATGGGAAACAGACGTAATCTGAAACGGCTCGCCTTTTTTTGCTGCGCTAAAAATATAAGTATCGCCGCGGCGCTCAAGCTGAATAACATTCGCCGCTTTTATTTGCATTGGGTATTGATCAGTTTCGCCGCCAGATGTTTCACGGAACTGCAAAGAAACCAGACCATCGCCATGAATTGCCGTGTTGATGTTGGGAGATGCTGTATCCAAACTGCTGCGAACATTCCAGCCAATTTTGCGGTGGGGATCTACGCCCTCACCTTCAAACGCAACTTGCGCTTGCACGATAAAATCGCCAGCGATCTGATTGAAGGCGTAATGCAATTGGTCTTCAGCGCCCCACATGTTTTTGCCAGACGCGCTGATTTTGTAGGTCTGCTGCGCCGGGTCATAAACTACTTTACCCGCGTGCTTAACTGCACCTACATCGGTGTGATTCGCAAACTGCCCAAGTGACTCTGCCCAGCTTGCGATTGAATATGTCATTGCCAATAAACCTGCCATGCCGAATTTAACTATTCTTATATTCATAGTGTCCTCGTTTTTATTAGGTGAACCCTATAAGGGGGCTACGATTGTTGGCGAAAACACCGCGAGGCGGGTAGCTTTTTACTCATATTTACGAAGCATTACAGCACTTAATAGTCAGCATTTTCGGACTTATTTTTAGATAGTTATTAGTTCACCTTTTTCAGGTGATCCTTCTTGCAAAAAAATCAGCAAAAATAATTCTTCAGGCGCCACAAGATGGACGACCGAATAGGTGTCTACTAGGCTTCAATGTAATCTTTTCTATTTGCTCATCTCGCTCATGCAGAATCTTTTTGTCGTCGACATCGACCCCGCCACACTTATCCATGGAACTTACAATCCTTGGTTGGTCACCCTTTCTATTTTGATTGCTATTGGCTCGTCCTATATCGGCTTACAAATCGCGGCCATGGCAAGCCGGGCACCCAAAGGTATGCATGCACAGATTGCATTGCTAACGGGTTCATTGGCGATGGGTGGCGGTATTTGGTCCATGCACTTCATTGGCATGCTCGCATTTCGCCTGGGCGACCATGTTCACTACGACCCGCTGATTACGCTCGCCTCCATGGCACCATCAGTATTTGCATCCTGGGTTGCGTTACAAATGCTGTCGAGCGAATCCATAAGCCAAAAGCGGTTACTGCTGGGTGGGGTGCTTGTAGGCGCAGGTATTGGCACCATGCATTACTCCGGCATGGCCGCTATGCACATGAGCATGACGCTTAAGTACGACCCTGTTTGGTTTGGCGTTTCAATTCTGGTTGCCGTTATGCTGGCCATAATTGCGCTATGGATTCGCTTTGGTTTGCGCGAGCAGCGTCAGCTGACTTACCTGCAAAAGAACCTGCTCGCCAGTGTGGTAATGGGCTTTGCGATTGCAGGCATGCATTACACCGGTATGAAAGCTGCGCGTTTTTTTGGAACGCTGAACAATGCCACCGAGATCACTGAAAACCATATCTTCCTTGCCTCTATCATCACTGCCACCACTATCGCCTTAAGCGTATTTGCGCTTGCGGGTAACCTGCTGCTGCGTTATCGCCAACTTTACACCCAGCTGCAGGGCAGCGAATCGCGGTTGCGCGAACGCGAACAGCAATACAGCAGTTTAATTAGCAACATGCCGGGCATTACCTTTCGCTGCGAACTGGCTCCGCCCTGGCGCACTTTTTTTATAAGCGACGCGGTGCAACGGCTCACTGGCTGGAATGCAGAAGATTTTATGTCGGGCCGCATCAACATCGGCGATGTTATTCACCCGGATGACATAGCGCGCATCGACAAACAATTACAGGACGCCCTGCGCAACAAACGCTCGCTGCATTGCGAATACCGCGTCATCCATAAAGATGGCAGAGAACACTGGGTTTCTGAAACCTCCTGCGGTGTTTACGACGAGTCAGACAAACCCGTATGGATCGACGGGGTGATTATCGATATCTCGGATTCAATCTTGCGCGCGAATGAATTTGAAGGCGTGGTACAAGCTATTGGACGTGGGCTCGCCGTAGCCGAATTTGATATGGATGGTTTTATCATCGCCGTAAACGATAATTTTTTGCGGCTTACGGGTTACAGCAAAGAAGAACTTGCGGGGCGTCACCATCGCATTCTGTGTTCGGAAGAAGAATCCGGCAGCGCAGACTACAAAATTTTTTGGGAAAATCTCAAGGCGGGCAAATTCCAAAGCGGCGAATATAGGCGCATTGGTCGCCAAGGTAACTCAATCTGGATTCAGGCCGCCTATAACCCGATTTTGGATGTAGGCGGAAAACCCTGGAAAGTCTTTAAAGTTGCCATAGACCTCACCGATCGCAAAGCCATGGAGCACGACCTGCTTATCGCCAAAGACCGCGCCGAGCAAGCCGCCGTAGCCAAGGGCATGTTCCTCGCCAATATGAGCCACGAAATTCGCACCCCCATGAACGCGATTATTGGCTTTACCGAACTGCTCATGGATTCGCCGCTCAACGCCCTTCAGCAAAAACACATGCAGACGGTTCGCTATTCCGCGCGTTCACTGCTCGGCTTGCTAAACGATATTCTGGATACCGCAAAGATGGAGCGCGGTGCACTCGAGCTGGACAAACGCCCTTTTTCCCTTCGCCAATTGTGCGAGCAGATAATCGCCGAGCAGCAATTGCAGGCCGATAAAAAAGGCTTGGCCTTGATTTTGGATTACCCGAATGGAACCCACGATTATCTGATAGGAGACGAGCTACGCGTTCGCCAAATCCTGGTCAATATCATTGGCAACGCGGTTAAATTCACCCTGAAAGGCGAAGTTCGGCTTGAGGTGGATAACATGTATAAAGGTGTACAACTGCAAGTTATCGATACCGGCATAGGCATAGCTGCCGACCGCATCGAGCACATTTTCACACCCTTTACCCAAGCCGATGCCTCCATGGCCCGTCGTTTTGGCGGCACAGGTTTAGGCACGTCTATTGCCCGCCAACTCTCGGAACTCATGGGTGGCACCATCAATGTCACCAGCACCGAGGGCCAGGGAAGCCGCTTTACCATCAAGTTGCCGCTTACGGTCGCAAGCCCCCAAGTCCGCCCGGAAAAACACACAGGTGCGCAGCTTCCGCCACTAAAAATCCTGATTGCAGATGATGTACCGCAAAACATTGAGCTACTGGAATTAATGCTCAAGCGCGATGGGCATCAAGTACGCAGCGCCAGCAATGGCCTGGACGCCTGGACCAAATTTCAAGAGGAAATCTTCGACCTTATTCTTATGGATATCCAAATGCCGGATGTGGACGGCCTGCAAGCGAGCAAAATTATTCGCGAATGGGAAAAATTGCAGCATCGCAACTCCATTCCTATCATCGCCCTTACCGCCAGTGTACTGCCCAAAGATCGGCAGGATGCCTACGATGCAGGCATGAATGGTTTTGCCTCCAAGCCTATCGACAAAACCGCGCTCTATGCCGAAATGGCCAGCTGCCTAAGCCTGAATGTTGCCAACCCGCAATCAACAACAAACAATAATCGCCCAGTAGATTCAAAGCCTGTGCTAATAGATACAGCCACTGCCGAGGCGCGCTGGGGCGATAGCGACCGATTGTATAAAGCGATCGCTCAATTTTGTGAAGAAATCAAACGCAATCCGCTATTCGCAGATAGCAAAAACAGCCAGGCCCTCGCACACAGATTCAAAGGCGCAGCCGCCAACCTTGGCCTTAATCAAGTGACAAAAATATTGGCGGAGATAGAACAAAATCCAAAGCCGGAGCCAACACAACTTGCATCACTTGCACTGGCGTTAAGCGAAGTAGAAACACACGTTCGCAATCGCACACCGGTACCCTCGCAAACGCAAAAAGCTAACAGCGAAGTTCCACTCGCTTTACTTCAACGCATCGCCGACACCTGCAAACATTCTGCAATTGATGACGAAAGCTTGGGTGAATTAAAAAAATTATTGTCAGAAGCAGATTGGTCGCAATTGGAAAACGCGCTTGATCAATTTGATTTCGATGCAGCAACTGCGTTGCTGGAAGAATGGATGAGTTCAGCCAACTGGGTTAAACGACCAAATTAACCTTCTAGAGAAGCACCATGATCACACATCGCGATAGCCGCCCAATTATTTTAGTCGTCGATGACGAACCACTTAACCTGCAAGTGTTGCGGCAAATATTGCAGCATGATTACCAACTGATTTTTGCCCGCGACGGCGAGAAGGCCATAGCACTCGCACAAGCTGAACAGCCGCAATTAATTTTACTCGACATTATGATGCCCGGCCTCACCGGATTGGAATCTTGCCAGCGCCTCAAACAAAATCCGGATACGCAAAGTATTCCCGTTATATTTGTGACTGCACTTGCAGATGACCGCGACGAAACAGAAGGCTTTGCTGTGGGCTGTGTGGATTACATTACCAAACCTGTGAGCGCGCCCATTGTGCTCGCGCGAATTAAATCCCAACTGTCGTTAGTCAGCGCAAAAATATTGCGCGAAACCCGTTTGCAAATTATTCAGCGGCTAGGCCGCGCCGCCGAATACAAAGATAACGAAACAGGTTTACATGTAATCCGCATGAGCCATTTCGCACGCGAAATCGCCTTGGCCGCCGGTATGAGCGCAGTAGATGCAGAAGAATTATTTAATGCAGCACCCATGCACGACGTCGGCAAAATGGGCATCCCCGACGCGGTTCTACAAAAGCCCGGCAAGCTCACACCCGACGAATGGGAAATCATGAAAACCCACGCACAGGTCGGCGCAGAAATTATTGGCGACGACAGCTCAACACTTTTACAACTGGCCAGCCGCATTGCGCTCTATCATCACGAAAAATGGGATGGCAACGGCTACCCACATGGATTAGCCGGCGAAGCTATTCCACTTGAAGCACGCATAGTTGCACTCGCCGATGTATTCGATGCACTCACCAGCAAACGCCCTTATAAAGAGCCTTGGTCGATTGAAGATACGACCAATTACATTCTCAATGAATCCAACAAACAATTTGATCCAGAGTTAGTAAAAGCATTTCAAATTGCGTTACCGAAAATTATTGCGATTCGTGCGGGGTTGCTTGATCCGTAAAAAGAGTTAAATTCTTATCAATAGCCCCGTAGGTACGATTAGCGCAGCGTAATCGTACGCATGAAAAACCAATCACATTTGCAGATGTGCAACGCTAATACAACACGGTTAGCACAACATTTAGTAGAGGGATTGTCGGAAATATTGGATTTTTAATGAGTACGCATTTCAACGTGATTTTGAGTGTATTCGTCACAACCAGTTAATACTTGGATATAACATGCATACGATTAGGCTACGCTAATCGTACCTACGAACTGACGCAAGATTCGGCCCATAGGAGAATTACCAATGAGCGAAGCAATCATGTATGCGATTGACGCATCACATGTGAAAGATGCGGATGCAGCCATGCATTTTGTTGAAAAATGGCAGGATACCAAGGAAGCGCCAAGTGCGCGCATCGCCACTTTCTTCGTGCGCCTGCTACAAACCTGGCCGGAAGATGAATCGAAGGGCGCCGTCTGGCACGAAGACTTTACTCACAATCAACCTGCAGGATTGATGCTCACCATGGTATTCGAACTCAGCGAATTCGATGCCGAGCGCTTGCAGCAGCTGCGCGCGATTGCCAAGCATCACGGTGTGCATATCTTCGATCCCGAAGGCTATGTTCTATATCTCTCCGACGGCAGCGAAGCCAGCACATCGGTAATCATCCCGGAGATAGGATCACCCACTCAATGCAAATCTGGTGTACGGTTCGACGGCGTATACGAGACACGTATGAAAGAGAGCTGGAGCTATCTATGCTTCACCTCCGATGGAAAGATCTTCTGGCAAAGCATCGGTGGGCGGTTTCCCGCGCGCTCAGTGATGGATACCTTTATCACTGGTGATGCATTTATCGTAAAGGGTAATTACAAACCCGGCATCAATGCGTTCAGCGCGCGTCTCAAAGCCGCATTCGGCTCGTTCAAAATGGAGGGAACATTCAAGGACGACGGCCTTCACGTCCATTCCGAACGCACCAACGGTAAATACCCGTACGATACCGTGTACACATTCTTGCCACTTTAGACGCAGAATAATTTAAATAATTTTGTGCAACGGAACTTGCTCTATGAGAGAACCAAAATTTGAATGGGGTCCGCTTCCACGTGGCATTTATATCGGAATGCTTTGGTTCACTATAGTTATAGGTTGGCATTTCACCAATCTGTTAGCCTATTATGTCGCGCTGCTTATTTTCCTTGGAATAGGTCTTCGTCCATTGCTTGAAATAACAAAACTATATGACTTTTTCTCAGCTTTATCAGAAAAAATAGAAGAAGGCAGGTGGAAAAAAATTAATGAAAACCGTCGAAGGGAAGTTCAAAGAGCTGAAAGAAGCAAAAAATACAAAAGCATGCGCTACAAAGATCCCAAATTACCAAAAGACTGGTAAGTTAATTTTTTGATAAGTCCTAAAATTAATCAATTATCTTGTGCCCAAGCCTCCGTAGGTACGATTAGCGCAGCGTAATCGTACGCATGAAATCAACAAAATGTAGAATGCAGTGCTCATACAAATGGTGAGCATGACATTTAGCAGAGGGGGTTGCGGGAACATTGGAATGTGATGAGCAGGACTTTCAAATCAGTTTTAATTGCACCCCTCGCAGCCTTTTAATACCTGAGGATTAACATGTGTACTACGAGCTACGAGCTACGAGCTACGAGCTACGAGCTACGAGCTACGCATTATAGGAGAAACATATGAAAAATTTATTATTTGCTTTTTTTGTCATCTTGTTTTCAATTCCAGCTGTTGCAGAGGAGGAGAAAACCAAACCCCTTACTGGAGAATATTATTTTGCTCAAGGTGAGCCTATGGAGGAATCCGATAAACCACTAAATCCGAATATGAGAATTCACTTAACGGGCACAGCAGCTGAGGACTTATATAAAAAACTTCAAGTTAAAGGAGTGCGAGACGTATGTCTGGATGACGGAACCATTACAAAACAAGCACAAAATATACAGTGCTCAGTATCCTCAAATGGAACAACTTATAGTTGCTGGTTCGGCATTGATTTAAAAACACAGAAAATCAAGAATGGGATAATTTGCTAATAAATTTTATAAACTACACTACCAGCTTTAGCTTTTTTGAATAGAGTACACTGCGACTTTTTTAACAGCTGGATCCCCGCTACGCGAGGATGACGACTCCCTATTTAATAACGTATTTCTTTAATAAAAATATCGGAATCGTAAAAGCAAAACGGCGGTACCTCTTTCAAGGCACCGCCGTTTTTTACTTCAGCATGAATCACAAATTATTTATTCGCCCGATTCTCAATTAACTGCGTCACAACAGAAGGGTCTGCAAGCGTTGAGGTATCACCCAAACTATCAATTTCATTTGCGGCAATTTTACGCAGAATACGACGCATGATTTTACCGGAGCGAGTTTTTGGTAAACCCGGTGCCCACTGAATAATATCCGGGCGTGCAATTGCGCCGATTTCTTTTACGACTAACGCCAGCAATTCTTTTTTCAATTCATCGCTGGGCTCTTCGCCGCTCATCAAAGTCACATAAGCGTAAATGCCTTGGCCTTTAATATCGTGCGGGTAACCCACCACTGCAGCTTCAGCTACTTTTTCGTGTAACACCAACGCAGATTCAACTTCTGCAGTACCCATACGGTGGCCGGATACGTTGAGTACGTCGTCCACGCGACCGGTAATCCAGTAGTAACCATCTTCATCGCGACGTGCGCCGTCGCCGGTGAAGTAGTAACCGGGGTAAGTGCTGTAGTAGGTATCGATACAACGTTGGTGATCGCCATAAACGCTGCGAATTTGGCTTGGCCATGCAGCTTTAATCACCAAATTACCTTCACCTGCACCTTGTACTTCTTTGCCTTCGGCATCCAGCAACGCGGGTTGCACGCCAAAGAATGGAAGCGTTGCAGAACCTGGTTTAAGCGCGATTGCACCCGGTAATGGAGTGAGCATGTGCGCACCGGTTTCAGTTTGCCACCACGTATCCACAATCGGGCAACGGCTATCGCCAATCACGCGGTAATACCACTCCCAAGCTTCAGGATTGATTGGTTCGCCCACGGTGCCAAGCACACGCAAACTGGTACGCGCAGTCTTTTTCACCCAATCATCGCCCGCGCCCATAAGCGCGCGAATGGCGGTTGGGGCTGTGTAGAAAATGTTTACTTGATGCTTATCGATTACTTGCCAAAAGCGCGAGGCATCTGGATAAGTTGGGATACCTTCAAAGACTAAGGTCGTCGCGCCGTTAGTGAGAGGGCCGTAAACAATATAGCTGTGGCCAGTCACCCAACCCACATCTGCCGTACACCAGTAAGTTTCGCCTTCCTGATAATCGAACACGTATTTGTGAGTCATGGCCGCCTGCAACAAATAGCCACCGGTGGTGTGCAACACACCTTTTGGCTTACCGGTTGAACCTGATGTGTAAAGGATAAACAGCGGGTCTTCCGCATCCATTACTTCTGGTTCGCAGGTGGCCGCTTGTTTGGCGATTAAGTCGTGATACCAGAAATCGCGGGCACCGTCCCAACTGATGGAACCGGCAGTGCGGCGCACAACTATGCAGGTATGAACATTCGGGCAATTTGCCAAAGCCGTATCTGCATTCGCCTTTAAGGGAACACGTTTGCCACCGCGCAGGCCTTCATCGGCAGTGATTACCACCTGACAATCCGCATCCAAAATGCGGTCTTTCAAGGCTTCTGGTGAGAAGCCACCAAACACCACTGAATGCACGGCACCCACGCGGGCACAGGCCAACATAGCGTAGGTCGCTTCGGGAATCATTGGCATATAGATGCAAACGCGGTCGCCCTTTTTCACGCCGCGCGCGCGCAAAGCGTTGGCAAGCCGGCAAACTTGGTCATGCAATTCTTGATAGGAAATAAATTGATCTTCATCCGGGTCATCACCTTCCCAAATGATTGCAACTTGGTCGGCACGCGCAGGCAAATGGCGATCAATACAGTTAAGGCTTACGTTCAACTTGCCATCAATAAACCAGGCTACTTCGCCTTTGTTCAAATCACTTTTAGTGACTTGTGACCAAGGCGCCTGCCATGTCAAAAACTGGTTTGCCTGCTCCGCCCAAAAGGTATCAGGATCATTTACCGATTGATCGTACATCGCTTGGTAGCCCTCCAAATCAATGGAGGAAGAGTTCTTAAAACTGTCGGGAACGGGATACACGTGCACTTCTGACATGGTTGATTCTCACTGCTGTTATTTTGTTATGACTACTCTGACCAATGCCGTTTGAAGCATGGTGTAACGGGTTACAGGATATGAGCCCAACCCGGAAAATCAGGGCAGCTAGCTTAACAGTTCATTCGAACTTTTTTCAATGACAACGTTGTCCTAAACAAAAATTTATTGTTTTTGAAACCTAGCTCTCACTGTAAACGCCCAATTTTTAGCTTGCCACAAATACTGTGTGGATATACAGTTATCATTCTTTATTCATGGGGAGAACGCTGTGGGCAACATATTAGAAAAGCTGACAATCTTGTCAGATGCAGCCAAATACGATGCATCCTGTTCCTCCAGTGGCAGCAAACGCGCCAATCACAATAAAGGCTTGGGCGACGCCACCGGCATGGGGATTTGCCACAGTTATACGGAAGACGGGCGTTGTGTTTCGCTGCTGAAAATCCTCTTAACCAACCACTGCATTTACGATTGCGCCTACTGTGTAAGCCGACGCAGCAACGATGTAAAGCGCGCAGGCTTTACGGTAGAAGAAGTTGTGGATTTAACGATTAATTTTTATCGCCGCAATTACATTGAAGGCTTGTTTTTAAGCTCGGGGATTTTTAAAAGCGCCGACAACACCATGGAGCGTTTGGTACGCGTTGCCAAAACCTTGCGCACCACACACAACTTTAATGGCTATATACATTTAAAGGCGATTCCCGGCGCAAGCCCCGAGTTATTACATGAAGCCGGCCTCTACGCTGACCGCTTAAGTGTGAATATTGAAATTCCCTCAGAGATGAACCTTAAAAAAGTCGCGCCGGAAAAAAATTACACCGATATCATCACACCCATGAATTATTTGACGGAGGAAAAATTTCGCTACACCGACGACAAAAAGCATTTTAAGAAAACGCCGTTGTTTTTACCGGCAGGCCAAAGCACGCAATTGATTGTGGGTGCGACATCGGAAAACGACCACCAAATTTTGCAGCTTGCCGATAACCTCTACAACACACAAAAATTAAAGCGGGTTTATTACTCTGGCTATGTGCCGATTAAAACAGATAATCGCGTTCCCCTGCTTTCGGCGCCGCCGTTAATTCGCGAAAACCGAATCTATCAAGCCGATTGGTTGCTGCGTTTTTATAAATTTGGCGTGGGCGATATAGTCAATGACCAATATCCGAATCTTGATTTGGAAGTAGACCCGAAAGTCAGTTACGCGCTGCGCAATCCGCATTTGTTTCCAGTAGATATTAACCATGCAGATTACGAAATGATTTTGCGAATCCCTGGTGTTGGAGTGAAATCTGCCCAGAAAATTGTAAGCTCGCGTATTCATCAGCGTTTACATATGGATCACTTACAGCAAATGGGCGTAGCGCTAAAACGCGCGCGTTATTTTATTCAATGCCCCGGCGCACCCGTGCAACGAAAAGATTTGCAGATGCATGATTTACGGCAGCTATTAATTGCAGACAAAACCGTACAAAAAACCCAGATGTCATTATTTGGCTGACAACATCCAGGAAAATACAGCAGTGAAAATTTATGCGTACGATGGAAGCTTTGAAGGTTTGTTGAGTTGCATATTCGCTATTTTCCAAACCAAAGTTCCACCCACCGCTATTGCGATTGAGGGTTTAACGCAATTTAGTTTGCTGGATGAAACTGTGTTGATTGCAACCGACCTGGACCAGGCTGAGCGCGTATTAAAAGCAGTTGATCTTTATTCCAGCGAACGCGGCGCGCAACTATTGTATCGCCTTTTTTTATCCGAACTGACACACATGGAGATGCTGATTTATAACATGGTAAAAATTATTATGGCCGCCAAAGATGTGACTATATTAAGCAACTTTGCCAATGCCACCGTTTTGGAAGTCGCGCAAATTGATCGCATGATTAGCCGCGAAGTTCATCGCATGCATGCCTTTGTACGCTTTCAAAAATTGGAAAACGGATTATTTTACGCAGAGATTGAACCCGACTTTAATGTATTGCCTTTAATAGGCGAACACTTTGAACGGCGCTACGCCGACCAGCGCTGGTTGATTGTGGATCAAAAACGCAGTTATGGATTGGTTTATGATTTACAGGAATGCCAATTTGTAGATGCACATAACATTAATATCCGCGACCAGCAATCTACTCATAAAATGGATGATAAAGAATTAGCTTTTCAAAAACTATGGGGCGTTTATTTTCACAGCGTAAACATCAAGGAACGCAGTAACCTGCGTTTGCATTTGCGGCATATGCCAAAACGCTACTGGAAACATCTTATTGAAAAGCATCCGAAAATTGAAAAGCGCATGAACGTGGCAACGTAAATTATTTTTGCGACTTTCCGTATTAATCCCAAACTAACTCATCGCCCTCTGTCGCTATTACCGATATATCCTTGTGGGCAATCATCTCTTTGAGATTACTGCTAATGCGTTGATGCAAGTGGTGATGATTAGTATCCGTATTAGCAGCAAGCCCAACACTGCGGTTACGGCCAGATTTTTTCGCGGCGTAAAGTGCATGGTCAGCAATATCAATGACTTGCTCCCACGACAGTTCCAAGGGGTGATTAGGTAAGAAAGGAAAACAGGCAAATCCAATAGAGCAGGTTTTTTTCAAGACTTTTCCATCAGCTAACACAAAGTCGTGTTTCTCCATTGCTTTGCGAATACGTTCTGCCATGAGCGGCGCCTCTTCACGGTCGGCAAAGCGGCTGACAATTAAAAACTCTTCACCACCCCAACGTACAACGCAATCAGATTCACGGCAAATTTTCATCAAGAGATCGGACAGTTCTATCAACAGCAAATCGCCCGCTGAGTGCCCATAAATATCGTTCACCGATTTAAAGTAATCCACATCCAAAATAAAGAAAGTGAGATCTGGTGATTGGGTTTTGCGCGGAGCCTTGGAATGCTTGTTGTCGTACTCGCGCTGGACCTTCGCAATATCCATCGGCATTATTTTTTGTAAATAGCGACGATTGCTTAAACCTGTTAAGGGATCTGACAAACTAATAGCTTCTAACTGCGCGTAGGCTTCACCAAGCTCGCCATTTTTGCGTTGCAACTCGGCGGTTCGCTCAGCAACTTTTAATTCCAGCTCGCGGCTGGTTTTACGTTCAATTAATACTTGCTTGTGTTGCGTGTATACAAAATAGAGGAGCAAACTCATCCCAATCAACACATAAATACAATAAGCCCACCAAGTCTTCCAAGGCGGCGGCAGTATGGTTAATTGAACACTGTGACCCTCGGTATTCCAAATGCCGTCATTGTTACTAGCCTTAACGCGGAACTGATAATTGCCTGCTGGCAAGTTGGTATATAACGCGGTGCGCTGGTTACCCACTTCGCGCCATTTATCGTCAAACCCTTCAAGCTTATATGCGTATTGGTTTTTTTCGGGATCGCGATAATTTAACGCGGCAAAACTAAACGAGATCATGGATTTAGTATGATCTAAAATCACTTCCTCAGTTTGGTTAATCGTTTTGGTGAGAATATTTTCCGTTCCATTATTGTCCGACTCAACGATGGGAACTTTCTGCGTAAAAATTCTAAATTCGGTTAATACAACGGGCGGAATTTTTGTGTTAATTAATAATTTATTGGCGTTAAAAATAAACAGACCATTTCTGGTTCCAAATGCAATTTCACCTGCACTGGTTGTGAGCGCTGCACCTGTGGCAATACCACCAATTAATTCGCCGTTGTAACGCGTGTAATTTCTAACGGTATTGTTATCCGGGTTAAACATAACAACACCGTTGTTAGTGCCCAACCATAAATTACCTTGCTGATCTTCGGTAATAGCGCGAATGCCCTGATTAACAAATCCATTTTTAGTATCGTAAAGCGTAAAGTCATCAGTATCGGGATGATAAAGATGCAGGCCTGCGTCGGTACCAAACCATAAGCGTCCTTTATGGTCCTCATGAATTGACAATACAGATTCATTTGCAAGACTACGTGGATTTTCCGGATTGGGTAAATACACTTTAAAAGTACCACGCTCACGGTCCATCAAATTAAGACCTCGCGCAGTGCCTACCCAAAAACGCCCCTTGGAATCTTCGAAAGAAATCCAGGCGACTGCCGTAGATATAGCCTTAGGATTATTAATATCAGGTGGGTAAAAGGTGTAGAGCCCCGATTTTTTATCGAGCTTGGTGATGCCATTAAAATGTGTGGTGATCCAGATATTTTTTTGTTTGTCTTCATACACGCTCCACACCATACGGTCATTAAAAAGCATGCTGGATTTTTCACCGCGTTTGGTGAGGGTAGAATCCACCTGAACTTCGTCAAAGCGATCAGTCTTGGGGTTATAAATATTGATTCCGTGCGCCCAGGAACCAAATCGAATTTCGCCATCAGAATCGATCAAACCATTGAGAATAGATTTGGTGGAAACGCGCGAGTCTTTGTCATCGGTGTGTTGATAATGGGTAAAGGTTCCAGCTTTGCGATTCAGCCGCGTGACACCACCTGCACCTAACCACAGGTTGCCGTCTTTATCTTCTTCAATGGCTTCAACGTTATTGTCGAGCAAACCTTGTTGCAAGTTTGCCTCTTTTTTGTAAACGGTAATTGCAGACGTGGAGTGATCGTAAACATTGACACCCGATGGATAGGTGCCCACCCAAAAATCACCTATATTATCTTCAAAAATGCTGCGAATAGAATTGCTGCTTAAATACCCGGGGCGACCATCCTGATGGGTAAAACGAATAAAATTATCCTTAGGTTCGTCGTATAAACTTATGCCGCCACCGTCGCCGCCAATCCAAACCCAACCTTGTTTATCCACGTAGAGTTGACGCGCAATATTATTGGACAAACTGTGTGGATCTGCCGGGTCATTTTCGTAATGTTTGATTGCGCCGGAGGCTGGGTTGAGACGATAAATACCGTGATCGCTTCCCGCCCAAATATTGCCTTTGTGATCCTGCACGAGTGATCTAATACTGTTATCGGTTGTAGATTTTACATTGGCGGGATTGGGAACAAACAATTGCAATTGCTTGCTACGCCAATTGATTTGCACCATGCCTTCTTCCATGCCGAGCCACACCATGCCATCACGACCGACCAAAATATCGGCGATACCATTGCTGGGCAAGCTGCTTGCATCGTTCGGCTCGTGAATCATGCGTTTGGATGCCAGGGTTTTGGTATCTAAAATCCAGAATCCGTTGCCTGTACCTACAAGGAGTTCGCCGTCGGGACTCTCTGCCAAGGCATAAATGGTTTCGAGTAATAGAGGCGAACCATCAGCATTGGTTAGGGGAAGTAAGACCTCATGTGCGCGGTCGTATTTGTACAAACCGGAACGGGTGGCGGCCCAGAGGTTTTGTTTGCTGTCCTCCAGCAACTCCAACACCTGATTAGCGGAAGTAGTTTGGCTTAAATCGCTAGGGCTTTTCGCGACATTAACCCTTAAAAAATCATAACCATCATAGCGCAACAAGGCATTGCGACCGCCCAACCATATGAAGCCCTCGTGATCTTGCGTTATGGCCTCCACCTCACCTAACGCAATATCCTGGTTTTGCATGATGTTGCGAAAATTAATGGTTTTGGGATAGCCGGTGTCCTCTGCCTGTGTTGTCACACTCGCAAGAACAAGAAATAACACGGGCAAACAAGATTTCGCCGCACAAAGCAGCCGCACGCCAATCGCACAACAAACAACAAGCATGGCCAAAAATCTATTCATACGCCGCCGTATTTCAATGAAGTCATAGCTCATATTGGCAAAACTATTTGCTTACAAGTGAGCATGTTACTGGAGTCTAGCAACCAACCTTGATATTAGCGAAAAGTTCAAACAACAAAATTCATGGACATAAAAAAAGCCGCTTAAATGCGGCTTTTTAGGGTTCATAGACGATTATTTTAACGGCAGGGTATCTTTGTTTTGCGTCGGGATAGTGTCTGACGTGCGGTTAACAGTATTGTCTTCATTCAGATAAACAAGCTTAGGTTTATGAGCAGCCAATTCTTCATCGTTGAAGTAACCATAGGTCGCGATAATCACGCGGTCGCCTACAGATACCTTACGCGCTGCCGCACCGTTCATGGAGAATGTACCTGAACCCGCTTCCGCAAGAATAATGTAAGTGTGGAAACGCTCGCCATTGCTCACGTTGTAAATATCAATTTGTTCGAACTCGCGCATGCCCGCCAACTTCACCAAATCGGCATCAATCGCGCAGGAACCGTCATACCAAAGTTCCGCTTGGGTCACTTTGGCCATGTGTAATTTTGCTTTGAGCATGTGAGTTAACATATTTAATCTCCAGAAGCCGAATATTTCAGTTGCTACCAGTACCGTTTACCAGTACAAAAAAGGAGGTTGCGATGCGCTGCAACCATAGTCCTTCATCGACTTCCATCGCAGACACCTTCGTCTGCGCCCCGGTTTGAGTGCCGCCTCAGCGCACACTCGGGATCTCGCCTATCCCGCCCCGAATTGCAAATCAAGATTTTAAAATCAGCCGATCATAGTCGGCATGACTTCCAATCCAAAACCAAAGTAATCCCTCGTCAACCTCTATAGCCAGTGCCCGGTAATAAATACCTACCCGAACCGACCAATAGCGTCCAACCTTTTTCAAATGTAATGACGGATACTGAGGGTTTTCCTTTAATATTTCGTATTGCTTGTCCGCCAACTTTTGCACTGTTACTGGCAATGCGTCATACGCACTCCAAAAAGACTCACTGGCAAAATGAATCACAACTTTCTCGCTTTCCCTGACCTGTATTCTGCTAACGCAGACTCCGCAATAACATCTAACTTTCCGCTTTTTACGTCCAGCTCGATTTGCTCATCCCATTTTTCAGCATCAAATTTTTCGTACCAGGCACGAAACTGCTGTAACTGATCTTGCTGCAAACCAAGGATGCCTTGCTCAATATCTTCAACACGCATCGCCAATCTCCGATAGGAACGAAAAACTAGGTTAAAACGAGTGACACATTATCTATCAAGCGCGCGCCCTGTGTATACATGGCGCCCAGAATGGTGATTTCCTTATCGTCATGCGCCGCCATATCCAGGGTGCGGCTGTTGGAAATATTCACGTAGTCCACTTTGAAACCCGCTGCCTGTATTTGTTCCTTGGCGGTTTCCACCAAGGCGCTAAAGTCGCGGCGGCCATTGGTAATTTCTTGCTTGATCCAATTCAAACTGCGATTTAATTGCGCAACACGCGGGCGCTCATCGGCAGTGATAAAACCATTGCGCGAACTCATGGCCAAGCCATCGGCTTCACGCACTATATCGCCTGCCACAATTTTGATGGGGATGCACAGGTCTTCCACCATGCGACGAATAACGGCTAGTTGTTGGAAGTCTTTAATCCCAAACACAGCTTCATCGGGCTGGACAATATTAAATAACTTGGTGACCACAGTAGTCACACCTTCAAAATGGCCGGGGCGGCTCGCGCCACAGAGCACATCGGTCATGGTCGGCACTATTACGCGTGTCTGCTCGGCCATGCCATTAGGGTAGATTTCTTTATCATTGGGGCAGAACAGATAATCGCAATTGGCTGCTTCCAACTTGGCGCTATCCGCAGCCAAAGTACGCGGGTATTTATCCCAATCTTCGTTCAAGCCGAATTGCAACGGGTTCACGAAAATACTCGTTACCACCACATCACAATTGCGCTGGGCGATTTTTACCAATTCGATATGCGCATCGTGCAAGTTACCCATGGTGGGCACAAAACCTATGCGCTTACCGGCTTTGCGTTCCAGAGCCAAAGCATCGCGTAGGGATTGGATATGATGGAAAACCTGCATCTATAAGCCTTTTCAGGGAGCATCGAAACGGGCGCGGATAATACACGGTTGCGAAACCCAAGTACATTTGAATTGATTAAATTTTAGCCTAAACGCAGCAATTCGTTTTGGCCACATCAATCAACACGCTCCCCGAAAAGCCCCTTTACGGATTAACGCCAAGCTGTTTAAACAGCGTTTGGTTATCCTCCAAATGCCAGTTTTCCACGATTCGCCCATCTTTTACGCGGTACAAATCAAACGCCTGAAAATCAATCGGCTGCCCTTTGCCTGCAACTTCACCAAAATGGCCCGTAAAGTGGCCCCTGAAGTGTAAGTGAACGGTCACTCGGTCGCCCGCCACCACCATATCTTCAATCTCCGCAGTGAGATCAGGTACGGCAGAGCGAAATCCCGCTGATGCCTGTAGCGGCCCTTTAACGCCTTGAAGTCGACCAGCGGGGAGCGTGCGGTCTACAAAGTTATCGGCCAAGGCTAGGTTCGCAAATTTCTCGTCACCTGTATTCCAGAAGGCTGCATATCGGCGCGCAGCCAGAATAAAGGATTCAGAGGCTCGCGCATTGGCTACGGCAAGATGCTTCGGCTGCGGAAGATCATCGACCTCTGCAGCATGGGAATACCCAGTAAAAACTCCAATAATTACAATAAGTTGGGGAAATATGCGCAGCGTTTTCATAGCTGTAACTCCTATCTAAGAATGAATCCACATCCTAATTTTCTTCAGCTAATTTGATAATCATGCTTATTGTTGAAACATTTTATTGTTTATTTTGATAATCGCTCATGATTAAAAAATCATCACAAATTAACTTGACGACTTTTAGTACGAGGAATAATATCTGCCCAAGCAAACATTGCCAAAGCAGATACTGCCTTGGCAATATCTGGTTAAGCAAACTCTGGCAAGGCAACCAATCCTATGGCGCAGCATTACGACCCCTACAACTTCAGCCCCAAAAATAGCCTTGGCTATTTACTCAAGACCAACCACATGCTTATGCACGAATGCGCAGACCGCGTATTTGCAAACCATGACATTACCTTTGTCCAATGGCTTGCGCTGGTAAAGCTCAAAGATGGTTTTGCGGAGACGGCAAGTGACTTGTGCCGAACCATGTCCCATGACAATGGTGCGATTACACGCATGCTCGACCAAATGGAAAGCCGTGGATTCGTGGTGCGCGAACGCAGCCAACAGGATCGTCGAGTGGTGAAGTTGCGTATTACCGATGCTGGCCGCGCCAAGCTTGCGGAATTAACCCCCCCTTTTATCACCAATCTTAACGAAGCCCTTGCACCGTTTAGTGCCGACGAATTTGCGGAACTCAATCGCCTGCTGGGCAAACTGAAAACCTGCCTTGAACAAGTACTCGTATCAGAGGAAGAAGAGGAAGAATTATGATGTTTAAGCTAACTCGCCTTAGCCTCGCTTTGGGGCTGGCAGCAGGGATGACGCTGGGTTTGTCTGCCTGCGTTTCGCCCCCGAAAGAAGACACCCGCATCACCCAAATAGATTCCAGCAAACTTGGTTTAAGCCAAAACAATTCACCCCGAGCAGCTGAAGGTTGGTGGAAGGTATTTGGCGATGCCCAACTGAATCAACTGATTGACGATGCGCTCGTCAACAGCCCAAGCCTTGGCGAAGCTCTAATCCGCGTGCGCGGTGCCCAGGCGCAGGCGATTGCCGCAGGTGCAAAATTACGCCCCGGCTTTGCGATTGATGCTGATGAAACCTATCAACGCCTGTCTGAAAACTACATTTACCCACCCAAAGAGCTTGGCCTCGGTTTGTCCGGCGGCGATAAGGCCTGGTTAGGGCAAACAACTTTGGGCATGTCATGGGATTTGGATTTTTGGGGCGAACAGGAAAACCTGCTCAAACAAGCGCGCAATAAAGTGGTGGCAGCAGAGCTGGATAGCGCTACAGCGCGTTTAATGTTGTCCGGTGCTATGGCCCAATCCTATGTGGATTTGTTCCGCTCTTATGCCTTGGCAGATATCGCCCAACAAAATGAACGCCAGCGCGAAACCATGCTGAAAATCACCAAAAGCCGTGTGAATGCCGGTTTGGATACGCAGCTGGAATTGAAAGTGGCTGAAGCTGCTTTACCGCAAGCGCGCACTGCACGTTTGCAAGCTGAAATCCAACGCGATATCGCCATCCATAACCTGGCGGCGTTGTCCGGTCACGGTGCCGATGCTTACGACAAAATCGGTCGCCCGCAAATCGCACCCGATGCAACCCTGCCCTTACCTAATGAATTAACACTCGATTTGCTGTCGCGTCGCCCTGATATTTTGGCCGCCAAAGCGCGCGTTGAAGCAGCCACGGCTGGCCGCGCTGCTGCCAAAGCTGCGTTTTATCCCGACATCAACCTCAAAGCCTTTGTGGGTGTACAAGCGGTTGGACTGGATAAGTTGAGCGATTCCGGTAGCGCCATTTACGGTGCAGGCCCCGCATTGCACTTGCCGGTGTTTGACTCACAACGCTTGAAGGCAGGCTACATAGGCGCAACCGCTGAACTGGACGAAGCTGTAGCCAGTTACAACGAAACCCTGCTCAAAGCCGTACGCGATGTGGCTGACCAGTTGAGCCGCTTGGAATCCCTCAAGCGACAATTGGCCGAAGCCAACCAAACTTCCATGGCAACCGAAGCTGCCTACAAACTGGCGCAAAGCCGTTATCAAGCCGGTTTGAGTTCGCAGCTCGTGGTGCTCAATGCCGAGACACAGGTGCTTAACAGCCGCCGCGATCTGGTATCGCTTAATACCCAATTACTCATTACTCGCGTCACGCTTCTGCTGACTTTCGGCGGCAGCTTCGACCCAACCTCTTATCCTGCTCTTGCCCAGGGAGTTACCCATGAATAATCCTGCTACAGAATCCCCCGATAACAGCAAACGCAACAAACGCCTGTTGGTGCTCGGCGCCGTAGTTGCTATCAGCGCTATCGCCTACAGCGCATACTACTTTTTACATTCACGTTATTTTGAAGCGACTGACGATGCTTATGTGGCGTCGGACATGGTGCAAATTACCAGCGAAGTCTCAGGTACCGTCATGTCTGTGCATGTGGATAACACCCAGCAGGTGCAACGCGGCCAAGCCTTGATTGAGCTCGACCCCGCGGATGCACAAATTGCGGTTGCTGCGGCCGAAGCGGAATTAGCGCGAGCGGTGCGCACTGTGCGTGGGCTTTTCTCAAAATCCAACGGGCTGAATGCGGTGATTAACGCACGTAAGGTCGCCCTGCAAAGTGCGCGCGAGGATTTGCAACGCCGCTTGAAGGTAGCAGCGGAGGGCGGTGTTTCTGCCGAAGAACTGCAACATTCCAAAGACCAGGTTGCACAGTTGGAAGCAGCTCTTGCCACTAGCACAGAGGAATTGGAAACCAATAACGCCCAAGTCGAAAACACCACCGTTGCCAATCACCCCCAAGTGTTGGCTGCTGTGGCTAATTTGCGCCAGGCGTCGCTCGCGTTAAAGCGCACTCGTATTGTCGCCCCTGTAAGTGGTGCCGTTGCCCGTCGCAATGTGGAGATTGGCAGCCGTATCGCCGCCGGTACACCTTTGCTTGCTGTTGTTCCACTCGACAATGCCTGGGTTGATGCCAACTTTAAAGAGGTTCAACTGGAGCATATGCGCGTTGGCCAACCGGTTGAAGTGCACTCTGACATGTACGGCAAAGATGTGACCTATCACGGCAAAATCGCCGGTTTGGGTGCCGGTAGCGGCGCAGCGTTTGCCTTACTGCCACCGCAAAATGCCTCGGGCAACTGGATCAAGATTGTGCAGCGTGTGCCTGTGCGTATCTCGCTCGATCCGCAAGAGTTGGCGAAGAATCCGCTGCGTCTTGGTTTGTCCATGCACGTTGAGGTGGATATGCACAACACCGACGGTTCACTGGTCGCCAGCCAGGTTCGTGCACCGCAGCAAGTGGTAGCCAACGCAGAACAAGACGCAAAAGTCGATGCAAAAATTGCCGACATCATCAAGCGCAACAGCCGTGAGCCCAAAACTGCGAGCGGAGTTCTCTAATGAGCACGGCTGCGGCAAATAACGCGTCCGGCGCACCTAGCGTCGGGCTCCCGATGGGATTGGTCGCCACGGCGCTGGCGCTCGGCACCTTTATGCAGGTGCTGGACACGACCATCGCCAACGTGTCGATTCCCACCATCGCGGGAAACCTCGGTGTATCGCCCGACCAAGGTACATGGGTAATCACCTCTTTCGCGGTAGCTAACGGTATTTCGGTTCCGCTGACGGGCTGGTTGATGCAACGCTTCGGCGTGGTGCGTACTTTTGTAGCTTCGGTATTGCTGTTCACCTTGGCCTCGTTCCTATGCGGTATCGCCTGGAGTTTGCCTTCGCTCATTGCCTTCCGCGTATTACAGGGCGCCGTTTCTGGCCCCATGATTCCCGGTTCGCAAGCCTTACTGCTCGCACTTTTCCCACCGGAAAAGAAAGGCGCAGCACTGGCTGTTTGGTCGATGACCACTTTGGTCGCGCCCATTTGCGGGCCGATTTTGGGTGGGTTTATTTCTGATAACTACGCCTGGGAATGGATCTTCCTAATCAACGTTCCGGTTGGATTGTTCTGCGCCTTTGTCTGCTGGCAAGGCATGAAACACAAGGAAACTCCAACCCGTAAATTGCCAGTTGATGGCATTGGCTTGGGCTTGCTTGTTGTTTGGGTCGGCGCGCTGCAAATCATGCTCGACAAGGGCAAAGATGCAGACTGGTTTAGCTCAACATTTATTATCGTTATGGGCTTGGTTGCGCTGATTGGTTTTATCACTTTCCTGATTTGGGAGTTCAGCCAGAAGCACCCGATTATCGATTTATCACTGTTCAAAAACCGTAATTTCAGTATCGGCACTCTGGCGTTGTGCCTCGGTTACGGCGTGTTCTTTGGCGCAGTCGTGTTGCAGCCGCTGTGGATGCAAACCTGGCTGGGTTACAACGCCACCTGGGCTGGGCTAATCGCCGCACCCAGCGGGGTAGTTGCGGTGTTGATCTCGCCTTTTGTGGCGAAATACATGAACCGCTTCGATACCCGTTTATTCGCACTGTTTAGCTTCTTCATGTTCGGCGTGTCTTACTTTATGCGCGCCGGCTACACGGCAGATGCCAGCTACAGTGCCTACATCATGCCTTTACTTGTACAAGGAGTCGCTATGGCCATTTTCTTTATCGCCTTGCTATCCATCATCCTGGATGGCGTTCCACCGCACCAGATCCCGGCGGCATCCGGGTTGTCGAACTTCCTGCGAATTATTACCGGAAGCTTCGCTACCTCAATTACCACAACCTTCTGGGATGACCACGCGGCACTGCACCAGACGCGCTTGGCGGAGATGAGTAGTATCTATGACTCCAACGTACGCGAATCTATGGATCAACTCGCCGCAGCTGGCCTCAACCACACCCAATCGCTGGCGGTGCTAACGCGCGAGTTAGGCAATCAGGCGCATTTGATGTCCGCCTTGGACTTCTTCTGGATTGCGGGCTGGTTGTGCTGGGGGATTGCGGGCCTGGTAATGTTTACCCGTCGTCCGCAAGGAGGAAAACCGGCAGCGGTTGCAGCGGACTAGCTTTAAAAGCACTTGACCGAAAGGCGCCTTTAAGGCGCCCTTTATTTGACCAAAAATCTGATTTCTTTTTCTGTAAAAGAAACTCAAACAGGCGAAGGACATTGAAGAAACCTAGGTTGGAACTGATTTCATCTCCCTGCTGAATTCGCATAGGTCTCCTATGTGTACACCATTTCAGCACGGGACAGCTACAATAAAAAAGCCGCTAATCACTAGCGGCTTTTTTATTTTCCTCATTTTTTGCTACTACCAATCAATCATTAGAATTGAATTGTTTTTACAATATTCTCAAATTCAGGAGTGTATTTATCATAGTGATAAACAGCTGCAGCAGTAAAAATAACCGCATTCAATTTATCAGCATCAATCACTGCAACCACTTTGCCGCGATTCAACAATCCATCCGCATTATAAAACTCCAAATCAAAACCGGCACCTTGTTTACCGTTTATTTTTAATGGTTTCAGGTTGGTTGTTTTTACTGGATATTTACCACCGCTCGTATTTGTTAACGAGGTTTCAATCAATGCCTTTAATTCATGAGGCAGAACTTTAGGGTTGAATTTCGGCATAGGTGTATCTTTGTTCATGTCATTAAAAATACCTTTACCAGACTCAACACCCGTAATAAAAATCAACCTGTTCAAGAGCGCACCATCAACAGTCCATACTTCTGTATTAGGGCCAAAACCGGAAGGAATTTGATTCCAGTTAACGCTGGTATTAAAACTGAGATTTTTAACTTTACTTGAACCTGCAGGTTTCAATACATAAGTAGCGCAGCTACTCATCATTACAATTACACCCAACACTAATAATCTTTTACCAAAACATAAAAAACTTTTCATTATCATTTTCTCTTATTTATTAACAGATTCAATATAGTATTGCACCATGTCTTTGTCTGTTGCATTAGGTGCAACAGCAAGATAGTGCTCTAAATAGTTTTTTGCATCGGGAGAATTACTTTTAGTCAACAAGTAACCCAACTCGCGATACGCCGCTGCTGGATGCAGTGGAAAGCTAATACTTTTTTTATACTGCTCAATAGCAATTGCATCGTTATCTGTTTGCAATTTCGCTAATTCGCCATAAAAAAAAGCAATATCTGCCGAAGGAAAGCCAGCCGCTGATTGTCGCTCAAGCATGACTTGCGTACGCCCCAAATCCTGCAACTCCAGATGGTTACTCATAAAATCAAAGTAATACGGAATAATATTGGCAACGTACTCACTTTGCTTAGTTTCGTATTGCCGACCTGTATCGCGAAGCTCTTGTGCTTTTTTTGCCAGAATCGTCATACGATCAGCACTTTTTGGGTGAGAAGCGAAAAAGACACTCTCTTTTTCTTTGCTCTTATCATTCTTGGTTTCGTTGTAGACATACTCCCAAAGTTCAGATGCTTTCTCTGGCGTATACCCTGCTTTCACCATCAACTGTAAGCCATACAAATCAGCTTCAGTTTCTTGTGTACGGCTAAACGACATAGCTCCCTGAACAACGCCCAATGTGGCCAATCCCATAGTCAAAAACATATCTGCAAAAACAGCTGCCGATGCATTTGCACGTAATTTTCGCCATTGGGTAATTTGATGGCTACGAAGGAAATGCGCTATCTCGTGCGACAAAACCGCAGCTAACTCAGCTTCACTGGTAGTACGTAATAACAAGCCGCTCCAAACGTGCATCATCCCATTAGGATACATACCCGCATTGAAGTGTGGATTACGCAAAATATAAACCCGAATGTAAGGACAATACTCACCAGCTAATTTGCAGGTCACATTTTTGACATAATTATTTAATGCCGGATCGGTAATTCGATCAGGTGATACTTTGATCGATTCTTCAAGCTTATCAACCTGATACCAAAAACCACCTTCATCTGACGACAGTTCAGGCTTATATCCCGGATTAAAAGTTGCGGTATATTCTTGTGCACTGGCCATAACACTTACCAGTGCAAGTAAAAATACTCCTACTAATTTACTGTCCATAGTGATCACTTGATGAGTAGATTAAAGTGGAAAGCCAGTAAGCAAGTTAGAGATGGTTTTTTCCGCATCAGGCTCGTTACGCAAATCGCCCGTACCACTGATTAAACGGTTAAACCACACAATATTTCCGGTTTTGAGATCAACTAAAGACGCAAACCCAACCTGGGTTCCACCTTGAATACCTACACCCGCTGCCGCTGCAAAAAACATTAGGGCAGCACGACCACCACTGGTATAAGTATCGCGAACAAAGACAAAGAGACCATAATCGGCACCCGTTTCTTTACTCAATTCAATAGCGGCTGGACCCAGGGTTCTTGGCGATGTATCCAATTTTTTTGAAGGTAAAGGCATCATTAGGTCATGAGTGAGAATGGTATATCCCGTTGCCTGATGTAATTTTTCAAGTTGCAACAATGAACTTTGAGCATCGGCAGCTTTACTTTTATAGAAAACGACTTTTCCGTCAGACTTCCCCAAACGCTGCTTCAAACTGGCATTCATAAAACGAATAGCATTTTCAGTCCATTCAGCTTTTGGCTCAGTCAAACCTGATGCAGTTAATAAAGAAAGCTCAACATCCATTGGCATTACCACAATCTTTTTTGGACCCGGAGGTATGACAGATTGTGAAGGGTTTTTTAATCCTGTTGTATTAGCGCAACCACTAATAATAAAAGCAGCGATAGCCAACATCGAAAGTTTTAAAGTGTATTTCAATAATGAACAAGAAAGCAGATTTTTCAAACGATTGTCCTCAATTTAGTTATTGTTAATCCAGTTATTTTTGGCGCAGCAGATCGTAAACTAAGGCGCCATTGCTGTCCAGATAATGGCTCAACTCCAAATAAAGGTCCCGTCCTGAAATAGGTTTACACATAATAGGGCTATTTTTTGGAAAAGCTAATACCTGCCGGCTTAAACGCACCCAGCGGGATTACACGCCCAGACTTTAAATTACAGATTGTTGCCGCTGTAGAAAAAGGTGATATGAGCTGTAAGCAAATACAAGCTACTTATATTCAGGACAAACAGTCATCTTGATGGTGCCTTTCAATCCATGAAATTTGTATCTCAAGGATAATCCTGACGTGTCGGGCGAATCACTAAATCGCTGATATGAATATGTGCTGGAAGCGATACGGTGTGATAGATAGCATCAGCCACATCTTCACCAATTAATACCGGACCAAATCGTTCGTGGAAACTTTTTACTGTCTGATCGCTGTAACCGGCAACGGTTTGGAAACCGGAGAGGACTATGCCTGGCTCCACCAAAGTGACTCGCACGCCCTGCCCGCAAATTTCGCGGCGCAAACCCTCGGCCAATGAGTGAACTGCAAATTTTGATGAACCGTAAACGGCGCTGAAAGGTGAAACACTTCTACCGACCACTGAGCCAATAACGACAATATCTTTAGCGTGTGCGGGAAAATTTAGTTGCTCAGGCTTGGTGAATTCCTTTGCCGCTTTTTGCATTAATTTTAGCGCGCCGGTGATGTTAACTTTTAGCAAATCTTCAAATTCGGCCAATGGTGCATCTTTGACTGAACCGCCCAAACCACGGCCTGCATTAACGACAACCAAATCAACTGCTCGGCCAAATTTGGTTTGTGCTTCTGCAAATAAATTTTCGATTACTGCTTGGTCCCAAGCCTCACCAGCGACAAAAGCAAATGCTTCGCCCAGCTCATTTTTAAGCTCCTGCAATTTTTCGCCGTTGCGTCCTGAACCAACGACTCCATAGCCTTCAGTAATAAATTTTTTGGCGGTAGCTTCGCCAATACCGGAAGTTGCGCCTGTGACGATTGCGATACGACTGTAGGTGGCTGTCATAGAAAATTCCTGTTAGCAAAAATGCGTGAAAGGGAACGCATGAACTATTAACTGTCAGCTATCGAAAAGGTTCAATGATGCGGCAACGGAAGATTTGCCAGGCTGCACCCGAACAACTGCATCGCCAACTGCAATTTTCCCACCCTGAATAATTTTTGCGCAAAGCCCACCATAACCAAACATGGCTGCGGCAGCACCCTTACCCAGATTTTCGTCCATTCGCGAACAGGGATCACAAAGCGCAGAAGTTTCGAGAATGACTTCACCAATCTGCAAACGCTGGAAGCGCAGCAAATTCATATTCATTCCAGAGATGATTAGGTTACGACGCAGCAAGACAGGATCGATAAAAATTTTTCCCAATTGCTGCGAGATTTGATGAATATATTCGCGACTGATGATAGTAACTTGGCGTGCGGAACCCGGCGTTTTTAAACAGCGGTGATCGCCTTCCAAACCTAAACCGACCAACGCTTGCGCGCGCTCAACAATTTTTATTTCACCGCGCCGTTCAGTGCGCAAACCAATCCATTCCAGCTTTCCGGGAGCAATTTCACTGCGGAGTTTTTCTAAGAAACGGGTGTCGCTGTCCATAAAAAACCTGGGTTAGTTAGCGCTAGGTTTTTGAACCATCGGCGGATGATTATGAATTTATGCGTTAAAAAATATCTGCCACAAAATTATCAACACATTGCTGCGCATCTTTATCGAGAAATGCTTTTAGTATTGCTGCTTTATTTGCAATTAATTGATCGTAAGTGGGTCGATTTTGATCGGTCGTATTATTTGTTAAGCAAACGCTTTCGGCAATAACTTTGGAAGTATTCAGATCGATGATACGCAGACGAGATTTATAAACACTTGAGTAGTGAGTCCAATCCAGAGGGTAATAGATTGCCATCCAGGAGATGGTTTTTACATCAATCAAATAATCCACTTTTGGATATGTCACAACCAAAGCTTTAAGGTCATCCTTTTTGGCTACCGCATCACTTTCCACAATTTTCATCGCGTAAGTGGTTTTAAATTTTTCTACCAACTTTGCACTTATGGAAACTGCTGGATCGCGAATGTCATTTTCTTTTACCACAGCATTGCCATCATGCCCCAAAACTGCGCCCAGCATCCCGCCAACGGCCATATTACCTGCAGTTAAGATTTCAAAGTTTTCAGGTTTATATTTTGTTGCTACAGCTGTTGCGCCCTGGAATTTCACCAACTCACTTTGGGGAAGCGATTTGTGACTAAGCGACGAACAACTTGTAAGTACAAACAATGAAAAAAAGAATGCCACAACTATTATTTTATTAACTCTCAGCACGATTATTTTCCTTAACAAAAGTAAATTATTTTCAATAGTCGCTATTCTGGAAATATTCCGGTGCCAGATTATCAAAGCGCGTGTATTTGCCTATAAAGGCTGCACGACAGGTACCAATCTCACCGTTACGTTGTTTGCCGATAATTAATTCAGCGATGCCTTTTTCGGGGCTGTCTTCGTTGTAGTATTCGTCGCGGTAGATAAACAAAATAACGTCCGCGTCTTGCTCAATCGCGCCCGATTCACGCAAGTCGGAGTTCATGGGGCGTTTGTTGGGGCGCTGTTCTACGCCACGGTTTAACTGCGAGAGCGCAATCATCGGGCATTCGAATTCTTTGGCGATGCCTTTGAGCGAGCGCGAAATTTCGGAGATTTCTTGCGTACGGCCTTCACCGCCGCCAGCGACAGTCATCAACTGCAAGTAGTCGACCATGATCATGCCGGGGTTGCCATGTTCGCGAGCAATACGGCGAATACGGGCGCGCATTTCTTGCGGATTTAAACCGCCGGTGTCGTCGATAAACAAAAGTTTATCTTTCATTTTTTGCACGGCAGACGACAGTTTTGGCCAATCTTCTTCCGTTAATTTTCCGTTACGCATTTTGCCTTGGTCGATGCGGCCAAGGGACGACATCATACGCATGACGAGCGCGTTGGACGGCATCTCCATACTGAATACAAGAACGGGCTTGGGTTGGCTAAAAAGCGCGCCTTCCACAAAGTTGAGTGCGAGCGCGGTTTTACCCATTGATGGACGCGCGGCAAGAATAATTAATTCGCCCGGTTGCCAGCCGGAGGTTCGGCTATCCAAATCAGTAATGCCCGAAGGTACGCCAGTAATATCGCTACCAGAGCGGAATAATTCGTCGATGCGTTGAACGGTAGACTTTAAAAGATCATTTACACCAACCAAACCGCCTTCTTTGGGGCGATCTTCGGCGATATCGGCAATGCGTTTTTCAGCGATCTGGAGAAGATCATCAGAATCCAAACCAGCGGGATTAAAGCTGGATTTGCTGATTTCTGACGTGGCGGCAATCAACTGGCGGAGTGTGGAGCGCTCGCGCACGATTTTGGCGTAGGCAACTATGTTGGCTGAACTGGGCGTATTGTTGGCCATTTCAACCAAGTAACCCAAACCGCCAACGCGCTCTAACTCATTGTGTTTATGCAGCTCTTCCGAGAGCGTGATGACATCCAGCGGCTCGCCGGCTTCTTGCAAATCCACCATCATGCGGAAGATCAGGCGATGGTCTTCGCGGAAGAAATCTGATTCACTCACCACTTCCAGAACAGCATCCAAGCGGCTGTTATCCAGCATCAATCCACCCAGCACTGACTGTTCGGCTTCAACCGAATGGGGCAAGGTGGATTTTCCGGCTAATTCGCTGGCAAGCGACTCTTCAAAGGTGGTATCAGACATAGATATTGGTTTTTATTTGGGCAAAAAAAATCGGACACTTCTTCAACCCTTTTTTATAAAGAAAGGGGTTGTCGATAGTGCCCGATTTTCACTTGCTTGTCAGCAAAACTGACTCGCAAAAACATTAATCGAGACGCGCTAATTACTCAGCGATTACGTTCAATTTAACAGCTTGCAACACTTCAGCATGCAATTGCACGTCAATTTCGTATGCGCCAGTTTCACGCAATACGCCTTGTGGCAAACGCACTTCAGATTTCGCAACAGTAACGCCAGCAGCAGTGATTGCATCAGCGATATCGCGAGTACCGATAGAACCGAACAAACGGCCTTCGTCACCAGCGTTAGCAGCGATAGTCACAGTCAACTCAGCCAACTTCTCAGCACGAGCTGTTGCTTCAGCGATTTTTGCAGCAGCAGCAGCTTCAAGTTCAGCGCGGCGAGCTTCGAAATCAGAAACGTTTTTTGCAGTAGCAGCAACCGCTTTGCCTTGTGGCAAAAGGTAGTTACGGCCGTAACCAGACTTAACGGTAACCTTGTCACCGATAGCGCCTAATTTACCTACTTTATCGAGCAGAATAACTTCCATCTCTATTACCCCTTACTCGTGGCTGTCAGTGTATGGAATCAAAGCCAAGTAACGAGCACGCTTGATAGCAGTAGCCAACTGACGTTGGTATTTAGCTTTAGTGCCAGTGATACGGCTTGGAACGATTTTACCGGTTTCGGTGATGTAAGCTTTCAGCGTTTCAACATCTTTGTAGTCGATTTGCTTGGTGCCTTCAGCGGTGAAACGGCAGAATTTACGACGACGGAAAAAACGTGCCATGATTAAACCTCCTGCTCTTCATCAAGTTCATCAGCATCAACATCGTCTTCATCAGACATGTCATCTGCATCCAGGTCATCACGACGCTCAGCGCGTGGTGGACGAGCCTTACGCTCACGGCCTTCTTTTTCGGCCTTGAGGATGAATGATTCTTCGGTGATAGCGCCGTCTTCACGGATTACAAGGCTACGCAAAATGGCGTCGTTGTAACGGAAGTTGGTGGTCAACTCTTCCAACACAGTTTCGCTAGCTTCGATGTTCATCAAAACGTAGTGAGCTTTGTGGATTTTGTTGATGGAGTAAGCCAATTGGCGACGGCCCCAGTCTTCCAAACGGTGAACTTGACCACCACTGGTTTTAACAGCAGAGGTGTAACGCTCTACCATTGCTGGAACTTGTTCGCTTTGGTCCGGGTGAACCAAAAAAACGATTTCGTAATGACGCATGTATAGCTCCTTACGGGTTAAGTCTCCCACTAATTGCGGTGAGACAAGGAGTAGCCCGACTTATCTATCAAACACTTCGGGCCGGTTGGGGGTGCGTATACTAGGGATTTAGCCCACCAAAGGCAAGTAAAAAGAGCAAAAAATGGGCAAGCTCGCCGTTCTACCCCAAAGTTTTAATGTCCAAGACTGTAAATGAAGTAAGAAAAAGGGATTGGCTTCGAAAGGTGCCTAACTTAAACCTTTAGTCATGGCTGGCGTGCAGCTTCACCTGCAAACGAAAAGTAAAGAAAAGGTACCCATAAAACGGTTGGATTATTATTGACAAGAGTCGATAATCGCAGAAATTTTTTAGCGAGGGCTTTGTCACATACGCCCGCAACGCTCTAATTATTTATATTCAGTTCAACGCAAACTGAAATGCTAGCCCACATGTCAATGACCTCAACCTGGAGCATCTTATGAAAATTAAACATTTACTACTTCCTGCACTTGTCGCCTTTATTCCCAGCTTTGCAATGGCAGAAGATTGCGCCGTTACTGTGACAGGCAACGACTCCATGCAGTTTGATACCAAAGCTATTACCATCGGTAAAGCCTGCACAAAATTCACTGTGAATTTGAAACACTCTGGCAAGTTGGCGAAAAATGTTATGGGCCACAACTGGGTTTTAACAAAGACCGAAGATTCGCAAGCAGTTGCGACTGAAGGTGTAAGCGCTGGTGTAGATAAAAGCTATGTGAAAGATGGCGACGCACGCGTCATTGCGCACACCACATTAATCGGTGGCGGTGAAAGCACTAGCGTAACCTTCCCGGTAGATAAAATTGCCAAAGGCGGTAGCTATACATTCTTCTGCAGTTTCCCTGGTCACATTGCCCTTATGAAAGGCACAGTTACTCGCGAATAATTTTGGCTTACACCTGAATTTCACTAAAAAAAATCCGGCCTAAAGCCGGATTTTTTATTTTACTAATCGTTAAATTTCCGGCTTTTTAGGAAACCACCGCTGAGCCAATTGGAAGACAACCACGAAAAATACCGGCACAAAGAATATTGCCAAAATAGTTGCCGATAACATGCCACCAAACACGCCAGTACCGATTGCATTTTGACTGCCTGAACCTGCGCCCGTGCTTATTACTAAAGGCGTCACCCCCAGCATAAAGGCGAGTGAGGTCATGATGATGGGACGCAAACGCATGCGCACGGCGTCCATAGTGGCATCAAACAAACTCATGCCTTGTTCATGTAAAGACTTGGCAAACTCTACAATTAAAATTGCGTTTTTGGACGCAAGACCAATAGTTGTTAGCAATCCAACCTGGAAGTAAACGTCATTGGAAAGACCTCTACCAATCGCAAACAGAACAGCACCGAGTACACCGAGCGGAACCACCAGCATTACAGCAAAAGGTACCGACCAACTTTCATAAAGTGCTGCAAGACAGAGGAAGACAACCAGAATTGATAGCGCATAAAGTAGCGGCGCCTGATTGCCTGATTGACGTTCTTGAAACGACATACCCGTCCATTGATAACCCACACCCGCCGGTAATTTTTTAACGATTTCTTCCACTGCGAGCATTGCGTCACCTGAGCTCACACCCGGCGCGCCTTGGCCGTTCACGTTAATGGATGAAACACCGTTGTATCGCTCCAGCCTGGGTGAACCAAAAATCCAGCGACCGGTAGTGAATGCCGAGAGCGGCACCATCTCACCTTTGTTGTTACGTGCGTACCAATTGCTTACGTCTTCTGGAAGCATGCGGAATTGTGCATCACCTTGCACAAATACTTTTTTCACACGCCCCCTATCAATAAAATCATTTACGTAAGAAGCAGCCCAAGCCGCATTGAACACACTATTTACATCACTTAGCGCTACGCCAAGGGCAGCTGCTTTTTCTTGATTTACATCCAACTTGAATTGCGGCGTGTCGTCCTGACCGTTAGGGCGAACGTTAACCAGACGCGAATCTTTTGATGCCATGCCAAGAAATTGGTTGCGCGCTTCAATCATTGCATCGTGCCCAATTCCGCCCAAATCTTGCAGCTGCAAATTAAAACCCGTTGATGTACCTAACTGAGTGATTGCAGGTGGAACGAAAGGGAAGATCATAGCCTCTTTGATTTTTGAAAAAGTACCCAGGGCGCGCTTAGCGATGCTTTGTACATCTTGGCCAGAACCGGTGCGCTCGCTCCAATCTTTTAAACTGACGAACGCGATCCCATTGTTTTGACCACGACCGCTAAAACTAAAACCAATCACTGAAAACACTGAGCGGATGTTATCTTTTTCCGTTTCAAGATAATGTTTTTCAATTTGGTTCATCACCGCAATTGAACGCTCTTTGGTCGCGCCTACAGGCAAAGACATTTGCGTATACATAAAGCCTTGGTCTTCGTCGGGCAAAAATGATGTTGGCAAACGTGTGAACAACAAACCCAGGACAACCACAATCGCAACATAAATCGCCATATAACGACCTGTGCGACCGAGCATGCCGCGCACGCTGGATTGGTAGCGAGTTGTCGCTTTATTGAAGTTGCGATTAAACCAACCGAAGAAACCTTTTTTCTCGTAGTGATTCTGATCCACTGGCTTCAATAGTGTTGCGCAAAGTGCTGGAGTGAGGGTTAATGCCACTACAACAGACAGCACCATAGCCGACACAATAGTGATAGAAAACTGGCGATAAATAACGCCTGTCGATCCACCAAAAAATGCCATGGGCACAAACACCGCAGCCAGCACCAATGCGATACCAATTAGAGCGCTGGTAATTTGCCCCATGGATTTTCGCGTAGCTTCGCGCGGCGATAACCCCTCTTCTGCCATCACCCGCTCTACGTTTTCTACCACCACAATGGCATCGTCCACCAATAAACCAATGGCGAGCACCATGGCAAACATGGTGAGCGTGTTAATTGAAAATCCACAAACAGAAAGCACACCAAAAGTACCCAGCAACACTATAGGCACTGCAATAGTAGGAATTAAAGTTGCGCGGAAATTTTGCAGGAATAAATACATCACCAAAAACACGAGGATGATTGCTTCAACCAGGGTTTCAACTACAGCTTTGATGGAGAGGCGAACGAAAGGTGTGGTATCCATGGGATAAACCACTTCCATTCCCTGCGGAAAAAATGCCGAGAGATCTTTAATGCGCGCGCGCACTGCATCGGCTGTATCCAACGCATTTGCCCCTGCCGCCAGGGTAATTGCCATACCTGTTGCGGCGCGATTGTTGTACTCGGTTTCAAATTGATAATTTTCACCACCGAGTTCAACTCGCGCTACATCTCCTAAACGAATTTGCGAGCCGTCGTTATTTACACGCAACAAAATATTTTTAAATTGTTCGGGTGTAGAAAGGCGCGTTTGCACCACGATACTCGCGTTGATTTGCTGGCCCGGCAATGCAGGTGTGCCGCCCAATTCACCCGCTGCAATTTGCGCGTTTTGCGCTTTGATCGCTGCAGTAACATCGGTTGTAGTTAAATTAAAGGTAGCGAGCTTGTTTGCATCCAACCACACACGCATGGCGTATTGCGAACCAAACAATGTGATTTGCCCAACACCGTTTACGCGGCTGAGTTGATCTTGCACGTTGGCGGCAACGTAGTCGGCAATATCGTATTTATCCATACGGCCATCGGCAGACACGAAACCAATAATCAACAAAAAGCCTGCGGAAGATTTGGTCACGCGAATGCCTTGCTGCTGAACTTCTTGCGGCAACAAGGGCATAACGGTTTGCAATTTATTTTGCACTTGAACTTGTGCGATATCCGGATTGGTGCCTGCAAGGAAGGTCAGGGTTACACCACCCGATCCGGTCGACTCACTGGTGGATGACATGTATTGCACATTATCGATACCCGTTAAGCCCTGCTCGATAATTTGGATCACAGTATCTTGAACAGTTTGTGCAGAAGCACCCGGGTAGTTAGCGCTAATACTCACCGACGGCGGTGCAACTTCCGGGTACTGGGCGATGGGCAAACGAAAAATCGAAAGCGCACCGGCCAGCATAATTAAAATCGCGATTACCCAGGCGAATACCGGGCGATCAATAAAGAACTTCGCCATGCTAATTACTCCCCGGTTTTAGTCGCGATTTTTGCAGGCACTGCCTTCACAGTCGCACCCGGTTTTGCTTTCTGCAATCCTTCTACGATCACCTGCTCGCCAACGGCCAAACCTTCCTCCACTAGCCATTTATCGCCAAGTGTTGTGCTGGTTTTAATCGGGCGAAGCTCAACTTTGCTTTCTTTATTGACCACCAAGGTTGTTGCACCACCGGAACGATCACGCGTTACACCTTGCTGCGGAATCAGGATTGCTTTGGCGTGAACGCCATCTTGCAGCTCTGCACGCACAAACATGCCTGGCAGCAATAATTTATCGGGGTTGGGGAAAAGCGCGCGCAACACCACCGTACCTGTAGTTTCACTTACGCCAACTTCGGAGAATTGCAAACGCCCTTCTTGTACATAAGGCGAGCTATCACTTAAGAGTAATTTCACTTTAGCTTCGCCGGGCGCAGACAGCTTGCCATTTTTAATTTGGCGACGAAGCTTGAGCATTTCATCGACCGATTGGGAGACATCAACATAGATCGGATCAAGCTGCTGGATGGTTGCCAAGACTTGCGCTTGCCCGGCGCTGACCAAGGCACCCTCAGTGACGCTGGATTTGCCGATAACACCGCTTATGGGCGCCAGGACTTTCGTATATTTAAGGTTGATGCGCGCATTCTCTGCGGAGGCTTTGGCAATCTCCACACCCGACTGGGCTTGCGCTAGTGCAGCAACTGAATCGTCCAGATCTTGCTGGCTAATGACTTTGCTAGCACCAAGGCTTTGCACACGATTGTGGCGCGCCTTGGCGGTGGTGAAATTGGCTTGTGCGCGGCTCAGGTCGGCTTCCGCACTGGAAAGCGCCGCCTCATAACTGGCGGGGTCGATTTGGTACAGCTGGGTACCGGCTTTGACTTCAGCGCCTTCGGTAAACAGACGCTTCTGGATGATGCCGCTCACTTGCGGGCGCACTTCAGCTTTGCGATAGGCAGAGGTTCGTCCCGGCAACTCCGAGGTAATAGTGGCGGAAGATTCGCCGACAACCACCACGCCCACTTCTGCAGGCGGAGCATCACCCGCACCTGCGGGCGCCTTGGGGCCACAAGCCGACAAAAGCCCAATAGATCCTGCAACCAATAAGGTTAAATATTTGCTACGCGACATGGTACACCTCTTCCAAAAACGCAATCCCTATAAGTGTGCCGGCATGGCACTAACTATCGAGACTAGAATTTATACATACACTTGTGAATGTATTTGTATTACAGCGAAATACTGCACTGGTTTCAACTTAAACCGCCGACAAAATCACAACATTAACAATCTTTGCACATATTAACCCTGTTTATTCCTTTTCAATGGCAAAGCTTGCAAAACGGCATTGACGAATGAATATGCTATGAATATAAAATACATACACTCGTGAATGTTTATATCCAAATTATCTCCAATCGACATCAGGAAAATCCGTGGCACGCAAAACCAAAGAAGATGCTATTGAAACCCGCAACCAATTACTGGATGCGGCAGAGAAAGTATTTTTTGAAAAAGGCTTTGGCCAAACCAGCTTGATGGATATCGCCGAAGCTGCAGGCCTCTCACGCGGTGCCATTTATTGGCATTTCAAAAACAAAAGCGACTTGTTAGAAGCCATGGCAGACCGCGTACGCTTGCCCCTGGAAAACCTTACCGATGCCTGTGCGGACCAAAACGAACCCAATCCACTGGGTAAATTGCGCGACTTTTGGATACAAGTGCTCAGGGACACCACCCGCAACCCGCGCCGTAAACGCGTACTCAGCATTTTGTTGTTCAAGTGTGAACTCAATAGTGAAGCCAAACAACTGGAGATTCGCCGCCAAACTGCCAGCCTCGAGTATTTGCAAGACATTGAACAATGTTTAAAAAACGCTATCGATAAAGGCCAACTTCCCACCAATTTAAATGTGCATCAGGCAGCCATTGCTAATCACGCACTTATTACCGGCTTGATCAGCAACTGGTTATTCCTGCCCGGTAGTTTTGATTTAGATAACTACGCAGAAGTTATGATCGACAGCTATTTGTTTATGCTGAAAAACAATCCTGAATTGCGGGTAAAAGAGTAAGTGTTTTACCAAGCTAAAAGTCACTCCTTATCGAGAAGGACTATTTTTGATATACAAAAATATAAAACTCGAGCGCAGTACTACAAAGCAATTGGAATTGGATCTTGAGGATTATATAGTTGGTGCAGTTTAAGTTAGCCCCCACATACCTAGGATCTATAAATGACAAACTTAACTAAATATGTTATTGCTCTCATTGCATTTATTTTTTTATCGTTTTCTTGTGCAGCCGATACTACCCCTGAAGATAAAATTAATTCTATTGAAGGAGTTTATAAACGTAGATTTGAGAACATGCTTTATGATGGGTCAGGTGAGAAATTTACCTCAGAGGATGTTGTAGAGATAGTTCGATATTCATCTGACGCTGTTTATTTTAGAGCTGCACTAAAATTTGCAAATGGTCATGCATGTTCTATATGGGGCATAGCTAAATACGACAATGGTTCATATATCTATAAAAGTAACGAAAAACCTATAGTCAGCGAAATGCAACCTTGTACATTGAAAATCTCTTCCGACAATGAATATTTAACATTAACTGACACGTTAACCGAAGATTCCTCTGGAACCTGCCGGCAGCATTGCGGAGCAAGAGGCAGCTTATCAAATTATAAAATAGCTATATCCCAAAAACGTAAAATACGATACATGCCTATTATATTAAAATCAGTTCAATATTCTGAATCTGTAAGCGCTTATAACGAAGCCAGCACATTAAAATGAGCACTTAATTAACTGTGAGATTTTCGTTTTTATAAGAGGTAATCCTAGACTTATCCACGGGATTCAATATGCAATTCACACCAACTCATATGGTGTCAGGGCATTTTAATAAAAGCTATTTTACAAAGTAGATTAGAGAGCGCGGCTTATTTTTTGGTGCATGATTAATAATTCATTTGATCCACTCCCATTACTTAAGCCTTTAACTTACTCGCTCCTAAAGAAGCAAACGTGTCGTCAATATAAGTTTGAAAATTAGGAAATCTAAAATGCTTTTGTGGTTGATTGTTGGATGCGAAATAGGGTTTTGGATTATTCTATTTTTGGGTTTATTTATTCGATACGCTTTGAAATTTCCAAAAACAAGTAAAGCTGTTTTGCTTTGTGTTCCCCTGCTGGATCTTATCCTATTAGTTGCAACAGCAATTGATCTTCACCATGGTGCTACCGCTGAATTCGCCCACGGGCTTGCCGCTGTGTATCTCGGATTCACAGTCGTTTATGGTGGCCCACTAATAAAGTGGCTAGATCAATACGCGGCCTATAAATTTCAATCGGGTGAAAAAATTGAAGCAGAACAAAAATATGGTTGGAGCCATACCCTGGATGAATGGAAACAATGGCTAAAAGGCGTTGCAGCGGGAGCCATAGCAGCAGCTTTGCTATTTCTCGCTATCAGCTACGTAAACCAACCTGAAAAAACCAAATTACTTTACGACTGGTTTCAGTATATTTTTTGGGTTCTGCTCATATGGCTTGTGTGCTGGCCAGTTTGGTATAGCTTATTTCCAAAAAAAGCTACTTCGTAAAACCATCTCAAGCGCAAACTAAAACAAGTGTCCAGACTCGCTTGCTGGTGAAATTTAAGTATAAGTTGTCACTGTCATAAATCTAACATCAAATTCTTGTCAAATAGCGCTATTCAGGCGCAGGTGTTACGCCATGCGCCACCATTTGGCAAGAGTGTTCGCATGGGCTCGCTAAAAGTTATTCATTTTGTGACGGGCGGATTTTCCGGCTCCACGTCCGTGGCAATCGAATTGGTAAAAGCCAGTTTGGGTAATCCACAATTTGAAAGCTTATTAGTGTTGCGTCGCAAAAAAGCCAAACACGACAAAAAAATACAGCAATTGCGCGATCAGGAAATCCCGGTTGAGTGCGTAACCAGTTGGTCAAGCATTGCCACCATTTTTGCGTTGGTAAAAATTTGCCGACAATTCAAACCCGACATTATTGTGTGCCACGGTTTTAGTGAACATTTGTGGGGTCGATACGCAGGGCTAATTGCTGGCGTTCCGCATTTGATTCACGTTGAACATAATTCCCGCGAGCGCTACACACCCTGGCGCTTGTTTCAAGCACGATGGTTAGCACGGTACACCGATAAAATTGTGGGCTGTTCCGAGGGTGTGCGGCAAGAATTGTTACGATTGAAATTTCCCGCCGAAAAAACTATTACCATCAATAACGGCATTAATTTATTGCCCTACGATCCAAGCACATCTATTCCACTTAGAGAGCGCGAAAATGGCATTGTGATGGCGGCGCGTTTTGCAAAACAAAAAGATCACCTTACGTTGATTAAAGCGGTCGCGCTCTTACGTGAAAAAAATATGTTTCCTCCACTATATTTGGCTGGCGCAGGCAGCAAGAAACATATAAAGCGAGCCAAAAAACTGGTGAAGGAACTACAGCTTAAGGATCAGGTTAAGTTTTTAGGATTTAGTAAAAATGTACCCGAGTTATTAGCCAAAAATAAAGTTTGCGTATTGGCCACCCATTACGAGGGAATGCCTTTGTCTGTGTGCGAAGGCATGGCGTCCGGGTGCGTAGTTGTAGGCTCAGACGTGGTGGGTGTAGGCGAGCTTATCCAGCAAAGTGTTGACGGATTATTAGCAACACCAAACTCTCCCGAATCACTCGCCAACAGTTTACACATAGCTCTCGTCAATAGTTACTTTACCGATCAGCTCGCCAAAAACGCGCAGGCGCGTGCGATGCAATATTTTAGTCTGGACCGCATGGTGAGCAATTATGAAAACCTATTTTTATCGCTAATTCGCCAACCAGAAGCTGTATTTCGCGAATCGCTGTTTTACTAAATAAGAAGTATGAAAGCTAAATATTGGTTGAGCATTCTTATTCCGGTTTACAACGTTGAAGACTATTTACGCGAGTGCCTTGCTTCGGTCTTATCGCAAGTGGATAGCCGCATTGAAATTATCCTCCTTGATGATTGCTCCACCGATAATTCGCTTAAGGTGCTGACCGGGTTTATCGCACAAGTCTCCATTCCCATAAAAATAATGCAACACAACAAAAACAGCGGTTTGAGCGCAGCGCGCAATTCCATGTTGGAAGCAGCACAAGGCACTTACCTGTGGTTTTTGGATTCCGATGATCTTATGGAAGCAGGCGCAATCCAACAATTAAAAACTATTGTGGACGACCACTCGCCGGATTTGGTGATGTGTGATTTCCGCGTATTGCGCGAGCGCCAGCGTCTAAAACATAAATTACGCGGCGAAGATCACCGTGTGTCTTTCGTGGGTGAACCCAACACACTCTTGCGAGATCCCGTCGCCCTATTTTACGGTTTATATAAAAAAGGAGAATTGCACGCGTGGTCGAAAATTTCAAAACGTAGTCTCTGGGGCGAGGATTTACGCTTTCCACCCGGGCGTTACATGGAAGATATGGTTACCACACCGCGCTTGGCTTTGCGCGTAAGCAGCTATTTTTATTGCCCGCAAGTTTGGGTAGCTTACCGACAGCGACAAGGCAGCATACTTGCTACCACTAGCGAAAAAAAGATTGAAGATGCTGCACTAGGTTGCGCTGGAATTTTAGATTTATGGCTGCAAAAACATCCGCAACTTTCCAGCAAGATTCGCCTTGCATTCAGCCATTATTGCGCGCGTACGCACTATGTTGTCATGCGTGATTTACGGCGATTGAAACCGAACCTCTATGCGCAACAGAAAGAAAACTATCGCCAACAATTATTTAATAATATTCACTGGAACAAATTAGAACTCTGCTGGCAGTACAGCAAACGCGGTTTATTTTCACGGCTGTTAAGATTCCTGCTTAAGCATTAATAAACTTTAATTAGCCTTGAGGATATGAGGCCTTGATGAATTCGCAAAAAATTATTATTTGTATGAAATGGGGAAAAAAATTTGGCCCCGAATATGTAAACAGGCTTTACGCTATGGCGAAGCGTAATATTACCGGTGAGTTTCGCTTGGTATGTTTCACCGATAATCCTCTCGGCCTGCGGCCGGAAGTTGAAACGCGTCAGCTACCTGAGTTGGGTTGCGAACATCCTGAGCGCACTATTGGAAAATGGCCAAAGGTTGCACTCTGGGGCGCAGAGTTGGGTGGGCTTTCTGGCCCGGTGTTATTTGTAGATTTGGACTCGGTGATTATTAATAATATCGACGATTATTTTAGTTACGGTTCTCCAGATGATGTGATTCTAGCTCGCAATTGGGCCAAACCTTTTTCTGGCATGGGGCAAACATCAATCTTTAGATTTCCCGTTGGAAAAAATAGCCACATATTGAAAAATTTCCGCGCATCAGCCCAAAGCATTGCGGATAAATATAAATTTGAACAGCATTACATTACATCATCAGTGACGGGAGGAATTAAATTTTGGCCGGAGAATTGGACACGCCATTTTCGTTTGCACTGCTTGCCGATTTTTCCGCTGCGCTATTTTGTAAGGGCGAAATTTCCGAAGGCTGCAAAAGTAGTTACTTTTCCCGGCGGCCCTAATCCCAGCGATATTATTTTGGGGCGCTGGGATGAGGATTTCCACCCATTCCAAAGTGGAAAACAACATATTGCCAACGCGCTTGCGAATTCATTTTCGCCCAAAGAGCGTTGGCGCTACATTAAACGTTATGTATTGCCTTGCGATTGGATTAGGGAACATTGGCGGGAGTAACCCGCCTTGCCTGAAGGCCCAGCGATTGACATTACTGCAAACGTCTGTAGACTGGCCGGAGCTTGAAAGCACGCTTAATATTTATGCATCACTTCGAAGTTCCAATCTAGTACTCGTCCTGTAACATAAGTAATTCCCGAATTTTCAGCACAACGCCCTTCCGGGTAAAATCACTTTTGTATATAGGTAATATCATGTCTAAGACTACTACTGGCACCGTAAAATGGTTCAACGAAGCTAAAGGTTTCGGTTTCATTCAACAAGAATCTGGTGCAGACGTTTTTGCTCACTTCAGCGCTATTGCGGGTACAGGTTTCAAAACCTTGACTGAAGGCCAGAAAGTTAGCTTCACCGTAACTCAAGGCCAAAAAGGCCCACAAGCTGAAAATATTCAAGCTATCTAATTAGGTAGTTTATTGGCGATTCAGGTCGCTATATGACAGCTAAAAAGGCGAAATCTTCGGATTTCGCCTTTTTTATTGCCTAAATATGCTTGAGCTAAATTGTTTTGGCGAAAATTAATCCACCCCAGACCACATTCCGGTCACCATCCCCGTGCTTGATTTCCGAGGATTGCGCGCGTAACACATAGCTCACGCGATAACCTTGCCGAAAGGCATAGGTGTAGCCTGCCCATGCCTCAGCTATAACAGGGCGCAAACCAGAATAGGAGTAAGAAAAATCTGAATCGCGGAATTGTCCTTGTAAAAAAGCATTGTAGAACCGCGCTTTTAAGGCAAAACCCGCCCAGAAATAATGCTCATTGGTACTTGAGGTGTTATTGCTGTAAGTCGATTTTTCACCATAGCTGATTAAATCAGGGTTGAAACTCGCCCAGGGGCTAACAATTTTTCCCGCGCGAAGACTTAACCCCCAACTGGTTTCAGTCAAATAGCCAACTGACGCTTGCAACGTGCTTTTCAATTCAAGCGAATCTGACGAGATGTCCAGATAATCCTGTCGCGCAATCACATAGCGCCCGGTCAGCTCGCCACCATCGCTGATTTGATGGTTCCAGCCGCGCGCATCTTTGCTTTCGGTACTTTGGTGAGCTGCATTTTGTAAATCGCCCACAAAGCTAAGCCCTAATAACCCTATGGTTAAGGTCGTATTCCAGGCCACATTGTTGGCTGTGTCTATCTGCTCGTGGGAGCTGGAAAAATACACGAGGCTCGCGTAGGGGCGATCAGTCTCGTTAATGGTCGTACGCTCAAGTTCTTTTGGCGTAAATCCATATAACCCCACCTCAACACTGTAATTATTCACCGAGCCCAAATGATCAACCTTTAACAACCGATCAATAGCAGCCAGTGGAGTTTTGAGGGAGATGTCCGCATGGGCTGCACTTTCCCCTGAGTAAGTCAGGTTGGTGCCATAGGTATAATCGCGATCGCGATGGCCAGGTGCCAACAGGTCGTTGTCAAAGGCTAGCGCCCAACTGGTCTTGCTTTTTTTCGCATCAGCCGTGATTAGCGGACGCTTTTCATCATCCACCAAAGAAGCCAATTGCAGCCACTCTGTTTGCGGGCTCTTCACCAAATAATCGCTATTGTCTGCATGCGCAAAATGGCTAACAGCAATCAATAAAATAACCGCAAAGATTTGCAGCAACAAAGCACGAACGTAAAGTAAGTTTTGCAAGAACACCGTAGTTTGGGTGTGGGTGCATTGAGCCGAAGCGGGCGCTGCACTGTTAAAAGGTTGAATAACAGACGGGCCAAATTCAGGAAGCGACTGGGTATTTGCAACTGAAAATCCAGCGGGTGCGAGTGCATATTCCTTGGAATCGATCAAACCATTCATAAATTTCACCACTTAAATGACCAGTCGTCTTCTTTTTGATCCAGCGTTTATGCGGCTTTTGGCCACCGTTGATGGAGCATTAATAGGGCGAGGATATAGGTCGTTAGCAGATAATTAAGTGCGCTTAATTACCTAAGAATCAATTTGTAAGATGTTAATTGCCTAAAAGACTAGGCAGGGTCAATAAAAAAGCATCGAGAGGTTCGCGACACTTGGTTGCTTTCATACGCATCAAGGTGCCTTCCCAGGCATTAAACAAGAATTCAGCGAGCGCGCTTGCGGAAACAGAGCTTTTCAGGCTCCCATCCAGTCTCGCTTCTTCCAACAAGTCCTCCACCATTTGGGTCTTGTTGCGCATCATTTGCCGCACCTTGATCCGAATAGCTTCGTTAGAATCCGACATTTCCTGGCACATATTGCCAATAAAACAGCCGCCGTTGAGATTGGAATCACAGCCCGGCACACTGCTTTCAAAGAAATTCTTTAAGCGTTCAAGCGGCGGAACCTTGCGGTCGCCCACCAGACGCTTGCTGGCCTGAATGCGCTCTTCTGCAACCATTTCAATGGCAGCAAGGGCAAAGTCTTCCTTACTTTTAAAGTAAGTGTAGAAAGACCCTTTGGGCACATTGGCAGCGTCGACTATGTCTTGAATGCTGGTACCGTTATAGCCACGGGTAGCCATGACCTTGATTCCAGCCTCAAGTAAATAATCTTTTTTAAGTTCGCGTTTGCTCATGGGGGCAATAATATGACCAGTCGTCTTTTTTTTCAAGTAATGGCTTAGAATCTTTTTATTTAATTTCGACGACACAGCCTAAGGATCAGTTCTTGCGTCATGCTTTCACTTTCCTCCACACCCAACATGGCACCTCCCACTTTGGGTTTTTCCTTAAAGTAGGTGGTTCCCTACCCCCTCCAAATTGATACTCGTCCCTACCTGCTGTCAGCCAAGTGCCACTGAATCCAACAGCGAGGAAGAATAACAATAAGTCATCAAGACCTTCAGGCCCAAATGCTTACAGAGGCGATCCAACAGCCGACACCTCTAATCCTCCCGATTTCGGGTGTTGAAACTCCACAACAATAAAGATTTGAGAAACTCGATATGAATAGAATCCTTTCACAGTGGATGCGCTCGGCCGGGCGTTTATCTCACACCAAAACCCTAATCAGTGCAGCTTGCGGTATAGCCTTGGCTATGAGCGCCAACGCCGCAGTTGAACCTATCACGACCCAGGGCAACCAAGTGCTATTTGGCGGTAAGCCGGGAAGTGTTTCCGGGATGAGCCTGTTTTGGGACATTTGGGGCTTTGAAAAATATTACAACGGCAGCACCGTAGGCTGGCTTGCGACAGACTGGAACGCAAAATTAATTCGCGCAGCCATTGCGGTAGAAGAAGGCGGTGCGGATAGCGTTCTGGCCAACCCGGCCATGCACAAAGCTCGTGTTAAAGCCGTGGTTGATGCAGCAGTTGCCAACGATATGTACGTTATTATCGATTGGCACACTCACCATGTGGGCGGAAATATCACCAGTGCCGCTATCAGCTTTTTTACCGAAATGGCACAAACCTACAAAAACACTCCTAACGTAATTTTTGAGATTTTTAACGAGCCCTGGAGCGATGTTTATTGGGATTCGCAAATCAAGCCCTACGCCTTGCAAGTGATTCCAGCCATTCGCAATACGGGTGCAAAAAACCTAATCATTGTAGGCACCCGCTCATGGTCACAGCGCGTGGATGAAGCTGCAGCCAACCGAATTACCGGCTACGAAAACATTGCCTATACCCTTCACTTTTATGCCGGAACCCACGGCCAATGGCTGCGTGATACCGCGCAAGGCGCCTTAAATGCAGGCATTCCGCTATTCGTTACCGAATGGGGCTCTGTAAACGCTGACGGTAACGGCGGCGTGAACAGCGGTGAAACCTGGGCATGGGTGGACTTCATGAAGAAGAACAACATCAGCAATGCCAACTGGGCGGTAAGTGATAAAGCAGAAGGTGCATCTGCACTGACTCCAAACACTGGTGCCTCAGGTTGGGCGAACAATCAGCTCACTGCGTCTGGTGCTTTAGCGAAAGATATTATTTCCCATTGGCCACAAGCAGGTGGCGGTGGTGGTGGTGGATCTGGTTGCGCTGAAGTTGCACTGCCCGGCACTGTCCAGGCGGAAGCCTATTGCGATATGAGCGGCGTTAAAACCGAAACCACCAGCGATACTGGCGGTGGCTCAAACCTGGGTTACATAGATACGGGCGATTGGATGAAGTACGACGTGGACATTCCCACCGCCGGTACTTATACAGTTTCGTACCGTGTGGCTGCTGCCGCAGCGGGTGGCGTGATCCAGCTGGAAAAAGCGGGTGGAACTCCGGTCTATGGTACGGTCAATGTTCCTGCTACCGGTGGTTGGCAAACCTGGACTACTGTTTCCCACTCGGTGCAATTGCCTGCCGGCAAGCAAAGCCTTGGTATCGCAGCTAAAACTGGCGGCTTCAATCTTAACTGGATTAAGGTAGAAGGCTCCGGCTCAAGCTCCAGCGGTTCTTCCAGCTCATCCGGCTCTACACCACTCGCTACCATTCAGGCAGAAAGCTTCTCGCAAATGAGCGGCGTTCAAACTGAAGGCACCAGCGATGTCGGCGGAGGCTTGAACGTGGGCTACATAGATGCAGGCGATTGGCTGTCATACGCAACCACGGGTGTGAATATTCCCGAAACTGGCACTTATACGGTGGAATTCCGCGTGGCGAGCGCAACGGGCGGCGGTTCACTATCCTTTGAAGAAGCTGGCGGCGTACCTTCCTACACGACTTTGTATCTGCCTAACACCGGCGGCTGGCAAACCTGGACCACTGTGAAAAGCACCATCACGCTCACTGCAGGTGTTCATAAGTTTGGTATTAAAGCCAACAACGGTGGTTGGAATCTCAACTGGTTCAGCATTACCAAGGGCGTGAAATAAACGCACTCCCCGCACAACAATTTCACATCCTGCTTAGGCGCCCTCACAAGGCGCCTTTTTATTTTAGTGCTGATCACCACGCTGGCGTGCACGATACTGTGAAGGTGTCATACCTACAATGCGCTTAAAAAAACGATGGAATGCCGACTGACTGTTGAAGCCGGATTTATAAATAATATCCAGAATCGTATCTTCTTTACTTTCATCTGCAACCAACAAACGTTTGGCTTCCTCGATACGATAAGCATTCACAAATTCAAAAAAATTGGAGCCATAGTGGGCGTTAATAATCGTAGACACATCACGCGCACGCAGGCCAATTTGTTCAGAAAAACGTTCAAGGTTTAACTGGCTCTCCAGATACAATTTTTGTTCTTGCATCGCCCGGTCAATAAGAATAATTTTTTCGTCCAGGTGTGGAAGTTCAGCAACCTTAACGGGCACCTCTACCGCCACCTCGTGCAACAATTGGCGCGTGTTGACCAGACCAAACACAAAGAGCACATTGACTAAAACAACAGTGAAATAATTATTGAGCGTGCCTACCAAATCATTCATGTCACCACTGAGATAGCCACCGGCAAAATAGCCAACGAAAGACCATAACCAGTGAATAAAAAATCCTCCCAGTACAATCTCCGCCCAGCGCAATTCATTGCTGGCAATCATCGAATAGATTTGTTTTTGGCGTTGGCGCAAACGGTATTCAGCGTAAAAACACGCAAGCACGTAAACCAGTGGCAAACAACGCACTATCGCCCAAATAAATTTAATGACAGCGCGATCAATTGCTGCCAGGTTTGGCCAATTCCACGGAAGCCATGCAATAACATTGACCCTGAAAACAATAATTAATACAGATACCACCATTGCTGGAACAAGGTGAAGCAGATTGCGCCACTGAAAAATATCCAAAGGTTCAGATAAGGAGCGCAAATAAAAATATAAAGTCGGCCCCTGCAGCAATAAACAACAGGATAAAACCAGGGGAACTAAACTCCAGGTCGCTATCTCCACCGTCTGCATATAGCTATTCCACGTCACTGTAGTGGCAACAAGCGTACCGGCAACAAGGAAAAAGAATAGTGATAGTAAATTGCGCGACTGAACCTGCTTGCTGGGCATGAGCTTAAACAACGCACAAAGCAACAAGGTTTCTGCAAAGGTGAGAATTAAAATAACTTCGTGCAAATTCAGAAAAGTATTTTTCATTATTATTGCTCGTACTGCTGGAGAGGCCCTGCGAACTGAAACGAAAATTCCAGTCACATATACTTATATTTTAGCTAATCATAGCAGCTGCCCCAGTCCTCCGCCTGTCTTCGATAAGAACACCTTATAGATGAAACCGTTTACCTCAAATTAAATTTGGGCGTTTGGTTATATTCTTGAATAGTGTCGAAATGACATTAAGTATTTACTAATAGGTTTTCAAAATGATTTTCATCCACGCACTGGAATGCTTTTTGAATAATCATTTAAAAATGCAGTGCTTTGCGTAATCTTTAGCTTCATTTGCCGTCCAATCGCCTTTGGATTTCTTTTCCATTTTTTCACACCATTCAGGGCTCCCTACTTTAGGTGCACAAGCGTTAAGAATTAAACAGGCGAATACCGCTAACAGAATATTTTTCATATAAACAATCTCTTTATCGTTAATAAAATTATTGAGCTTTTTGGTCGTTGATTAGCGCAATTAAATGCTCAGCCAAATGATCATAGACTGCACGTATGCGCGGATTGCTACGTAACTCCAGCGGAGCGGTTAACCAAACCGGCGAATCGCCAATCCAATTCTCCGGCAGTACGCGCACGAGTTGTGGATGGCGCGCAGCCAATAATACAAAACCAAATCCTATCCCCATTCCATCCAGCATCGCCTGCCAACAAACAAGTTGATTATCGCAGCGCACAGCGAAAGATTCGCGTGTCAATTCAACGCCCAGGGCGCGAGTGTGTTTGATGATGGCCGGGTTTTTGTCGTAACCAATCCAGTCAAACTCGCCCATAGTGTCGGGCGAAAACGGAATATTTTTTTGCTCTAAATAAGCTTTGCTCGCGTAACCGCCCATTTTTAAATTACCCAGGTGACGTGCAACAAGCGTATCTTGTTCAGGCTTGGTCATGCGAATGGCGATATCAGCCTCACGCTCCAGCAAATTATCCAGCGAATTATTGGCCACAATTTCGAGTTGAATGTCGGGATACTTATGACGCAAGCTCGCCAGAATCGGTGGTAGCAAAAAAGTACTGGTCAATTCACTCGCCGTAATCCGCACCGTACCCTTAAGCGATTGGCTTTGGCCGGAGGCCGCGAGCTGTAGCGAATGGGCCGCCTGCTGCATTTGTTTTGCAGGGTATACCAGCGCTTCGCCCGCCGCCGTCAGCACACTGCCGCGCGCACCGCGCGTAAATAAAGCCGCACCAATCTCTGCCTCCAATGCTGCAATTTGCCGGCTCAGGGTTGGCTGGGTTGCACCTATAGCCTCGGCTGCACGCGCCACCGCGCCGTGCTCAACCACGGCCAAAAACGCCTGCACCAAGCTCCAATCAAAATTTAACCGATTCGAGTTATCCAATTCTGTATAGCTCCTATACCGCTATCGATATTGTTGCGGATACCAAATCCGCCCAAAATGAATCCAACAAGACAAACAATTTTTTGCAACACCGCATCAATCGCAAGGCACCCAAGGAGTATTCCATGAAAGCACTTTATCGTTATTTTTTACATTCACCCAAAACACTCACGCTGGTTTTGCTCACAGTAGCCTCATTAGTATTTAACCTCTGGGCATCGCGGATTTTGACCGAAAGCTATGTTGCATCCAAGTTTCCTGTTCCCTACTTTGTAGCGCAATTGTCGTTTAATCCAGAACAATTAAAAACCTGGTACGCATTTTTGATCGAGCATGGCACGCTCAACAAATACCTGCAAACCCAACATATAGATTCGCTATTTATTTTATCCACACTTTTGTTGCACAGTTTTGCGCTGGTTCTTATCTCGCGTTTATTCGTAGCAGAAAGTAAAGGGCGAAAAGTTATGGTGATATGTGCATTAATTTCCGCGATTGCACCTATTAGCGACCAATTGGAAAATCTGGTTTCCTATATTATGCTCGCCGACCCGCAAGGTTTCTTTAACGGCTTAGCCTACATCTACTCCAGCTTTGCGGCGACTAAATTTGCATTCTTTGTGTTCGCCTACCTGGCCGCACCACTGGGCATATTGGCAGCTGCAATCAGCTTCCTGTTAAGCCGTATTGCCTTAAATCGCCGCGCTGATGGCTATGCGAAATAACTGAATTTAGCTTTATCAATACATACACAAATCAATAAGGATACATCATGAACAAACCTAAACTGTTTATTGCTAGCGCCTCACTTATGGCTTTACTTGTCAGCACTAACCTTTCTGCTGCCGAACTGATAGTAGAGGTAGAAAATATTCAAGATATAAAAGGCACGCTGTATTTTTCGCTCTACAAGGACGAAAAAGGTTTTAACGCAAATGAAAATTTTGTCGCACGCCAAAGAGTGAGCGTAGATAAAAAAACCGTACAAGTAAATTTTGGTGATGTTCCCGCAGGCGAATACGCCGTAAAAGCTTATCAGGATGTAAATGACAACGGAAAAATGGATTTCAACGGCGCCATGCCAGCAGAACCTTATGGCACCAGCAGCAAGAGCAAAGAAATAGCACCACCAAGCTTCACAAGCGCTAAATTTACCTTGGATAAAAATCAGAAAGTTCAGGTTAATTTATTAAAGTGAGTTAAAAAAAAGAGCCACTTTTGTGGCTCTTTTTAGGTTACTCGTTAGTTTTTGCATACTCACTTTACTTGCTGCGTTGACGTACAGCCTCAAACAGCACCACACCTGTAGCAACAGAAACGTTCAAGCTACTTACGGTTCCCGCCATAGGAATATTAATCAGGTGATCACAGGTTTCTTGCGTTAAACGACGCAAGCCATCGCCTTCTGCCCCCATGAGTACGCCTATGTTGCCGGTTAAATTTGCCTGGTAAACCGAGCCATCTGCTTCACCGGCGGCGCCAAATAACCAGATACCTTTTTCCTGCAATTTTTTTAATGTACGCGCAAGATTGGTAACGGGCACGAGCGGCAATACCTCTGCAGCACCGCAAGCGACTTTACGTGCAACGGGTGTTAAACCTACCGATTTGTCTTTGGGGACAACAACTACATGCACACCTGCTGCTTCAGCAGTACGCATACAAGCACCGAGATTATGCGGATCTGTCACGCCATCTAAAATCAATACAAACGCGGGCTCGTTTAAATTATCGATAAGTTCGAACAGGAATTTTTCATCATGGACTTCACCGGGCGTGCATATAGCTACCACGCCCTGATGATTTTCATCGCCTACTAATTCATCCAGTTTTTTACGCTCAACAATTTTGCAGCTGATATCGTTGCTTTGTGCAAGATTTAAAATTTTTGTCAGGCGTTGGTCGTTACGACCTTGTACCATAAATACTTCAAGTACCCGCTGGGGTGCACTTTTTAATAAGGCTTGCACAGAATGCAGGCCAAAAATATGTTCGTTTTTCAAATGCTGTTATCCAAATAGTTTTTTAACGGTCAAACAAATCATCTTGGGTTTTAATGTCAGTATCCAGCTTAAGCCAGCGACTGAGTCTAGTCGTCAGATTTACCCAGCGCTTTTTTAACAATAGCTTTCGTCTTAGCAACGAATGACGAAGCTTTTGAGGACGCAGGTTGCTGGACTGTTGATGCCGCCTTCTTGCGCGAAGTTTTTTGAGTTTGCTCGCCATTAGTAGCCTCGCTGGATTTTTTTGCTTTCGTCGTTAACGACTTTGCAGCCACTGTTTCGCCACCTGCCGACTTGCTTTCAACCTTTTTTGCCGCAGCTGATTTTGCAACCGGAGCAATTAACTCAGCAGATTTCTTTGCTGCTGAAATTTTTTCAGCTTTGGTTTGTGCAGGTGTTTTTGCTGTCGGCTTTTTTGTCGCTGCTTTTTTTGTGACTAATGATTTGCCAGACGGCGTTTTAGTTGAAGGGCTTTTTCCAGCAGACTTTTTATTCGCCTTGGCAGTTTTGCCAGCTTTTGATGATTGGGCTGAAGCTGCTGATTTTTTACCGGATGATTTACCACTGGCAGCTTTTGTGCTTTCAGTCGTACGCGCCTTTTTCTTTTCAGCTTTTTTTACAACAATCGGAACTATAGATTTTTTGGGGCGGCGAATCGCATTATCTGATTCCAATTCAAAATCGATTTTACGGTTTTCCAAATCCACACGAACAACACGCACTACAAGCTCATCGCCCAAACCGAATACACGACGAGTACGATCACCCACCAAACGATGTTGTGCCGCTTCAAAACGATAGTAGTCGTGGGGCAATGCTGTGATGTGCACCAAGCCATCCACATACAAATCTTTTAATTCAACAAATAAACCAAAACCGGTAACTGCACTTACGTGACCAGCAAACACAGCGCCAACTTGATCGCGCAAATATTCGCATTTAAGCCAACTGACTACGTCGCGGGTAGCTTCATCTGCACGACGTTCAGTAAGTGAACATTGCTCACCAAAAACCACCATATCATTAGCGTCATAAGGATATATTTGACGAATAGGAATTGGTTTTGCACCCTCAGCACGACGCACATGTGTCGTCGGTAATTCACTGCGGACCACTGAGCGAATAGCACGATGTACGAGCAAATCCGGATAGCGACGAATCGGGGATGTGAAGTGCGTATAGGCATCGTAACCCAAACCAAAGTGACCGCGATTTTCAACCTGATACATCGCCTGACGCAAACTGCGCAGCATAACGGTTTGAATCATATTGGAATCGCTACGACCCTGGATTTGTTGCATGAGTTGCTGGTAATCGCCTGAGGTTGGCTCTGCACCGCCAGCTAAACCTAAACCAAGTTCCGAGAGGAATTCACGCAGATTAGTAAGCTTTTGCTCAGTTGGCCCTTCATGAACGCGATACAAACCAACAAAATTGTGTTTCTCTAAAAATTTTGCTGAACATACGTTGGCACACAACATACATTCTTCAATGAGTTTATGTGCATCGTTGCGTTTAACCGGAACTATACGTTCAATTTTTCGATCTTCGTTAAATTGAATTCGCGTTTCAACCGTATCAAAATCAATTGCACCGCGTTCGTCGCGCGCAACACGCAAGCATTTGTACAGGTTGTGCAACAATTCCAACTGCGGCAAAACATGCTTGTATTCTTCGCGCAAAGCTGCAGCTTCATCATCCGACTCGGTGAGAATTTTTCCAACTTTGGTGTAAGTTAAACGCGCATGCGAATGCATTACACCTTCGTAAAATTCGTAGCCGGTAATTTTGCCTGCGTCGGTAATGGTCATTTCGCAGACCATACACAAACGATCTACATGCGGGTTCAACGAACATAAACCGTTTGATAAAGCTTCCGGCAGCATGGGCACAACATAATCAGGGAAATACACAGAGTTGCCGCGACTACGCGCTTCCATATCCAGCGCGTTATTCACTTTCACATAGTGCGATACATCTGCAATCGCAACATATAAACGCCAACCTCCACGACGACGCTCACACAGAACCGCATCGTCAAAATCGCGCGCGTCTTCACCATCGATAGTTACAAAAGGCAAATGACGAACATCAATGCGATTTAATTTATCGGCCTCCGCAACTTCTGCGGGTAAAACAGCAGCCTCCGCAACAACATCTTGCGGCCACACATGGGGAATACCGTGCGCCTGAATTGCCAATTCAATTTCCATTCCTGGCGCCATATGATCGCCAAGCACCTGGATAACACGTCCCATAGGCAAACGGTTTTTATCCGGCTGCTGTGTAATTTCTGCAACCACAATTTGGCCGTGGGCAGCTCCACCGTAAGCGCCAAATGGAATCATAATATCTTGCGTGATACGCGCATTTTCCGGGCGCACAAATTGCACGCCATCCTCGTTAAAAAAACGTCCGGCTAACTGCGTGGTGTTGCGTGAAAGAACTTCGACAATTGCGCCTTCTTCCTTACCGCGATATTGCTCACCAGACATGCGCACCAAAACTTCGTCGCCATCGAACACACGGCGCATTTGACGATTGTGCAAATAAATATCTTCACCACCATTAGCCGGAATAACAAATCCGTAACCATCTTTATGGCCCTGCACACGGCCGCGAATGACGTCAATTTTATCGAGGCGAAGGTAAGCGTCTTTGCGGTTGCTGATGAGCTGGCCATCGCGCGCCATGGCGATTAGACGACGGCGCAAAGCTTCTACCTGGTCTTCATCAGTAAGATTGAGAATTTCGCACATTTGCGGGTGAGTGATAGGCTCGGCGGCGCTATCAAGCAGGTCCAAAATATACTCGCGGCTGGGAATGGGATTTTCGTATTTTTCGGCTTCGCGAGCAGCAAAAGCGTCCTGATGCGGGGTTTTACGTTTGGTCAAAGGATATATCCTGTAATGGAATACAGCAGCCAATTGGCTGCCTTTGTTGTATCTGACAAGTGAAACTCACTTTCGATCAATTATAAGGCAGACATTATGACAAACCTACAAATAGTTGAGTTTGCGCGTTGACAAGCTTTAGGCCGCTATTTATAGTTCGCGGCCTTGGCCTATGCCGAGTTGCCCAGGTGGTGAAATTGGTAGACACGCCAGCTTCAGGTGTTGGTGGCGCAAGCTGTGCCGGTTCGAGTCCGGCTCTGGGCACCAAACAATCAAAGCTCCTTGCGAGGAGCTTAATAAAAAGCCCCGATGCGAAAGCATCGGGGCTTTTTTGTGCTTGCGACGCCACTATCCTATTTGCGCTACATCCATGTGAAGAAATGCCATGAACCGTAAGAAAAAAATGAACGACGCCTACAATAAAAAGCTGAAAAAACGTAACGATAAATTACGCATCATTAATAAACCCAAGTACATTTCAAAAGCTGACCGTGAAAAAATTGCTTTAGAAGAACAGCAAACCCAGGATTAATGGGTCGCATAATTGAAGTGTAAAAATAATTATCGCGCCACCTTGTTCGCTACATAAACCTTCACTCTGGAGATGTAGCGGACCTACCCCAAAACAAAAAGCCCCAATGTTTTCACATCGAGGCTTCTTCTTTACGGCTTACAGCACCGGCTTAGTTAAAACTCTTTACGGGCATTCTCTGCTTTTTTTGCCTTTTTCAAATCGTGCTTTTCTTTTGCCGTTCTAGCGGCAGGCTTTTTGCCTTCTTTTTTGCTATCTTGGGCCTTGCTCATGATATTTCTCCTAGGTAAGAAATTGAGTACAGCAATAAAAGACTACTACCTAATTCAATAGAAAGATAGGACTCAGTTGGGTTTATTTGATACGGCTACACAAGCGTGGAAATGAACTTCCTGTGTTAAAACTCGTCCCAATATTAATTATGTATTAGCTTAAAATACCATTTACCAAATGGGCCTAAATCCCAAAAAGTACGGCAACCGAGGTGACTTATGACTCAATTCCGAACCGAGCACGACACCATGGGTGAAGTACAAGTACCCTCCTCTGCGTTCTACGGTGCGCAAACCCAACGCGCTATAGATAATTTTTCATTGAGCGATTTGCGTTTGCCGTTACATTTTATTTATGCCGTTGCACACATTAAAAAAGCTGCTGCGCAAACCAACCAGCAATTGGGATTATTAAACGCAGAAATTGCCCGCGGAATTATCAACGTAAGTGAAGCGATTATTGCTGGCGAACATGCAGATCAATTTCCCATAGATGTTTTCCAAACAGGTTCTGGCACCAGCACTAACATGAATGTTAACGAGGTGATTGCCCATATAGCGCACAAGGCAACAGGGGAAAAAGTACATGCAAACGATCATGTAAATATGGGCCAGAGCAGTAACGACACAATTCCCAGCGCAATTCATATAAGCGCGGCTATAGCATTTGAGCAAAAGCTTTTACCCGCATTGGAAAACTTGCACACGCATTTATTGGGCAAAGCTGAACAATTACAAGATGTTGTGAAAACTGGCCGCACCCATTTAATGGATGCAATGCCCCTCACCTTCGGCCAGGAAATTAGCGGTTGGGCAAGCCAGATCGAAAGCAATTATGTGCGTTTACAAAGCATATTTCCGCAGTTATTACAGCTCGCCCAAGGCGGAACTGCAGTGGGAACAGGTATTAATGCCCATCCACAATTTGCTCAGGCTTTTGCACAACATTTGAGTGAAAACACAGGGTTGCCTTTTACGCCGGCGAATAATTTTTTTGCATTGATGAGCGCACAAGATACTGCGGTAGCAGTTTCCGGCCAGCTGAAAACTCTCGCTGTAAGCTTAATGAAAATTGCCAATGATTTGCGCTGGATGAATTCAGGGCCCTTGGCTGGCCTTGCGGAAATAAATTTACACGCCTTGCAACCGGGTTCATCCATAATGCCAGGCAAAGTAAATCCGGTGATCCCGGAAGCCGTATGCATGGTATGCGCGCAGGTTATTGGTAATGACGCAAGCATTAGCCTTGCAGGACAATCGGGAAACTTTCAATTAAATGTAATGCTTCCGCTAATTGCCTACAATCTTTTGCAATCCATTGATTTGCTCAGCAATGCGTGCAATCAATTAGCGGAGAAAGCAATTGCAAATTTCACCGTCAACCATAAAAATATCGAGAATGCCTTAGCGCGCAATCCAATTTTAATTACGGCATTAAATTCTGTTATTGGCTATGAAAAAGCTGCTGCTATTGCTAAAAAAGCTTACAAGGAAGGAAGAGCTATTATTGATGTTGCTCAAGCAGAAACGGATATTGACCGAGCTGAACTTGAACGTTTACTAAACCCCAAATCTTTAACGGGTGAATAAACGCTTAAGTTAACTGCAGCAATGCATACACATAAATACTGATTAACAGTAAACAAAAAACGCCAAGAGCCATACCAGACACTTTATATACCGTCATTTTTGTTTCCTCTCGTTTCTATATCCGCATTTTCTCGCAGCAAAAACTAACCCGTCACTTTGTATTGGGAAGTGACGGGTTAATTGTTTAAGGATTGGGATAATTGATGATAATGCTTACACGACGGTTTTGCTGACGCCCGGTCTCGGTAGAGTTATATGCATAACGACGAGACAAACCAAAGCCTTCCGCCGTTAAGCGCGAGCGGTCAACACCTGCCTTTTCAACCAAATAATCCACTACTTTTTGCGCACGCAATTGCGAAACTTTCACGGCGGTGGCAGGCGATGTGTTGTCAGTATGACCTTCTACGGTTGCCGTAACATCAGGATTATCATTCAGGAATTTACCAACTCGATTTAATTCGCCGTAATATTCTTCGGCCACATCTGCATTATTTCGCGCATATTCCATTTTTAAAGCCATGGTCACGCGCGCTGTTAGCGGTTGCAAACCTGCAATATCATTAGCGCAGGAAATAACTGCTTTAATGCGACGATTATGACGCTTGCCATCTTCAGTTGCGTTATCTGCAATGGGTTGGCTTTCGCCGTAGCCCGTTGCTGTTAAACGATTTCTAGCGATATTGTAATTAGCTGCTAAATAATCAACCACGCTTTCAGCCCTGCGTTGTGATAGGCCCAAGTTCCTGTCGGTATCACCAACATCGTCAGTATGACCTTCGATTACCGCAGTAGTTGCAGGGTACTTGTTCAAAAAGTTTGCAACCACTGCCAGCTTTTCTTTTTCAGCCCGTTGGATGGCGGCGTTATCAATCTCAAACTCAATATCCAACGTGGTGCAATATTCCTGTTGTCTCACTACAGGAGCAGGAGCCGGTGCGGGAGCAACTACAGGTGCAGCTTTACGGCCGAATTTGTAAACCAACCCAAGGCTTAAAAAATTCGCATAACCTTTTTTGTCAATTGCATCGTTTAGACGGTAACGCTCTACCTCCAGGCGAGCAGCCCATGAAGGTGTGAATGCATATTCCAAACCCAAGCCAATTTTAGGGTTAAAGTTTTTGTCGTCCCGGTTTGGATTGGCTACAAAAATTGCTTCACTCGGTGCGAAGCTGTCATTACGCTTTGCATAGGTAACACCAATCAAACCAAAACCTGATAATTTTTCTGTAAACGGAACTCTGCCGATTAAATCCAAATTAATCCCTTTGAATTCGCTTTGCCCATATAAAGAGCCTGTGGGTGTTACTAGCGCGGTGAAATCGGTTTTGCCTAAATCAAAATAGCCGCCCTCCAAACTCACATGGGAATTAAATTGATAACCGGCAAATAATTTGTAGCCCTTGTCATTGGTATCACTTTCAATGGAATTAACGGTGAATTGATCAGTGGCAATTTCTTCTGCGATATTGCGATTATCCAAATCGTATTTCGTTTTTCCTAATGCACCACCTATGTACCAACCGCGATTTTCATCTGCACGGACAATACCTGCATTTAAAATACAGAGTATAAATAACAGCATTAACAGATAAGGTTTGAGGGTAGCGAAAGAGATGGTGAACTTTGTGTGGTTTAGTCTCATGGTCTTCTCCTTAGGTTTACTTCCTTGATAGCACTAGCACTGTCAAGGTACATAGCGATCTTAAAACTCTAACTAGGATAGAATTTTACGCGCCGCACCCGTTTATTCAGTGCGCTAACTAACCATGCCTAAGCTATATAAGTAAAAATCCCTGGCAAAAACACTGGCGCAATAAGACAAAATCCCTCACTGCCGAACAATGAGGGGTTTGCTTGATTCCAATTTCCAATGAAATCCTGTTCGTTATTTCACGTGCATGTCGTTAGTGACAGATTTAACTCCCTTCACTTCCTTGGCGAGTTTTACTGCTTGATATTGTGCTTCCACAGAACTAACAAAACCGCTCAGTTGCACGACACCCTTATAGGTTTCCACATTTACTTCAGTTGCCCGTAAAAGATCATCGCTGGCGATGGCCGCTTTAACACGAGTAGTAATAACAGTGTCATCTATGTATTCACCTGTGCTTTCCTGCTTTGGTGTTGAGGTACAGGCGACCATAAATATTAAACAGATGGTAATTAAAAAAAGTGGAATATTTTTTAATAGCGCTTTTGCAATGATTTGCCCTAAAGATAATTCGACAGGTGATGGATAAATGGATGATAAATCCAAATCATCTTCATGCGTTCGATCTGAATGGCTATGGATGTCAGTATTCATAGATAGACTCCTATCCTACTTATCCTCGCAAAAAACAATTAAAAGTTCGCAAGTTAATTAATTGCGCCAGATTAAATAAATTGAGCGGCGACATGCGCCGCTCACCTAACTACAATCGACCTGTTAACAAAAGTACTAACAGAATTATGATCACCAACCCCAAGCCCCCGCTTGGCCCATAACCCCAACTACGGCTGTGTGGCCAGCTTGGAATAGCGCCTATAAGAGCCAGAATTAAAATCACTAATAAAATTGTTCCTAAAGTCATAGGTTTTCCCTCGGTTATTGAACAGCAGATTTAGTGTTGGCAATGATCACCTCTACACGGCGATTCATTTGACGGCCAGATGATGTTTCATTGCTAGCAACCGGGAAGTTTTCACCCTTGCCCGTAGCACTTAAACGATTTGGCGCTATACCTTGTGAAACTAAAAATTGCTGTACAGCATTAGCACGACGTTGTGACAATCCGAGGTTGTAATCTTCGCTACCCACGCTATCAGTGTGGCCTTCAATGGTGACAGTGCGATCCGGGTATTGAGTCAAGAACGCAGACAGTTTGGATATATTTACAATTGACCCCTCTTTTAAATCTGACTTTCCTGTTTCAAACAATACATCGCCCAAGGTAACAACCAAACCGCGCTCGGTAGTTTTTGCATTCAACTCGGCGATTTGACGTTGCAACTCTTCTGCTTGTCTGCGCGCTTGCTCGGCGTCGGCGCGTGCTGCGTCAGCTTCCTGGGTGCGCGAGTCCAAACGTGCTTTTTCACGCGCTTCCGCCAATTCCTTACGCTGGTCTTCCAAATAGCGTGTTTGCGCTTGCGCGGCAGCTATATCAATTTTGTGATCAGCCACCCAGACCAAGTGATCCAGCAAAGCATCATCTTTAGGTACCTTTTCAGCAGCTTGCACAGCAGTTTCTGCTTCTTTGAAGGCTACTGGTGCACGGTTTGCTAATTGAGGGTCAGATTGTAAAGTGCTTAACTTACTGCGCACAGCCGCGACTTCCGGTGGAATTTTTGGTGTGCTTGAGCAAGATGAAAACAGAACCAAACTTAGTGCTACAGCACTAATAAATTTACCTGCATAAATTAATCTGTTCATTATTGAGCTCCTTGATTACGTTGCAATTCTTGTTTTATCACGCTATTGCCTTTTTGCAATTCATCATTCACTTCTTTTGCTTTTGCTGTGGCGGCTTGCGCCATAGCCAGATCGGCATTCAAGTGCGCCTTCTGCGCGAGACGCGCTGCAGTTGTCATATTTTTATCGGCAACTTCAGCTTTTGCAGCGGCAAGATGTTTACGCGCTTCTACCAATTCTGGTGACGAATAATCTGCTACTTGAGCTTGTTCAGCATGAGCAATAGCTGTCTCTGCTGCGGTAATTTGGCTATTCGGTGGCGGTGTTGATGCGCACGCGGCCAAAACAATTGCGGCAATTACTGCTGAACCGACTGTACGAATTTTGGAAAGAAATAAATGGTTAAATTCTCTCGCATGTAAATATTTGATATTCCGAATCATGGTGGTATTCCTCGCTTAATCTAGTTTTTACTGAATACTTCTGAATGCAACCAAACATAAGGTTCAGAAATTTTTGGGTTGAGGCAAGTTTATAGTGGCGCAACAATAGGAGTTTATCGGTGCGTTATCGCACCATTTTAAATGCATCGTTTAACGCCTGTTACAGCAGTTCAGCAACATCAAAATTCAATAAAAATGACGGCAAAATTTTTGTATTTTTTACTATCTTATTTTTGAAAAGAGCACAGATAATCTTGTGTGCGTTGACGTACAGATGCTTGGCGGTTTTACGCGGATTATTTAACGAACTCGGCAGCAGGGATTTAGTTTCACTGCCAGAGCCGTGGACATTAACTTTCAAAATCAGGAACCTATTATGAACAGCGATATTCAACCCGTGGAAAGTTTTGAACCAAAAGAAAAACCCGGTAGCATTTCGGTAGAATTCCAACGTTTTCTAACTGATATTGAAGATCTGGTCGCTCAAGCAACCTCCCTCACCGGCGAAGATCTGGCTAAATTAAAAAATACAATGAATGAACGCATTGTGGTTGCTAAAGCTTCATTGAATGAGCTGAGCAATAATCTTGTTCAGAAAGCGCGTAATGGTGCAGCAGCTACCAACAATTATGTCCATGAACAACCCTGGACGGCAGTAGGTGCAGGCGCAGCTATTGGCTTGCTGGTTGGATTATTAGTTTCTCGTCGCGACTAGTGCTATGTGGAAAATCATTCTGGAAATTGCCAAAAGTATGACGGCCGGTAAGGACACCGACTCCGTAAATCCCCTGCAACTAATTAACTTATTTAGTTCAGCTGGGAGCGCCTTATCTGCGCAAGCATCCTTACATGCGCAACTCGCTCAAGTTGAGTGGGAAGAGGAGAAACAGCGCCTATGCCAAATGGCAATTTTCAGCGTGATTGCTTTTGCGTTTTTCCTGTGTTTTTTATTAGTCCTTAGCGCCTTCGCAATTGCACTAAGTTGGGATACGCCCTATCGCATTCCAGTATTTATTGTTTTAATTCTGGCACATTTATGTGTAGTAATTTGGGCCGGTTTACGTGTTAAAGCGCTAGCTGCTTTAAGCAGTAATAGTTTTGCTGCAACTCGTGCCGAAATCGCAGCAGATATAGCCTTACTTAAGAGCGTACTATGAGCGAGTTAACTGGCACAAACGAATCATTCGAAGAGAATGTAACAGACACCACTGCAGTAAGCGAACCCAGAACACTGGCACAGCAGCGCATGGATTTATGTTTGCTTTTACAACACAATCGCCAGGTCATCGCCAATAAATTAACAGGACCTGAGCGTCAAAATATATTCCCGCGTAGCGCCGCCATGCGTTTTATATCTAACCACAGCACGCACGAATTAATTCACAAAGCTGCTAATGCAGCACTTGGTCTGCAAACATTCCGCGCTATACGCTGGGGCTTGTCTGCATTGAAATTCGCGCGTAACACCTTCAAGAAAGCTTGATACATCAATTTAAAGCCACCCTGATTTTTTAAACCGATAATACAAATAACCGCAGGTTGCACTCACCACTAGAATTGCGGCCGGATAACCAAATCTCCATTTTAGCTCTGGCATCACATCAAAATTCATTCCCCAAATGCCAAAAAAAGCGGTGGCCACACCGAAAATTGCAGCCCAGGCTGCGAGCCTTTTATTCACTTCACCTTCATCAATTGCCACCATCGACAAATTCACCTGGATCGCCGTACCTATGGTTTCACGAATCGAATCTACTGAAATATTTATTCGGTACAGATGATCGTGGATATCGCGAAAATAATCTTTGGTATCGGCAACAATCGGAGGTACGCGACCACCATCCAATTTTCCAACTGCCTCTAACAAAGGCGCAACTGCATGTTTAAGAATGGTTACTTTGCGTTTTAATTGATAGAGTTTTTGAATATTCGCGCGCTGCGAGCCCTTGATAAATATTTGCTCCTCCACTTTTTCCAATTCAGATTCAATTGCATCCATAACGGGAAAATAGCGATCGACTACAGCATCCATTAATGCGTACAAAACAAATGCTGACCCTTGCTGAAGATGATGGGGTTCACGTTCACAGCGAGCACGCACCCCCAAAAAACCTTGCTGACTGCGGTTGCGTGTAGATAGCACATAATTATTGCCGACAAACACGTCCACCTCACCAACGCATAGCTGGTCATCATGTATTTCAAGCGCGTGCATGACCGCAAATAATGAATCGCCGTACTCTTCAATTTTAGGGCGCTGGTGGCCCAACATTGCATCTTCAACAGCCAGCTCATGCAGACCAAATTCTTCCTGCATTTTTGTTAACTCAGCTGGTTCAGCATCTTTCAACGCAACCCATACAAAGCAATCCGGATGCTTCACATATTCACTGATATCTTCAATATCAATGTCGCACAGTTTTTTTCCTTCTTGATAGGCCACACAGTTAATTAGCATTTACATCCTCACACTTTGCGCTTTCAATTTTGATTTTCAAATAGCTTATATAAATCCAAAAATGACGTACATAGGAATTTGGTAATTAAGCTAGCTAGCGTACAGATTCATTTATTGGCGACCGACTATTCTCTAACTTCCTATTAATCTTAGGGAGTGATTTTATGAAATTATTAACAGTACTTATTTGCTTATGCAGCATGATGACTATGGTAGCTTGTAATAGCTACTCACCACGCGAAGAACGAGTTCGCAGCGTTCATTCTGCTCCCCGAATTTCATCTGAAAAATATGGCCGCGTTACTGATATTGAAGTCATGTCGCTTGAATCTCGTTCCTCTGGTGGCGGTGCCGTTCTCGGCGCTGTTATAGGCGGAGTATTAGGGCATCAAGTTGGTAAAGGCACTGGTCGCGATGTAGCTACAGGTGCAGGTGCGATTGGCGGTGCAATTGCGGGCAACAAAGTTGAAAAACGCAATGGCCGCGATACGGAGATTTATCGCGTTACCGTAAAATTTGAAAACGGTAGCCGACAACAATTTGACTACGAAGACATTGATGATTTGCGTGTGGGTGACCGGGTGAAAGTTGAAGACGGACAACTGGAACGCTTGTAAACCTTATTCACGGACTCAGATTTTTTAGAGCAAAAGGTATTTGCGATTAGGTGTGGCCGATGCTTGTGCATGTCAACTTTTAATTTTGCAATTGCAAATTGTTCGACCTGCACAAGCAAACACATTTTAATATTGAGGAAATACTCTGATGCAACTTAATATTTTTGATGCGAGTATTCTGATCGTTGATGATCAGGCTGCAAACGTACTTTTATTGGAGCAACTGCTAAGCGAAGCTGGCTACACCAATTTAAGTATGACGATGAATCCGCTCGACGTTTGTGCCTTACATCAGCAGCACGCCTATGATTTAATTCTGCTGGATATACAAATGCCTGGCATGGATGGATTCCAAGTCATGGAAGGTTTAAAGGCCGAACAGAAAGATAGCTATCTACCAGTCATTGTTTTAACCGCACAGCCCATGCATAAGCTAAAAGCTTTACAAGCGGGCGCTAAAGATTTTATTAGCAAGCCATTCGATCTAGTAGAAGTTAAAACTCGCATACACAATATGCTGGAAGTACGCCTACTTTATAAAAAGCTTGCCGAGTACAACCAACAACTTGAAGAGACAGTTAACAAACGCACGGCTGAATTGCGCGACAGCGAAAACCGTTTTCGTCGCCTGACCGAGCTGGCTTCAGACTGGAGCTGGGAGCAGGATACGGAAGGACATTTCATTAACATGCCTGACAACCTGTTAAATGCGTTAGGCATTAGTCGCCCAAATGATCCACATCAAGCGGACAATTTAGACGGCTGGAATGAAAATGACCGCGCAAAATTTAATGCGATACTCGCAAGCCGCCAACCATTTGTCGACTTCACTTTTTGCAGAACCAACGAAAGAGGCCAAGCCCAACATTTCCGCATTAGTGGAGAACCGGTATTGGATGCAAACGGACAATTTGTTGGCTATCGCGGCTTAGGGACTGACTACAAAGTGCTGATTAGCGTGGCTAGTTAAAAACTCAAACCTCAATATCAATACGATGATAAGTGGGGCGATAATTAGCTACCGCAAGAAAGGCACGGCTAGCCGGATCAGTATTCTGATTCGCCTTTTTACCGCTGGACTTAGTATCGGTCGTGGGCTCTGGTGGAGGGATAACCTGCGGCTTAGTAGTAACGCTATATTGGTGAGGCGTTTGCGGATCGCGCTCAGCATCGAGGGTAACTGCAGGCCGCACTTGAGCTTGTGGTTTCTGCGTATAAACAGACCCCTGCCCATAAGTGGAATAGCCAACAAAATCACCGATAACCATCGCGCGCAACCCAGATTAATAAGTGATCAGTATAGCCAAGAATTCCCCTCCACCGAATAACTTTACCAATTCACTTCACCTTCGGCGTCGCCGTTAGAACGATCCCCATGGCCCAGGAACCACGACTTCCGAAAGGCCAGGTTAACAACTTGATATGATTGTTGGTCTGGTCTGCCTGAAGCTCCCATTTGGCAATAAAATGACGATGAAAATTCCCTATACGCACGCTCTGGCAAGCAACGGGGCCGCCGTCCAAATTCAGGGCAACTTTAATATCCAAAGGCGAAGTCCGTAAAAACTCGCCTAATCGGTGGATTGAGAAAAAAGCATCGGCAGTCGTTCCTACAAGCACCCTCCCCTGACGATCCTGCGCGACAAAAGTTCGGTTCGCTAGCCAGCGGCTTGCCGTATGGACATGATTTTGCCCATCTTCACCTACCAATAAAGGAAAGGAAACCATCGCGTTTTGGGCATTTTTGAAAGCCGTCTCCCAATTCATTTGGCCCGATAAATCCACGATTGCAGCATTCTCTGAATCCGCAACAAAAGCTCCTGCTTTGGCGTCGTAAGGTTTGATACCAAGAAAACGTCCTTCACTTATAAATGGAGTGGACGGTAAACCATAACGGTCAAAATAACTACCGTTAACAATGAGTGTGGCGGTTGGTAAAGCGCTCTCCCATTCGGCTAGACCACGATTTCCCTTAGGCGCATTCAATACTGAAAAGCTGTAGAGCTTGGGATCAATACGGTTGAGCATAATTCTGTCGACCTCGAGGCCATTTGCCAGCACGCTCAGCTCAGCTGTTTCAAATCCCTCTGCCAATACCTGCCACTTCAATTCACCAGCAACGACAGGAAGGTCAGGCGAACGCAAAGCCAAACGCATGGACGCAGATAAACGGGGATCGTCAATTTTAACATCAGTCCAAAATGTTCCACCCCGCCTCAACAACACATTAAAACCGTACCAATGACTGTAGCTATACAACCCTATACAAAAAGCCGCCAATACACTCAGGACTACCCAATATCTCAATTTCATTCCCGGCTCAAACCTCCAGTGTATCTTTGCGTAATAAGATAGCGGGATGGCCTAACTCAACCGCGCCTTCGAAAAACTCTTGCCCGACCAGGCGAGGGGCGACTTTCTTCCAGCCGTAGGATTCCTGGCCGCACATAGATTGGATTTTACCCAGTACCAGGTCATCTTCTTTGATAATATCGCCATCGGCTACACGGTGGTAACCCTTTGGATAGGGATGCATCTAAACCTCTATGCAATAAATTTCATTGAGTATCGCTTATTTTTTTTTAACCTGTCGATTATTCGCTACAAGGTTCGACTATTTAGGTAACTTTCACCTATGGTAGCTTTCACCTATGGCAATTTTCATCTATAGGAAATTTTTCTACCTATAGCGACTTGTTTTATCAACTGGATTTACATAATGACTTCACCAGATTCAAACCAGAATTCAAAAATTTCTTCACTGGAATTCACCATACTTGTCGCACTGATGATGTCGATTGTGGCGATTTCAATTGATGCGCTTTTACCAGCATTGGGGATTATTCGCACCGAAATTCAAATGGCCTATGAGAACCAGGTACAGCTGGTGATTAGCGCGCTGTTTTTAGGCATGGCGCTGGGTCAATTAGTTTGCGGCCCGCTTTCCGATGCAACTGGCCGCAAAAAAGTTTTATACAGCGGCATACTTTTATTTTTAATTGGCAGCCTGATTTGTTTTTTTGCGCAGGATATTAATACGCTTTTGATTGGCAGATTCGTTCAAGGCTTGGGCGTTTCTGGCCCTTATGTATCGGCAATTTCTATTGTGCGCGATAAATATGCTGGCCGCGAAATGGCGAAAGTTATGTCGCTGGTGATGATGATTTTTATTATGGTGCCCGCCATTGCACCGAGTTTGGGGCAAGCAATTTTATTTTTCGCATCCTGGCGCTATGTGTTTGTGCTTTACATTGTTTACTCTGTGATTATCGGCTTATGGATTTTTTTACGACTGGAAGAAACCCTGCCCAAAGCGAATCGCATTCCCTTTAGTGTTACGGGTTTTGTCGATGGATTTAAGGAAGTTATTTGCAACCGTACAACCATGGGGTACACCCTGTGCATGGGTTTATTTTTTGGTAGCTTTGTGGGTTATCTCAATTCGTCGCAACAAATTTTCCAAGTGCAATTCGGTACAGGGAAAATGTTTACCGTTTATTTTGGTGTGCTTGCTTTAGTGTTTGGAGTGTCCTCGCTACTAAACTCACAGCTGGTCGAAAAATGGGGCATGCATTTTATTAGCAATCGCGCCGTGATGAGTATTATTGCAAGTTCAGCGGTATTTTTAGGGTTACATGCCGTAAGCGATATTCAGTTATGGATGTTTATGATTTATGCCGCCATTTTGTTTTTTGCATTTGGTTTAATTTTCGGCAATGTGAATGCTATGGCCATGGAACCTATGGGGCATGTTGCGGGGATCGCCTCCGCAATTATTGGTTCTGTATCGTCTATTATTTCGATGGTCATTGGCACCTTCATTGGCCAACTCTATAACAACACCTTAATTCCTGTAACAGTGGGATTTCTCATCATGACCAGCCTGGCCATCCTGCTCATGAAATTTGCCGATTCCAATAACCCCAATCCCGGCAGTTAATTTTCATATCACTGTTTAAAGCGCGGAAGGAAATCGCGCTTTGCTCGCCCCCCTCCCCCATCACCAACTCGCGCCAAAGAACCACCCACTTAAGATAACGCTTAAGGGAGAGTAACAGTCCAGTGTGCCGCTCCCTATAAATTGGGAACTTTTGAAACTAAACAATTCCCGAAAAGTCATAGTTGAGCTGTTACAGGCTAGACTGAACAAAAGATACAGACATTTGTAATGACTCGCCTATACAATGCCGAAAAATTTGGCGCCTGAATTTCTAGCCTACACAATAATCAATCAAATGCCTCAAAAGGCATAGCTGTCCGTGCTACAACGCGAAGGTGATGTTCATGAGAAACATTATTGTTCCTCAAGTTTTTAAGTGCTTGTCCTGGCTGCCGCTTTCGGCAGCGCGTGTTTTGGGCGCTGCTATAGGCCAATGCATGTGGCTCGCTAAAGGCCGCAGTCACCGCATAACCCTTAAAAATATCCGCACCTGCTTCCCGCAATTATCACCGCAAGAAACCCAAAAGCTTACTCACCAGAGCCTGATTGAAACGGCAAAAACAGCGGCAGAAGTAAGCCTTATCTGGCGCAACTCCTGGTCATGGCTGGAATCCAAAATTGTCGCTGTGGAAGGTGAAGACATTTTGCGGGCCGAACTGGCCAAGGGCCGCGGTTTGATTGCGCTGGCGCCACATCTTGGCAATTGGGAAGTTATTGCTCCTTATCTTGCCAGCGTCGCACCACTCACAGCTATGTATCAACCCGTTGCCATTCCCGCCATGGATAAGTTAATCCTCGCTGGCCGCAGTAAAAGTAATATCAATATGGCCCCCACCAATCGTAAAGGTGTGTTGATGCTGCTTAAAGCGTTGCAGCAGGGAAATATTGTTGGAATTCTGCCAGACCAATTACCCAAAAAAGATGCCGGAGCTGAACTCGCAAGCTTTTTCGGGCAAGAAACATTGACCATGAGCCTGGTCCACTCGCTCATTACCCGCACCCAAAGCCGCGCCATTGCCCTGTTTGCCAAACGAGTTCCCGGGGGGTTTAAAGTAATTGTTCTACCGGCTGATGAAGCGATTTACAGCGAAGATCCGCTTATTTCAATACGCGGATTAAACGCGAGTGTAGAGAACTGTGTTCACTTGGCACCTGCCCAGTACCAATGGGAGTACAACCGCTTTCGTTTCCCCAAATCCCACCAACTTGCGCGTGAACAAAAGCGCAACCTCTTCGCGTGCAAGCAGCACTGCGATACCAACCCTTAGGCGTCAGTAGCTTTTAGCGCTCTCGTTCCAATTCTGCAATGCCTCGCCCGCTTTCCATTCACTTATCCTGCTTTACACCTACCTGACTTAAATCTTCCCCTCATTCGCCCTAGCGACGCCGATTAATTTTTAATCGAAATCTATGGCGCATTTTTCGACCATGTGTTACATTATGTGACACAATTCACATTTAACGGGTGACGGATCACTTCTTTTAGGTAAGGTTCGCAACAATGTTAAACGTCGTTCCCTTTGCAGTTCCGCATAATTCTTCAGATTTGCCCGAAATAACAGAATCCCACCAGGATACTTACGCCGATCTTATCGTGGATTATCTTGCCCAAATGGGTATTGATACTGTATTTGGTGTACCGGGCGGCGCCATTGAACCCCTGTTAAATTCACTTGCACGCAGCGAACGTAGAGGCGGACCACGCTTGGTTGTAGCGCGTCATGAGTGCGGCGCAGCTTTTATGGCTGATGGCTACTACCGCGAAACTGGCAAAATGGGTGTGGTCTGCAGTACCACCGGCCCAGGAGCCACCAACCTTCTCACAGGTGTGGCGTCCGCAGCAGCCGACGAAATCCCCATGCTAGTGATTACCGCCCAAACACCGCTACCAAAATTTGGGAAGCGCGCCTTGCAAGAATCCAGCTGCACCGCGGTGGATACGGTAGGCATATTCCGTTACGTAACCCAATTCAATACCCTGGTTTCACACCACGAGCAGCTGGAAAGCAAACTAGTCTCTGCAATTATGGCAACACACCGTATGCCAAATGGACCTGCGCACATCAGCATTCCTTCAGATATTTTGCGCGCTCCTGCCAACATCAATGCTCATATCCACAGTGACCTATTGGTTCATGACTTCTCCATGTCAGATGAACTATCCATCGCGCGTCTGTGTGAAAAGCTGGCCCGTGTAGACAACATTGTTCTCTACATTGGCAGTGGTGTTGGTAAAGCCAGCAAACAAATTATGGAATTTATTAACCTCACCGGCGCTAACTTCGTTACTAGCCCTACGGGTAAAAGCTGGGTTGATGAAAATCATCCGCAATACTGCGGTGTTTATGGTTTTGCCAGCCATGAAAGCGCTAACGCGCTGCTACAAGACAAAAATGTAGATTTGATTCTCGCCGTAGGCACTGCGTTGGGAGAGCTAGGCACCAGCGGTTGGAAAGGTGATTTACTCAACACCAAGCTGGTTCATATTGACTCTTCCATTGAACACTTTACGCGTTCACCTATGGCCAACTTGCACGTCTTTGGCAACATAGATGTTATTTTTGAGCGCCTGCTCGTGAACGTACGCGATGCACGCAAATGGGGTAAAACGTGGGAAACGCTGCACACTGCACCTATGCAGAATATCAACGGTGGCTATATCACCCTGCGCGATCCCGAAAAATGTTTTTCCAATGAAAGCCCTGTAAAACCCCAGCGCTTGATGAATCACCTTTCACAGAAGTTGCCAGAAGAGACCCGCATTTTTGTTGACGCAGGCAATGGCTGGTCATGGGCAACGCATTACCTCACTCGCGCTAACAACGAAGGACTTTACCGCGTCGCAATGGGTTACGGCTCTATGGCATGGTCGATTGGTGCCGCTATTGGCTCTGCTATCGCCAACCGTGAAGCTCCCACCTTGTGTATTGTGGGCGACGGCTCTTATTTGATGAGCGCGCAGGAAATTACCGTTGCAGCTCAACATCAATTACCCGTTGTATTTATAGTGTTGAACGACGCAGCCATGGGCATGGTGATGCACGGCCAGCGCCTTGGTGGCCAGGAATCTATTGGCTGGGAATTAAATTCCATCAACTACGCTGCGCTGGCGCAAGCTATGGGCGTGGACGGTATAGTGATCGAATCTCCAGCAGAGCTGGACGCGCTGGATCTGGAAAGCCTTTTCTACAAAAGCGGTCCTACCCTTATTGATGTTCGCATCGACCGCAATGAAGTACCGCCCATGGGCGACCGCATTAAAGGGCTCGCCGTCAATGGCTCTGCCACCCCCGGTGGTTAAATCTTGCTGTGAGAATCTTAGCTAAGCCTGGGTCAGGTTTTTTTAAAAGCGACCCGATCCAGACTTTTTTGAGTTCAAGAAATGGCATCCATCTGCTTATTAAGCTAGCATGAGTTCTAAAGTGGAGAGCCATGCGTGTTACAAAATACCAACAAGACGAATTCAGCAGCATCCATCTGCATACTCATTGTTAATAATGACCCCGCAGCCCAGCAAAAAATCAAAGATTGCTTGCTGCCGTCTGGCTATTCCCAATTAACGATTGTTGATAATGCCAAAAAAGCCCTGCGCTACCTTCGCAACCAACCTGCTGACCTTATTATTGCCGATGTTGATATCCCCGATCTCGATGGCTGGCGACTATCGCGCCTGATTCGCTGTGGAATCCTCAACTGCCGTTCAGATCTCCCTATTGTTATAGTCGCCCGCACCTGGTGTGAACGTATTGCTGAAGTAACCGCGCGCGAATATGGTATTAACTATTTGCTGCCGCTAAATCACCTGGACAACCTGCCCGATATCATCCAGCAGCTCGCGCATCAAGCCAGTTACGAACTGCCAAAACCGCGTTTATTAGTAGTTGAAGATTCGCCCGATACTTCTGATTTAATCCAGCGCGTACTCGCCACTAATTTTGATATTGAAGTGGCCGATGACGGTGCGGAAGGCCTGAAAGCCTGGCAAGCAAGGCGTCATGATCTGGTGTTACTGGATGTTGCCTTGCCGACCATGAATGGCCACGACATTCTAATCGAGATTCAGCGTGCGGATCCGAACCAGCCAGTGGTGATTATGACTGCGCATGCGTCCATAGATCATGCGGAGGAATTGATGTTGCTGGGCGCAGTGGATTTCCTGCCCAAACCTTTCCGCGCTGACCAACTACGCAAGGTGTGTGACATTGCCATCCACCGCGAAGATTATCTTGTGAGTAATGCGCAATTTGCCGAGCGGGTAAAAACCCTGGAAGCGCGCGAACACGAATTCCGCAACCTTTACGAAAGCCATCACCAATTGCTGGACGATTTGCAATCAGTCGTCATGGAGCTGGATGAAGATTTAAAAATTTGTTTCCTAAACCGCACTTGGGAAAGTTTGATGGGTTATCCCATTGAAGACTCGGTGGGTCGCTCCATTGAAGATTTCACATCACCCGACGATGCACACCAATTTGCGGTGTTTAAAGAAAAGATCACCTCAGCGATTCACGAGAAAAAAACCAGTACTGAAATCGAACTCTGCCTGCGCGATGTCAATGATCAAAAAATTTGGACGCAATTAAAAATTAGCCGCTCTACGCGTAGCGAACAATTTTCAACACTCACCATTTGTCTGGATAACATTACTGAGCGCCGCAAATCGCAAGAGCAATTAAAATATCTGGCGATGCACGATTCCCTAACCGGTCTTCACAATCGCCATCACTTTGAATCCACGCTAGAACAATTATCCAAAGATGCATGGCGCAGCAAGCGCCAACACGGTTTGGTCTATTTGGATCTCGACCACTTTAAAGTCATTAACGATACTTTCGGCCACCAAAAAGGCGATGAAGTATTGCGCGAAATGTCCACCATGCTTGCCCGTCGCGTACGCAAGCCCGATATTTTATGTCGCCTGGGTGGTGATGAATTTGCGGTGCTCTTGCGCAACGTCACAGCGCAAGGCGCGCAAGATTTTGCGCGCGAAATTCAAAAAACTATTGGTGAGTTCAGCTTTCAATTGCAAGAGCAGCGCATCAATTTAGGTTGCAGTATTGGCGTAACCTTAATTGATGGTAGCGCCCACACCGCTGAAGAACATTTTATGCGCGCCGATATCGCGCTCTATGTTGCCAAGGGTCGCGGTCGCAATTTGATTCACCTTTATGATCCTAAAGATAATGAAAGTGACGAATTACGTTTACGCATTAATATTTCGCAAAAAATTCGCAAAGCTATTTCAGAAGATCGGATGGTGCTTTACTTCCAACCGATTTACGATGTAAATAAAGACAAGATTTCTTACTATGAATCCCTGGTTCGTTTGCGTGAACCAGACGGCACTATTGTCGGCCCTGCAGAGTTTATTCCCGCACTGGAAGCAGCCGGTGAAATGCATTTGCTCGACCGCTGGATTATTAAATTAGCGACGCGTACGCTGAAGGAATATCCTGAACTCAACCACATCGCCATCAATCTTTCTGCACAAGCCTTTAAAGATGAAACCCTCGTTCCGACGATTTTGGAAAGCTTAAAAAATACCGGCGTAAATCCTAACCGCATCACCTTTGAATTAACCGAAAGCGCGAGTTTGTTTAACTTAAATATTACCCAGCGCGTAATTGCTGAATTGCATCGCTTAGGCTGTAGTTTTTCCGTAGATGATTTCGGCTCTGGTTTTAGCAGTTTCGCCTATTTAAAAGATTTGCCAGCAGATTACATTAAGCTCGACGGTTCATTTATTCAAAACCTGCACAAAGACAGCATTGACCAAGCCCTGGTAAAAGCCATGATTCAAGTTATTCAGGCGCTGGGGAAAAAAGCCGTTGCAGAATACGTAGAGAACGAAGAGATTCTGAATATTTTGAAAAAAATGGGAATCGACTTCGTGCAGGGCTATCACATCGGCCACCCCGTACCTGTGGAAAAAATTGCCGCAAAAAAGACGTAGGGGTAGTTAGCTAAGCTAACTACCCAAAATAAAAAAGGCCGCTAGCGGCCTTTTTTATTTGCATCACGTTAATCAGGTACAGCTCGACGTGATGGACCTTGGTAATCAATATCATCGCAGCGTAAAGGTAAAAAAGTATCAGGTGGACGTTTGTAGGTGTCAACATAACAAGCAGTTACACCACTTGCCACCATACCGGCAAACAATTGGTACATCTCCTGTCCGGTAAAACCATAATCAGACAAAAATGCACACACATAGCCGTTGATATTCATACGTTCATCATATTTATCAATCAGCACTTGCTCAATTTTATAAGCAAGCTCCAAATGTTCACCTGCGGTTAAATTTAATTTCCTGCTGACTCTCTCCATGGCTTCTATGCGTTCATCACCTTTGGCAATAGGACGAATGTAACCAACGATATAGGGCTTTCCACGCGTTTTTTCCGCTGCAGCTGCAACAATCTCTTCAGGAGTTACCCCCTCCTTGTATTGTTTAAGTGCGCCCTGAATAAACTTTACGCCTTCCAAACGCGTGCGAGGACCATAAGTGCGTGAATCTGCTGCCATAGCACCAATAGTCGTTGCAGCAATAACCGATGTGCGGGCAGTACCTGCAAGCGCACCAATTTGATTACACCAGATACGCGGATCAGGCCAACTCATACAACCGTAAATTGCCTCAACCCAATCCGCCAAGGGGCGGTCAACCATTTTTCCTGTTGCATTTAAAATGAGTGTTTGAAAATAAGATTTTTCACCCACCAATTCTTCCAGCATGGAATAGCCATGACTAAAAACACCTTTACCTGGAAACCAACCGCCAGTGCCACTGAACACCTTACCTCTGCGCTGATCAAGATAATCAACAACAGCTGCATCGCTATTAGTTGCAACACCATTTTCTAAAACATTATCGTTCAAGGACATAATTATCGTCGCTCACATAAGGCATTGCAGTAATAGGTTTATTAGCTACTTCCATACCATGAGCCACCAAACCCGGCGCCCCCAGTAATTGAAATAATGCACCACCATATTTAGGCTGAAAACCGAGATCAGCAAAAACGGCAGCTGCAATTCCTGTGGTTAACCAACCTATGCCTTTTGGTGCTTGCAGTTGTGCAAATTGATTTCCCCATTTAAGCGCATCGCCTGCAGCATCCATAGTGACCAAATGATTTGCTATAGCCGCCGCGAGTAAATCCACACCACCGTGACGCTTACCAAAGCCGGGCATTAATTGCTCGTCACCAAGTGATAATTCGTTCAGCTCTGCAGGATTTGTTTGTTGGTATTTTCGAAAAAAACGCATCGCATTTTCTATTTCCCCACCACCCAAATACTCACCGCCCAAAACTGCCGATGCGATGGGCAAAATATGCAGGGGATTCGTTTTACCAACACCAACATTCATAGCTGCACGCGTAGCCGGATGACGTGGCCCCGGATTAATCAACGCGATCATCAAGGCTTGCAACAATTGAGCTTGTGCCGGCGAAGGAAGCTCTCCGCGAAACAACAGATAAAACACATCAACAAACGAACGCTTTTCCATAAGCTCAACTAAATCGTAGCCATGGCAAAGCGCAGCTTGCGCGATATACGGATTATCACTGCTGGGTTCTTCTGACCAGATGCGTGTGCTGGCACGCTTGCTGAAAGGTTCGTTGCGGCTTTGAACTTTTATACGTTTGGGCGGAGGGGATTCTAATGATTTATCAGATTGGAATTGCTCTGTCATGGAAAATCTCTTGCGATTGGTGACAACGGGCGCATGCGCCCGTTATTTAAATGAATACTTCAATTCCACCCATCCACTGCGTGATTCCAAAGGATAATCCTTCACAAGCCTACCACTGCTGGGTTCACGCGCATCTGCATCTGCGGCGTTACGAACCGCGAGCGATAAATCCAGGTCCGGCAATAAATCTTTTGCTCTTAATGTAAAATTAATCCAGTTGTAGTCATTAATTTCCGGACGCTTATCAGTCGTTGCACGAGCTCGATCTGCGACACGTTCTATTTGCGTATTGAAGAACCAGTTTTTAGTGAATTCCCAATCAGCATTTAACTTGAGCTGGCGACCAGGTGCATCAGGCACAGTTGCTCCCGTTTTAGCATCCGTAGGATCATCAAACGAATAGCTCGTACCAACACGAAATTGCGGAACAGGTTTCCAGCTAAACTCCAATTCATAACCATGGCCGTCTTGATCCCGCGCGTTTTGCGCCGTTTTGGTAACACCGTTCGCATCAGCCAAAAACTCAATCATGTCTTGTGCTTTATAGCGGAACAAGGTCAGCGTGGTTTGCAAATTGGGATTAAAGCGGTAGTTGAATGACCATTCCAGCGTATTAATAGTTTCTGGATTTAAATCCGGGTTGCCCAGGGAAACCGGGTTGTTCTTAAAATATAATTCGGAAATAGACGGTGCACGGAATGCACTACCATATAAAAGCTTGGTCGTTAGACTCTCATTTAGTGCCCAGACCAACGCCAAGCGAGGATTGGTAGTACCACCAAAATCTGAATATTTATCGTAACGCACACCAGAAGTCAGGGTTAAATCCTGATTTAACTTCCACTCATCCTGCACAGATAAAAAGCTTACTTTACGAGAGCCATCGTTTAAGTAAACGAAGGGTGTCCCTGTCACATCTGTAAGAGTCCCGCTGACGATGGGTTGAGTTCCATTTATTACACCAGGACCAAAATTTTTGGTCTCATTACCATCAAATGATTGTCGACGAGAACCTATAGAGAAGCGGATCCGATGAGATTCGAAACCGTTGTATATGGAGACAAATTCTAACTGGGTATCGTTAGTCGTCTGACCAGGATTGCCTTTCAAGCCGTCTGGAAAAGTCACCAGCCCTGCTGGTTTTGCAAAATTAATGTTGCCGTCGCTGCCAATGGGTACTTTCACGCCATCCGGCAATAAATTGAATTGAGTCGTATGATCGGAATAGAGGTGACTGAGTCGAATACTGTTATCCCAGCTACTATTGCCTGAGCCAAACTGATAAGTCGCATCACCCATGATTAGATGGTTATCATCATAACCATCCATATCCAGCGCTTGTGCAGCACCAGCTCCCACACCGGCGTCCGTGGACAGCCAATTCCACAAATTGACTTGCCAGTGCTCACTGCTCAAAGCCACATGCGTATCCCAAACGTGATAGCGAGTTGAAAGATGACCTGGAGCGAGCGAAGCTTTAGTGTTTAAACTGGCATCAAGACTCGACTGAAAATCAGCCTCCACATGACGACTGGAATCGCCATCCGTTTCCTGATACGACATATCCAGCGCTATACCCAATCCTTGCCAATCAGTTGCCGCTTGTAACGAAGCCTCGCGATAACCAAAGGAACCTGTGCGCACTCCGATTTGGGGAGAGTCTATAGCTGCTGAATCTTTAGTAATAACGTTGATAACGCCCGCATAGGCATCCGCACCGTAAACTGCGGAACCCGGCCCACGCATAACCTCAACACGTGCAATGCTTGATGCCGCCAAGCGGAACATGGTGGGGTGACCGCCCTGCAAAGTGGATTGCACCGGCACACCATTTAATAACAGTAAAACTTGCGAGTTAAACCCTGTATGTATGCCACGAATGGAATAGACCGAGTCAAGTCTGCTAAGAGCGGACAAACCTATATGCAAGCCAGGAACAGTTTCCAGTATTTCATCAAGATTGCGTGCACCCATAGCTTCAATTTCCGAAGCATAAATAACCGAAGCGGTTGCCGGGGCCTTATCCAGGGAGGTGCTATTACCTGTTGCGATTGAAATTTGGACTTGCCCTAATTCAGCAAGCGAGAGGTTGTACACATCGAGAGGAGCGCTAGGCTTATTTTGCGCAAAAGTGTTGGCGGAAATAGCGCAAACAAGTGCAGGCAGTAATGCTCGCGTAAATGGTATTTTCATAGCGGCAATCCTTATATTTAGTAAAACCCCATCCTGAATTTTTACTAAGGTGGCAATTGTTATTGCATCGGTTATTTGCGCATGACCATTGAACAGGTGCTGCATTGAATAAAGTTGTGTTCGACGAGAATTCAAGCCTCGCCGATTTTACGCGAAACGCTTATAAAGATAGCTTACCTTTATACGAAAGCAAACTAATAGATGGCGTTAGCTGTGCTTTTTTTTGTAAAAAAGAAATATCAGTAGGATTTACAGCCTAAAAACATAAATTAATGGTACCAAATGCGTAAAAAAGCATTCAGACATGTGCAAGAGCTATCCATTTAATTGGAATAATCCTGACGACACTTAGCTTTTATTATGTGGTGGAGCCAAACGTTGTACTGCCAACTTTAGGGTCTCACGGCGAATCGGCTTGGTGAGATATTCTTCAGCCTGGCGCTTACTGGTATTTTTGCGATCATCCATAATCGAAATAATAATTACCGGAATATCTTTTAACTCGGCTTCAGCTTTTATTTTTTCAAACAACAACCAACCGTGTTGATCGGGCAACAACAGATCCAGAGTGATAACTTGCGGTTTCACTTTTTGCAGTAATTTAAAGCCCGTCTCCGCATCATAGGCGGTGTGCACAACATAACCTTCGCGGCGCATGGTGCGCGCCATAATATCGAGGAACGCCGGGTCGTCATCAATCATCACAATATGATTACCCGTTGCATCAGGATTTTGTTCCGCCTCTGCAACATCCTGATCACTGCCAACGCCTGACTCGCCAAAACGCGTGTCCGCCTCAATAGGTAACGGAATATCAACAATGAAGGTTGCCCCCGCTCCTAATTGGCTTTGCACTTCAATGGTTCCGCCCATCATTTCGCACAGCTGGCGCGTAATCGAAAGACCCAAACCGCTGCCCTGGAATTTGCGAGTCGTACTGCTATCCGCCTGACGGAAAGGATCAAAAATATGTTGTTGCTGTTCCAGCGACATACCAATACCCGTATCAGCAACGCTAATAAAAATGCGATGACCTTCGTTATAAGCTTTAAGTGTTACCAAACCCTTGGGCGAAAATTTACTGGCGTTGCCCAATAAATTAATCATCATGTGCAATAATTTTTCAGGGTCAGCTACAGGTAAAAGCGAACCATCATCAACATCCGTTTTTAATTGGATGTCATTTTTTTCCAACAAAGGTTTGACGGTGCCAACTGCATCATCCACAAGACTTGAAAGTTTTACTTCAGTTAAATCCAGCTGCATACGACCAGATTCAATTTTGGCTAAATCCAACACACCGTTAATCAGTTTTAACAGGCGCTCGGAATTATTAATAACGCGAGTGAGATCTTTAATATGCACTTGATCATCATTAAGCTTTAAATCTTCAATAACCACTTCTGTATAACCAATAATCGCTTGCAGTGGCGTACGCAATTCGTGACTCATCAGCGACAGGAATTCTCCCTTAGCCTGGCTGGCATCTTCCGCTTTACGTTTCGCAATCGCGAGACGATCTTTAGCGAATTGCAAATCTTGTGCATGCGCTGCAAGACGTTGGTTATCGCGGCGTTTAACGTTATATGCGTACCAGACAGTTAGCACCAAGGCCAAGCCGAGTATTACCAGCCCCCAGGAATACATCAGCGCTTTTTTCTGGATGCCTACAGTTTCATCCAGGCTGGCGATAGCATCTTTTTGCTTTTTAAGCTCAACTTCTTGGGTTTTAATGGTTTTATCTAACTCAGCAACACGCTTTTCCCGCGCATTAATTTCACTAACGATAGTTTTCAATTCTGCCTGCTGAATGTTGAGCTCTTTGGTGCGCTGCTCAACTTCGCTGACTAATGCCAAGCGTTCCTGTTTACCTTTTTCAAGCTGTTCATTTTGGGCGGCAATCAACGCATCACTTTTTTGAATACTTTTGTTCAAATCGGTCATTTGCTTTTCAAGGCGAGAGTTTAAAGCTTCTTGACTTTGAATACTGGCCGTTAAATCTGCCAAGGTTTTTTCGCGTATTTGCATTTGCTTTTGCAAATTAACCAGCGAGGTTTGGCCTTCACGGAACAACTTTGCCACATCAATTTCAGTACCGCCGTTTAAAATTAATTCGGGCAAAGGTTTTAAACCCTGGTTAATAAGATTGGATTTATTAACCTCAAACCGCAATCTTTCATTATTAACAGGCACCAGGTTGATCATAACCAACTGTTTATTGGGAAAATCAAAAGTCACCAACAACACTGGTTTGCCTTCAACGGCGCTGTAAATATCCGTTATCGCCTGGCTATTGGGATTTTCAATATAAATCAGTTGATACTTAGCCAGCGTTTTTACAGCGCTTACCTGTGAAATTGTGATTGGAAGGTTTTTTAATTTTACTTTTTCTGCAAGCATTTCAAGTTCGCTGTAGACCGGCGTTTTTTCACCGCTAAATACAGCTATATCAAATGATGTCATGGCCGCTTCATTGGGCCACTCAATATTTTTAGCGAAGTTGTAAATATAGGAGGCGGTAATTCTTTGTTTATTGACGGATTGATTTTGCGCGAAGCTGTGGGCGCTCAACACAAATAGCGTTGCTAGAAACCAGGACGCGTATCGTCGAGTTCGCAATTGGTTTGCAGATAAACACACTGACGATTGTAGAGTTTCTTTTATACAAAGAAGGTAGCTGTGAATCATGTAACTAGGCCCTATTGACTGCCTTCCCTGACATAGTGTTTGGCATCAAAAGCATCTATTGCCCTTAGCATAACCTTAAAACTCAATTCTTGGTAGCGTAGGGATTGTAAGTGTAGATAGAGCAATATATAGCCAGAACATCAAGAATGATCCTGGCTTGTGAGACATAAACCGGTAAATATTTCCGCCGTTGGACTGGAAGACGAATCTTTTCCAATCGATTAGGTTATTTACCTGGGCAAAAATATTATTAACAGCACATTATTGTGGAATTTTGTAACGCTGCTCACGATACAACAAGGACGGCAATATTACGTGCGCCATAGCTTTATCAACCTGAGCTTGCGCAGGATTTTCTTTCCCCAGCATCAGCTCGCCTTTGGCGGCATCATAATGACCAAGCAGCGGGCTTTTGTTGGGTCTTAAAATTGTCGCCACATCACCTTCAAGCCATGCAAAATAATTATCGAATTGCATCAGTGCACGCCCGGGTGTTTCACTGTCTTTCGCAAAATCGCGACCAATCATTGGATGCTCACTTGTTACGCCCATCAGCGACAACAAAGTAGCACCGAGATCAATTTGGCTGGCCAAGGTGGTAATGCGCTTTGGTTGCACATCTGCACCTAAAATCAAACCAGGAATGTGGAATTTTTTAATAGGCACCAGGTTATCACCATAAACGCGGTTATCGTGGTCAGCAACAATAAGGAAAACCGTATCCTTCCAATAATCCTGCTTTTTAGCTTCGCTGATAAATTTGCCCAAGGCGTAATCCGCATATTTCACTGCATTGTTAACCGTTTGTTTGGTCGTGTCATGCAAATCGATTCGGCCATCCGGAAACTCAAAAGGTTCGTGATTAGATGAGCTAAAAATCAAACTAAAGAATGGCTTGTTCTTGGAATGAAGTTGTTTTAAACGCTCCAATGATTTGTTAAATAGATCTTCATCACTGGCGCCCCAGCTACCCACAAACACCGGGTCTTTAATATCGCCACGATCCACCACTTGCTGAAAGCCATTGCCGGTAAAAAAGCCGCGCATATTGTCGAAATGTGCCTCGCCGCCGTACACAAATTCTGTGTGATAACCTTGCTCGCCCAAGCCCAAAGCCAGCGTGTAAAAATTATGCTGCGCAAGTGAAAGTTTTACTACGCTGCGTGCAGGTGTAGGTGCATAACCGGAGACTACAGCTTCAATCCCACGAACTGAACGTGTTCCTGTTGCGTATAACTGCTCAAACCACCAACCTTCATGTTTTAATTTTTCAAGCTCGGGGGTGACAGGCAATCCGCCTAAAGACTCAACAAAGGTTGCACCCAAACTTTCTTCCAACACAATCACAAGGTTAAGCGGTTTGTCGCGCTGGACTGCTGGCGTTTGGCGATGCAAGGTTGGGAATTCTTTCGAGTTAAATTCGTATCCACTCAACCAGGGAGCCGCTTTAACTTGTTCAAATACTTTTTCGCGCGGAAAAGCGCCATATATTTCCGAAGAATTAGCCTCACGGCGCATGGAAGCCAGCGCATCAAACACTGACCAACCAGAATTTATAATCAAGGAATTCACCAAAGCATCACCGGATAGCGCGAACAGCGCAGGATTGGCCGGGCGATGATCTGTAGTGGAACGTACTTGTAAAAAAACCAAAACAAAAATAAATGGCCAGGTTAACAATAGTTTTTTTGTTGTCCACAATTGCGCATTGGCAGACGCCGTTTTCAGCAAGCTAAAAATTGTGAAGCCCAATAACACGGTAAACCCAACGCCTAATACGAGCGCAAGCCGAAAACCATTCCACAAAGTCGCAAATACTTCCTTTGGATAAGAGAGATATTCAATAAACAAACGATTAGGACGCAAATCAAACTGCATCATAAAAGGCGGAGTAGAAAGCTCCATAAAAATAACAAATACTAAAGCCAGGGTCGCCCAACAAAGATTAAATAACCACCAGGCGCGCGCAGAAATTTTATGTGCAAGAAACGGTGCGAGTAAAACCGCTATGGCGACAAAGTAACCTAATAAAATGAGATCAGCACGCACACCTTGCACGATCATTTCATCAAGAATTCCAGCCGCACTCACTCGATCCCATTGCCAAGCAATCAAACCCAAACGCGAAAGCGACAATACTACCAGCCCGATGATTAACATCTGCAACATGGTTGCGTAAGGCCCTGCCCATCGAGTTAATAACGCCAAGCTAGCAGCAAAACGTGAAAGCCGCTGTTTTATAGCATCGAAAATCTTTATCATTTTTAGTATTTCCTGAAGCGGTTTTATCAAAGAATGTACGCAGGGGACGAACTAGGCTAGTGAGCGATTAATCGTTATAATTCTGGCGATTGTCGTTTTGCCTTTCACAATCAATAAAAATTATACCCCACCTACCTAATTCCAGCATCAAGGGGCCTGAATTTGACGCATCTGACTTCCGATTGTATTAGCATTGGTTCCTATCAGGGAAATATTGCGCCCAAATTCGATAATGACATTCTACGAGCCCAATTAGTTCAGATTGCTGACTTACTTAGTAACCCTGAAGCCGTGCGCCTTTCCAAAGGTGTTGATTATGTAATCAAAGTTCCCCTGCAAACGGCTACCGGCGAAATCATGGTGGCACTCAAGGTGTTCAAACGCCAGAGCTGGTTAAAAGATCGCTTTGACCGTAAACATAAATCCAAAGCAGAACGTTCCTACAATGCTGCGCGCTATTTGGAAGCGAATCAAATAGGTACACCTTCACCTATAGCATGGCTGGATCGCTGGGAAAATAATCGACTGTTGGAAAGTTATTTTTTAAGCCTATTCCAACCAGCCGTTTGTTTTAGAGATGCACTTACGGAGATTTATACTGACTCACGCGATAATGAAAAGCTCATGGAATTATTATTGTTAGTTGCACCAGCAATAAGGCAAATGCATGATGCTAACTTTATGCATGGGGATTTAGGCAACCAGAATATTCTACTTCCAAAAAATACAGACGGCTCTTGGGCGCAACCGCAATTTATTGACTTAAATCGTTGCACTATCGCAACTCGGCCATTAACAGATAAAGAATGCGCATTTGATTTATCTCGCCCTATATTACCGGGCAACTATCTTAGCTTTTTTAAATATATTTATTGCAAAGATCAGATGCCATCTAAAACGCTCGATAAATATGAAAACACTTATCGTGAACGTTTTGCATTCCATCGTAAATCACGCAAGCTTCGCCACCCTATTCGATTTTTAAAAAATCGCCACAAAAAACCGGCGCACTCATACCCGGATTCAAAAGATTATTGGTTGTGGGATGAAAAAACCGCACAACCTATGATTGCGCTTTCTCGAAAAGAAAAAAACCAGCACCGATTCATTATTAATTCGCTAAAAATTGTGGGTAAAACTATTACTGCCTTACCCAGTATTATTGGACATTATTCAGCCGTTAAAAAGCAAAGTTTCAAACAAAAAGTTGTACTTAAGAGTCGCATTGGCGTTGCACTGCATCCGCATGAAAATTATATCGGAAATGAATTAAAGCTGTTGGGCGAGCTCGGCAATCCACCGGTTTTAATTCGTTTTTGTCATCATGAAAATGAAGTTATTTGGGATCAAACTATTGCACTCATTCATAAACTGTACGGACAAGGCATAGAAGTAATGGTTGCCTTATTGCAAGATCGCCAAGCGGTTCTGCAACCAGAACAATGGAATGCATTTTTGAAAAAAATAATTCCTGCAATTGCCAACTACACAAACCATATTGAAATCACCCATGCATTCAATCGCATCAAATGGGGCGTATGGAATTTACAAGAGTGGCAACAACTTGTTGCACCCGCATTTGCATTACAAAAAGAATATCCGCAGATTAAATTAACCGGCCCAGCCTGTATTGATTTTGAATACATGCCAGTGATTGCCGCACTAAAATCTTTACCGCCTGAACAAAAATTCTCTGCGCTTTCACACCTTCTTTATGTAGACAGACGCGGCGCTCCGGAGAATCCGCAAGGGCCATTTGCAACTTTGGAAAAATGTGCACTGCTCAAAGCATTAACATTGGCAACGCCACACTGCGACGATAAAGTTATTATTTCAGAAGTAAATTGGCCCATAGAAAATACCGACATCTGGTCGCCCATTGTTTGTCCTTATGTTACGCCTAAGTGGCAACACAAGCCGTCTGGTGAATCTGAAAATGATTACGCCAATTACATGTTGCGTTACATTGTGATTGCGATTTGTTCAGGTCACGTTGACCAATTATTTTGGTGGCGATTATCTGCCAAGGGTTATGGCTTGGTTGACGACCAAAATCAATTTAAGCCGCGCCTTGCTTATACAGCCTTGCAGTACTTTTTCGTGCGCTTGGGTGATGCGACTTTTATTAAGAAATGGCCGTCGGCAAAAAATACTTATGTAATGGAATTTCATAACGCGACGCAGCAAATTCTTATGCTATGGCGCACCAAAGGTGAATCCACTGACTTACCGAAGTTTGATGCGCAGAAAATCTATGACCGTGATGGCAACCCATTGAAAGCTGCCGTTATTTCCGAAGCCCCCATTTATTTGGTGCGCACATTCCCGACCTAGGTGCCCCATTTGGGGCAGCCAATCAAGAAAAACAATTACAAGCCCAACCAGATCCTCGCTTTAGTCCAGCGAGAAAATAGAATTTTTTCCAATAGAAAAATGACAATCAGGGACGCGCCTAATACCGGCAATAAAATTGCAGCTGCGAAAATAATTATCACAAAGCCCATTCCAATTTTAGCTTCCGGCATCGCAGGTGGCGCACCTAAGGCGCTTTGCGGCGCGCGTTTACGCCACATAATAAAACCGCTAATACTTAGCGCGATTAACCCCATCGCAGTCAGCAAGCCCAATAATTGATTCAACCAACCAAACAATTGGCCTTCATGAGCGGCAACACCAATGCCAACGGCACGATCAATCATGTGGCGTTGCGAAAAATGTTGCTGCCTGGTTAATTCACCTGAGGTTGCACTGAAGTAGGCATCCGCACGTAAAGGTCGGTTTTGTGCATTGGATTTCGCGGACCAATCGGGTGACTTTGCAGAAGGCGGTGAAATTAAAACGGGATACGCCAGTTGCAAATTTTGCGCGCCCGCTACAATTTTGTTTAATGAAGCTGCTTTTGTATTTACTCCATTCATATCTGCTTGATGCTCCGCATGGTCTTCATGTGCGGAATGATCATGGCTGTGCTGATCAGCCGTATTTTTTCGGCCAGCATTCACCCAGTCTTGCTGAACAGCAGATGTTCCCGTAAGTTCGCGCACCTCTTTAAATGCGCTCCCCCACACCAAAGTCCAAGGCAAGCCTGAGAGCAATAAAAACAATACAAAAAACGAAATCCAAATTCCAATTACCGAATGCAAGTCACGCCAAAACAAGCGGCCTTTGAACGAAAGCCGGGGATAAAGTACACCTGCAATGCCTTTTGCGTTTCTCGGCCACCATAAATAAATACCCGTGAGCACCAATACAATTGCCCAGCAGGCTGCCAGCTCAACTAATATCGAGCCCGTTTTACCCAGCAATAGTTCACCATGAATATCATGAACTATGCGAAGAAAACGTTTTTCTTCCTGTTCAACCAATAACACTTGCAAATTATTTGGATGAACATACGCACGAATTTTTTCACCATGTTGATTAAGCAAAATATTGACGGCATCACTCTGTTCACGCGGTAATTCGTATGCCACGAATTTGGAATTAGGCACCGCAGCAATTGCGGCTGCAACTTGCTGCTCCGGTGTGGAACGATCGCCATTTAACGCCAAATTTCTATAAGGTGCGTCGTGAATTGCATCTAGCTGTGGCTTAAACAAATACAGTGAACCCGTAATTGCCAAAATGATTACAAAAGGAATAGCAAAAACGCCGGCATAAAAATGCCAGCGCCATAAGGTTCGATAGAGCTGCTTTGACTTTTTATCAGATGCGCTTACTGCTTCCATTTCAATTCCATCAAGTAGGTTCGCTGATTGAATGGGTGAAACGCCCATGCTTTATCGTTGTTAATATTGTCGACACCAAAACTTAATTCAGTCGACTCATTGGCTTGCCACGAAAGCCGTACATCTGCAATCAGTTGTTCTGAAGCATAGCCGAATGTATCGCCGCGTTGGGTTGCCTCCAAATTATTATTGGGCCGGGAGTTATAACGCACACCGCCTGATAACCGCCATGCATCGGCCAATTGGTAACGCGCCTGACTATTGATTCGCCAATAAGGAATGCGCGGAAATTGTTTTCCTTCAGACTCCACCAAAAGCGGATTTTTCAAAATTTTATCGTCAATGTAGGCAATATTGAAATCCACACTCAAACCTTGTGCTAACCAATCATAAGTTTCTACAATTAATTCAACACCTGTTTGGCGAACTCGATCAATATTCATAAAGGATGTTCGTTTAACACCAGCATCCAAACGCTCAAATGAAAAGATAAAATCATCTACGTCTTGATAAAATACGCTGCCGGTGACTCTCGCCTTGGAAAATTCATGGCGTAAAATAAAATTGGCATCTTGCGATTTTTCAGGACGTAAATTCGGATCAAAACTTTTTGGGTCAAACACCCCCACAGAATCAAATTTTCCCTGGAACAATTCCCCTACGGTAGGGAAACGTGTTGCCGTTGCCAGACTTAATTGCGCTAACCATTTTTCTGCAAAGTTCCATTGCGATGACAGCGATAGATTGGTATCGGTTTCTTTACGTGAATCGTAATAATTGGGCGCTACTGCAGTGGCTTGGTTAATACTGCCATCAAACGCTTTCCATTGTTCAAGACGCACACCTGCGGTCACACTTATATGATCGCGCACATGAATTTCATCTTCGACAAAAAATCCCGATAAACTCGATTTCCCCGCAGGCTCAATGGAAAATTTTTGATTCGCCGCTTCACGCCATGCGCTGGTGCTGTAACTAATACTATCGGTTTCGTAGCGATTTGAACTCAACCCCAGGGTAATTTCATGGATGCCAAATTCGCGCGTGGCTTTTGCATCTAAAGTCCACCAACCTGATGGATCAACCTCGGTAAAGGTGCCTGCGCCATTGTTAATGCCATTGGTATATCCGTTAGAGGTAAATGTCTCTGCTTTAGCAAACCAGAAATGCGAAAGATTTGCGGAAACATTCCAACTGGCAAGCTCACCTTTTGCACTCAAACCTGCAAGAATTTCTGTACGCTCAGTGAACGATAAATTTAATGCGCTTGTATCCCAATATTTTCCATTGATGTTAACGGTACCACTGTAAATCGCATTGTCATTTGCATCACGTAAATAACTGGTAGGATTTGTAGTGTCTGAATCAGTTGTCCAATACACCAAGAGTGCTTGCAAATTCCAATTGTCAAAATCTAAATCGCCGCGTAAACGTAACTGATCTTGCCTATTATCATCTGAAGATGCTGCTGCAAAAATCGGGGTTTGCGTTATCAAATTTTTATCGTTAACTGCACCTGTCACCGCAACGCCCGTTGTTTTTTTGGAAGCCGTTAATTGGCTCCAACTCATGGGCTGACCTTTGTTTTCAAAATGGCGATAACTACCGCGCACAGATAAAGGGCCATCATCCTGCTTTAATGCGAAACCACCTTCAAAACTGTAACCTTTATAGGTTTCATCTGTACCGTACTGTTGGTAAGGCTGGGAGAAACCTTGTAGCGAAAGAAAAGCTTCATTTTTTTCTGGCGCCCGTGTCGTAATAGACACAACGCCGCCCATAGAATTTCCCGCGTAGCGCGCAGAATAAGGGCCGTAAACTATATCGAATTGTTGCACTTCGCCAGGGCCAACAATGCCCCACTTGGGAGGAAAACCAAATGAATTGCCTAAATAGTTTGAAACGACAAATCCATCAACTAATACTAATGAACGTGCGGATTGTGTTGAGTGTGTGCCGCGAAAACCGGGCACGGCATTAGCATCGCCAATGTAGCGTTTGCGCACAAAAAAGTTAGGCGCGTATTTCATTAAATCTTCTACATTTGCCGCATTAGTCGCCGCAAATTGTTCTTCACCCAATGAGACAGCCAACCCACGGGGCTCCAGGGTAATTGGCGCCTCTTTTTGGCCAACTACAATCATTTCTTCAATTGTAGAATTTATTGCTAGTTGTAAAAGTGGTTCGTCAGCAAGCGCGGATGACAGCGTAAAAAGTGAAAAGCTTATTAAGCCCAATTGCTTAAAGTAAATAGACGTTAACTGCATATCGATTCCATTTGCAAACTCCCAACTACTTTAATTATTTTGAGCAGTTGAGGGAATGTGACAAATTGTCGCAGGAGATGCGGATTACCTGCGACAAGCTTGGATTTTCGCCCAACGAATAAAAAAATAAAGGCTTACGCCGGCAAAACCCCGGTTTGATTACGAGCTTTGAGTGGACAAGGAAACTAGCAGAGGTGATGGAGCAATTAGGCTATAAGGTCTCTCGATTGGATTTTCCACAATTTAGCGGCCAAAGACCCCACTATTTGCGAATTCGATCTGTCATTGATACTCCAGTTTTATTAGCCGCAACCTAGGTCATCAGAAATCTATATTAAAAGTGGAAATAGCCGCCGGTTTAAGCTTACGCCCTGTGAATATAGCGACTAAGTCTACATACAGACACATTATTGCCAGCCAAATAGTTTAGTATTTCGACAGTGTATTATTAGAATGCTATATTTTTTAAATCAAAGGGCGCTTGGTGGCATGACGACGATGCAAGAAAACCATGAGCTGGCTAATGGTATAGGAAGCTATGAAGTCCGATATTCCTGCAGATTTTATTGAGCTTTACCGACGAGCCAAAGCACACATCGATAGTCAAATGGATTTTGACGACAGCATTACAGATCCGGCCGAATTAAAACTCCAGCGCGAAATCAAAATTTACCAAACAGCGTTGAAATTACAGCGTGACGAATTGCGTACACGCGAAATTGATTTGTATTTACAAAATCGCCTAATCGAAACATCTCAAGCTATTACTCACGTTGGCAGTGTTGAAATGGATGTCGCCACGCGCACCTTGCGTTGGAGCGCAGAAACCTACCGCATTCACGACACCACACCGGAAGAGTTCAACCCCAGCCTGCAAGACAATCTTGAATATTACACACCGGAATCCCGCCCGATTATTGCCGCAGCACTTAAAGCGGCGTTGGAGGAGGGAAAAGTATTTGATCTGGAAGTAGAAAAGTACACTCTCAAAGGCCGAAAAATAGCCATTCGCACTACCTGCATACCAACTTACGAAAACGGCAAAATCGTTAAATTCATGGGTATCTATCAAGATATTACTGAACGTAAGCTCAAAGAAAAGCTCATTCAAGAAAAGGAAAACCTGCTTTCAGAATCCCAACGGATTGCCCATATCGGCAGCTGGAGTTGGGATCTAATCAATCATTCGGTGATTTGGTCAGATGAAACCTATGGCATATACGGCCTAAATCCCAAACATTTCACACCCACCCGAAAGGCTTTTTTCAGTGTTATCCACCCGGAGGATCGCCCTGCTATCACCCAATGGTGGAATCAATGCCTTACTGGTGAGGCAGCGACTGAGCTGGAGTTTCGCATAGTTCGCCCCGATGGCAACGTGCGCTTTATCAATGGGCGCGGCAATCTTGAGCGCGATAAAAACGGCCACCCCCATCGCATGATGGGTACGGTGCAGGACATTACCGAGCGCAAACAAACTGAGCTCTACCAACAGCATCAAAGCCGAATTTTAGGGATGATGGCAGAGAAAATACCCCTCGATGTATTACTCGGAACCATGGCCCGGGATATTGAATACATAAACCCGAGCATGCGCTGTACGATTCTGTTACTGGATGAATATGGCCAGCACCTGAACCATTGTGCAGCACCGAGCATGCCCGACGCCTTCATCAAGACAATCGACGGTGAAACTATAGGCCTGGGGCGCGGCTCCTGTGGCACTGCCGCTTTCACAGGCGAACGAGTGATTGTCGAAAATATCAGCACCCATCCGTGGTGGTCGAGCTACAAAGAGGTTGCACTGGAAGCTGGGCTGGAGGCCTGCTGGTCACAGCCGATTTTGTCGTCTGGAGGCAAGGTTTTAGGGACCTTCGCTATTTATCATCACCGCCCGTGTGAACCTTCACCAGTCGATATTCGGTTAATCGAAACCGAAGCGCGACTAGCGGCACTTGCCATTGAAAAAAGTAAAGATCGAACCAGTTTGGAGTTGGCTGCCAGCGTGTTTGTGCACGCGCGTGAGGGCATCATGATCACGGATGCCCAGGCTAAAATCGTTGATGTTAACGAAACCTTTAGCCAGATCACCGGCTACACCCGCGCGGAAGTCATCGGCCAAAATCCACGCATTTTGCAATCAGGACGCCACTCCCCTGACTTTTACAAACAACTGTGGAGTGATCTGGCGCAAAACGGTTTTTGGTCAGGAGAAATTTGGAACAAGCGAAAGAACGGTGAAATATTTGCAGAAATGCAAACTATTAGCACAGTTACAGACAGCACCGGAAAACCTGCAAATTACGTTAGCCTCTTTACCGATATCACACCCATAAAAGAGCACCAGCAACAACTGGAATATATTGCGCATTACGATGCCCTGACGCGATTACCCAACCGGGTTTTACTGGGCGATCGCCTCAAGCAAGCTATAGCACATTCCCATCGCGTGCAGAGTTCGCTGGCCGTGCTTTACATTGATCTCGATGGCTTCAAAAGCATTAACGACAACCATGGCCACGATGTGGGCGACCAACTACTGGTAACCGTTGCCGCACGTTGGAGTGACGCTTTGCGCGAAGGCGATACTCTGGCGCGTATTGGCGGCGATGAATTTATCGTCATTTTGGTTGACCTGGAACACAACCGGGATTACGAACTCATATTGCAGCGTTTGCTTGCAGCTGCCGCCGAACCCATTGTGGTGAACAAAGATCCCCTTCGTGTTTCTGCCAGCATCGGCGTTACCATTTACCCGCAAGATGGTGCAGACGCAGATCAGTTAATGCGGCATGCTGACCAAGCTATGTATTTAGCTAAACAAGCCGGGAAAAATTGTTTTCATTTGTTTGATGTTGCAAAAGATGTAGCCGTTAAAACCCATCGCGAAAGTCTCGACCATATTCGCCAAGGGCTCGAGAAACGCGAATTCGTGCTGCATTACCAACCCAAGGTTAATATGAGAAGCGGCAAAGTCATCGGGCTTGAAGCGTTGATTCGCTGGCAGCATCCCGAACGCGGGTTGCTTCCACCTTCCACATTCCTGCCAATCATCGAAGAGCATAGCTTTAGCATTGATCTGGGTGATTGGGTTATCAATCAAGCGCTCTTTCAAATGAGCGAGTGGCGGAGCCAGGGGCTGAACTTACCAGTGAGTGTAAACGTGGGCGCATTCCAACTGCAGAAAGGTCATTTTGTTGACCGCTTGCGGCAACAGCTCGCTGCCCATTCAGATGTACCGCCCGAAAACCTGGAATTGGAAATACTGGAAACCAGTGCGCTTGAGGACATTACAGATATTGCTGATCTCATGCAGCAATGTCGTCAGCTGGGTGTGCATTTTGCGGTTGATGATTTTGGCACTGGCTACTCGTCATTAACCTATTTAAAACGATTGCCCGCCGAGCTTCTTAAAATCGACCAAAGTTTTGTACGGGATATGCTCGACGACCCCGATGACCTGGCCATTGTTAAAGGCGTTATCGGCTTGGCGAAAGCTTTCCACCGCCAAGTAATCGCCGAGGGTGTCGAAACCGTAGCTCACGGACACTTACTGCTCGCGCACGACTGCGAACTCGCCCAGGGTTACGGTATTGCTCGCCCCATGCCCGCCAGCGCAATTCCTGAATGGGTTGCAAATTGGCAACCAGATGCCGCTTGGACAAACAATCCTCCGCCAAATTAAGTTGTTAATCCGCAAAAACTCTCGTCCAAAATCGGCAAACAAAACACGAGCCAACCGCCAGCGTCCCTCCTCTCAATACGTACGATAACCAACAGATTTAACCATTCCTAGCGCGCATCATAATTTCAATCTCTCGTTTTGATTGAGGCATTGGTATGAAAAAGTTAAGGCTTATTTCAGTACTCATATTTTCTGTTGCTGCATTGTCGCTTGCAGGCTGCTTGGGTAAACCTGACAAGGTTGTGCCTATTACTAACTTTCAGGCAGAGAAATATTTAGGCACCTGGTATGAAATTGCACGCCTGGATTACTACCATGAAAAAGGTTTGAACCAGGTCACAGCAACCTACAGTTTGCGCGATGATGGAGGAATTAAAGTCCTGAATCGTGGCTATCTTTCTGCAAAAGGAAAATGGCGTGAGTCAGAAGGTAAAGCTTATTTTGTAGAGGACAAAAATACTGGCTATTTAAAAGTGTCTTTTTGGGGACCATTTTACAGCTCTTACATTATTTTTGATCTGGATGAGCAATATCAATACGCTTTGGTAACAAGCTCTAGCAAATCCAACCTCTGGTTACTTGCAAGAACACCTACCATTTCTGGCGAAGTTAAAGCTAGCATGCTGGCAAAGGCTGCGGCCTTGGGTTTTGATACCAATAAACTCATCTATGTAGAACAAACCGAAAAAAATCCCTAGTGTCGTAAAGCTACTCCTCTTCACTCAATACAACATTTTGTCGCATCTGTTCGCAAGCGAACCGATGCAGCTAGAGCATTTCTTTATTCTCAAATTAACAAAATCTACCGCCCACCCAAAATGCAAAGCGGTTCTCAGTTTTCCTTTTGTATTTCACTATTAAGGTTTTGTTAAGAAAAAAAGGCGTTAGATTAAGGCGTAAATAGTTTTTTGAGACAGAGGAGAAAATTTTATGAACAGATCAATGTTGATTGGTACTGTATTAGGTATAGGCATAGCGACAACAGGCGGAGCAATTGCAGGTTATAAAATTCTTAAAGAACCTGATCACGCCGATGTTATAAAAACTGTGCCCATCACCAAAAAAGTAAAAATCCCCCATGAAGAATGCCACGATAAAACCGTTGTGCACCAACGACCTGTAAAAGATCAAAATCGCGTTGCAGGTAAGGCCATCGGCGCAGTGTTGGGTGGGGTGCTGGGGAACCAGGTTGGCGGTGGCGATGGAAAAAAAGTCGCTACAGTTGCGGGTGCTGTCGCAGGTGGTTATGCGGGTGATCGCGTGCAAAACAATATGCAAAAAAGCGATACCTACACCACCGTGGAAAACGTGTGTTCAACAACTTATGAAACACGTGAAGACATCACTGGTTACGACGTAACCTTCCGCTTGAAAGATAAAGAGTCTGTAGTGAGAATGTCTTTTGATCCGGGCCAAAAAATTCCCGTGAAAGATGGTCAACTGGTATTGAACGCCCAAAACCAATAACCGCTTGGATTAGCGCAGGGAATGCGTAAAGTTCTATTAATACCAACCCACGTACAGCATTATCTGCCTATGATATACGCGCCCTCAAACTCCATTGAGGGCGTTTTGTTTTAAGGGATAAAAATCCAAACCCATGTAACGCCACAAGAATAAGAACATCATGAAACAATTAACGTTTTTGTTATACAGTTTATTATATTGCGATGTCGCGCTCGCCATCGAAACGCCGCCCCAATGGGCCTACGCGCAAAACCCTCCCAACTCAATTGTGCAACCCAATGACAACAGCATACGCCATGTTCCAAACAGCGACCTTAGCTATACGTTCGCACAAGTAAAAGATTTATTTTTTGCCCCTGATTGGCACCCGCAAGATCACGCACCCTTACCTGACGTGGTTGCGCAGGGACGCAAACCCGATGTTTATGCTTGCGGATTTTGCCACAGAGCCGATGGGCCTGGCGGACCTGAAAATGCATCTCTCGCCGGCTTGCCCAAAAATTATATTGTGCAGCAGATGGCAGACTTTAAAAGCGGTGCACGCAAAAGTTCAGTACCGGATCGAGCACCAGTTACGAATATGTTAATAGTTGCGAAGGCCATAAGTGATGCCGATATTGAAGCTGCTGCAGTTTATTTTTCGTCATTAAAACCGCGCAAAAATATTAGGGTCATTGAAACCAACCAAGTACCAAAAACCTTTGAACGCGGTTGGCATTTGGCAAAAACCGATACGGGGGAAACTGAACCCATAGGCAAACGCATTATTGAAGTGCCTGATGTGCTAGATGATTTTATCAGTCGCGATTCGCGCACTACCTTCACGGCCTACGTACCCAAAGGCAGCATTAAAAAAGGCCGCAAGCTTGTGCAAAACAATAACCAAAATCTGTCTTGCACCAGTTGTCACGGGAAGGAGTTACGCGGTGACAATAATATTCCGGCACTCGCCGGGCGCTCACCCAGTTACATCACTCGCCAAATCTACGATTTTAAATTGGGCCTGCGTAAAAATTCGGCCCGCCAAGCTATGCAGTTAGCAGTACAAAATTTAAATGCTGACGATATTATTGCTATTGCTTCTTACAGTGCATCCCTGGATCCATGAATCATTGAACCCTTGAATAAACAACACATTCAAATTTACCTCCGGCTTAAGTCGTTTGTGTTGAGCATCACACTTTTGTACAAAGGCACTCTTTTCGAATGGCGTTCAGATTCGCTTCATAAATAAATTGCTAATCTAAACTTGCTTCTCCTGTATTGGGCTTGCTACATCAATCGATGCAGCAAAAATAATCGAGAAAACCATCATGAAAAAATATCTGATTTCTTTCGCTGTAGCGGCAACCTTTATTTCTTCTTCATCTTTTGCTGCATTAAATAGTTACTTACAAATTAAAGGCAGTAAAGGTTCATCACAAATTGTTAGCTGCCCTAACGGTGCCTGCACAGTTCCCAGCCTGGTTGCAGATACCTACACAGTTGCTGTTGTTGATGCCCAAGGGAAAAGTACCGCTGTAGACGGAAAATATGAATGCAGTATTGTTTCTCCGCGAGATTCCGCATCTGGATTGGCAACAGGCAAGCGCATGCACAAGCCTTTCTATTTCTCCAAAGAAGTCAGTGTTTCCTCAGTAAGTGTCGCACAAGATGAAACCAACCTTTCAATCACTTGCACCGATAGCAACACAGCAAAACCTGCACCTGTTACAACTGAAGCAAGTGCAGCAAAAACGGCAACTTATGATTTAAAAGCGGCTAAAAAATAATTGGAACATTCAAACATCAGGACAGATTGCAAAGAACACTTCGGTTTTATTTGTAATGCCTGATTGATTGCTAAAGACCCAAATAAAAAGGCAGCCTTAAAGCTGCCTTTTTATTTAGATGGATATTATTACAATTATTTTTGCTGATGCGCTTTTACATACTTCATTTCGTTCACGAAAGTATCCACCCAATAAATATTTTTATTTTTGGCAAGATATTTGATGAGTTCCTCATGCGCTTCTGCAGATACACTTAAATGATCGCCACCCACACCGTGAAACGTAAAATTGGCCATAGTACCTTTTTCAGCAGCCTCTTTAACGATATCAATAAGTTGTTGCCCAGTCACATTAGCCGGAAACGCAACGCCTACGGCGTAAGGGTCAAGCTTATTCATATCAGGCGTAACGCCACCGCTTTCTAATTTAATAGCGACGAATTCAGATTTCACTGCATTAATATAATTCTGACCGCCAGCTTCTTTATCAACACATGGCGCAGTAAAAGTTCTATCGCGTTTACCATCAATTGCATAAAGCACTGTGTTAGCAAGAACAACTTGATCTTTCATTTGCGCAACTGTCAGCTTATCAAGATCGCGCCCAGCCTCTACCCAATCACGGCCCGGTTTCGATTTTGCGCACTGATGGAACAAACTGTGATTCCCCAGCTCGTGACCTTTCTTTGCTGCAGCTCGCCATTCGGGCAAACGTTTATCAATCGTAGGACTTGAAAGCTGCAAATAAAATGTACCTTTTAAACCGTATTTATTCAGCGTTGGAATCGCGTGATCTAATTGCGAATCCAGCGCGTCATCGTAAGACAAACTCACGGCCGCCTTTTGACCTTTTGGCCATTTAAATGCTGTACTTGCATCCGCCGCGTAAGTGCAAGATGCACCTAATATGCTACTTAATAAAACACTCAACACGATTTTATTTTTTTTCATCATATTTACCTGTCAGTTGTGTTTGACCTATTTTTAATTACTTTCTTAGTTTTTTTGTCGCCGCTTATTTCAACACACGACTTGCGCCCGCCGGATGCCATGGATCTGGAACATAAGTTGTACGCGCCAACATTTTATAATATTCCAAATCATGAGCAGGTTTTTCATAACCGTCTGGAATCGGCAATTTGGAAATACTTTGGAAATATACCACACAAGAATCACGCCAGCGGACTGCGTCGCGTTCTTGCACTGCCAACAATGCTTTCACGTGCGCAAATCGCTCCGCATCAATCTGGCCTTCCATTTTATTCCATTCGGTTTGCATAGTACGCACCTGTGTAACACCGGAATAATATTTATCAACCAACTCCGCCCACAGGGTTTTACCCGATTTCATTTTGTAATCCCAAGGCAAATGATGGAACCACAGCATTAAATCTTCTGGCACTGTATTGAGATCCGCATATTGCTTGGCAAGCTCGGCAGGATATTGTGCCAAAGCGTTTGAGCCTGTCGCGGTGCGGTTAAAACCAATACCATCTTCCGCCGCGCGGTGATAATAAACAGCATTCCAATCAGCACGCCCCATGTCTGCTGTCCAGGGCGCAGGGCCGTAATGATCACCTTGCGAATACAAATGCGTTAAGCCTAATGGCGAACGATAGTTCACTCCAGCTTCGCGCGAATCCATCATGATTTTCTTAATAGGTGCAATAAATTTTTCCTGATTCGAAAATGTCATACGTAACCATTCATCTGCAATTGCGTCAGATGTCAGCGAATAATCCCACGCCATACGGCCAAAAGCGTACCAGCTGGATTGCACAAAGGGATGCCCAGTCCAGTTACGATCTGTACCGGGATTAATAACCGCTGCCATACCTGTACGCGGATTTTTATTAGTCGCTTTATTTAATTGCCCGCTCAAAATATTCGCTAAAGTTGACCCCTTACCTTTTACCAGCAAATCTGTTTTCAAAGCCTCTTCAAACAAAGGGCCTTGATAAGCAAGATGCGTTGCAAAACCAAAATATTCCTGCGTAACTTGAACTTCCATCATCATGTTGGTTTTTTTCAAAGAACCAAAAAGCGGTGATACAGGTTCGCGCGGCTGAAAATCAATGGGACCATTTTTAATTTGCAGAATAACGTTTTCTTTAAACTTGCCATCCAGTGGTGTGAATTCATCGTAAGCACCGCGGAAGCGATCCCCAATATCGGGGTGATAAACAAATGCTCGCCAAAACACCACGCCTTTAAAAGGTTTTAAAGTATCAGCCAACATGTTGGCACCATCGGCGTGATTGCGGCCATAACCTTGCGGACCAGGTTGCCCTTCAGAATCGGCTTTAACTAAATAGCCACCGAAATCGGGAATGTAGGAATATATTTTTTCTGCACGCGCTTTCCACCAAGCCTGGACGCGTGGATCAAGTGGATCCGCCGTGTCTAAATCGCCGTAGGCACGCGGTGCGTTGTAATTAATCGATAAATATAATTTGATGCCGTATGGACGAAATACTTCTGCAAGCGTTGCAATTTTTTTCAGGAATTGATCGCTCATTAAACGCGGATCAGCATTCACGTTATTGATTACAGTGCCGTTAATACCAAGCGATGCATTGATGCGCGCATAATCTTCATAGCGTGGGCTTTTCAATTCGGGCAAGGTTCCCCAATCCCATAAAGATAAACCTGCATAACCACGTTCAACCAAACGATTTACATTGTCCCAATGGTTCACGACTCTGTATTGCAGTTTTGGTGAGCTAGCGATAGAAATATTATTTAGCGATTGTTCTGTTTGCAGCAAACGCAGCAAATGAAAACTACCGTAAAGCACACCTACATCTGTGTTAGCTGCGATGACAATTTGATCAGCATTGCCAATGCGACTTTTTTGGATCAGGTAACCTTCATCACCAACCGACGCCAAGCGTTTTTTAAGATTAAGTGATGCTATAAGTTTCGAATTCGCAGGAGTGCCTATAACAACGCCCATCGCATTAACATTAGATGTTTGTGCAACGGTTTTTTTCAACAATCCCGACAAGCCGCGCTGCAATTCGCTCGCGGCAATTTTAATGGTTTGGGAGTTTCCTTCCGCAATAACTTGCTGAAACTGTGACTGGTATTCTTGTCGCAAACTGTCATTGGCGACCGGCTGATAACGCAGCCACATATCGTAGCCATCTTCAGCGTAAGAGAGAGGGGCTAGCAAACAACTTATAAGGATGAACAGACTGAATTTACGCATAAGAATCCCACTGCATATTCAAAGGCTGGCGATGTAGCTCGCCATGAGTTGATTTAAATACTGATCATTTTTATCTCAGGCACTAACTATAGCACTTGCATACAAGTTGACGTAAATTAAGAAATGTTTTTTTAGCTTCAGGCGAAGGTTATTGGATCGGCTTTATTACCCGACAAGGATTACCAACAGCCACAACCCCCTCCGGGATATCACCCGTTACCACACTGCCAGCTCCTATAACGCTCCCCTTACCAATAGTCACACCTGCGAGGATAATGGCGCCCCCACCAATCCAGCAATCGTCGCCAATAACAATGGGGGCGCAGAATTCCTTACCACTGGCACGCTCAATCGGGTCCAATGGATGGGTTGTGCCGTAAATTTGTACATTTGGACCAAACAATACCCGATTCCCAATATGCACTTCGCCCACATCCAGAATCACGCAATTGTGGTTAGCGTAAAAACTTTCGCCCAGAAAAATGTTTTTCCCGTAGTCGCAAAAAAAATTGGGTTCAATGTACGCACTAGATACCTTGCCAAATAATTCTTTGTATATCGGCTTGCGCGCTTTGTGCTGATCAGCACGCAGGGCATTCAACTGCTGACACAACAGCTTCGCACGTTTGCGCGCAGCAACTAGCTCAGGATTGAATGGATCAATTTCGGTGAAGTTTTTCATAATCTAGCCTGAGATCACTATTTAGCTTTTTCTGCAGAATCGGCTTTTTCTGCTTCGGCTGATTTTTCAGGCGCAGGTGTAGACGTTTCTGGTACCGATGCTTTTTTACCGAAAGCCTCTTCTAAAGATTTTTTGTCAACAGAATTAGCTATTCCAGATATATATTTTGCAACTTCCGAATTTCCCATAAGCTCCTGCATCGCCACTTGGCCAAGAATTTGAAAGCTGGTTCTTATTGCACCTTCACCTTCGTTCTTCAAGGCCTCCTGGGTTTCAAATTTGCAACGCTGGGTCAGCAACTCTATCGTGAGCTCGCCAATATTCTTGTTAAATGCTTCACCTTGCTTATTGGAAACATTACTCAGTGATTTAACACTGGGGTGCGCTGACATAGCAGCGTATATCCATTTGATTAAATTTTCTTTGTCTTGTTGGGTAGTGTTTTTAACCAAACACTTTGCCATTCCATCGGTGTATGGACCCGCGTATACATAAGAGCTGCACATTAAAATAATGATAGAAAATATTTTTAAAAGCCTCATAGAATTTCCTTAAATAAATGAAAGATATTACTGAATAATGCCAAACTCTTGTTTTAATAATAGGGGGATATCTTGCAAAGCATAATCTTCCAATTTTGTTATGCCCTGCTCTATTGTTTTTAACCGCGTGCCCAATAAAATTTTTCGCCCGCGTGGATTATGCTTCACGACCAACAATTTTTGCACAAAAACGGTATCTGGATTTTTGGAATTAAAATAGTTGGCCGGGATAAAATCCAACAAGTCATGCGGATACAAATCAAATTCAAACTGGCTAACCCATTCGCCATCTACCAAGGCTTGCAAGATGTAGTTTTTGCCATCCTCACACAACAATTTAAAATAATCATCATCTTGCTGTACGATCTGATTTATCTTGCTCAACGGAAAAGGAATTCGCAGGCCAAAGCTACCAAATCCAACATCACACAGATAAGACTCACCTGCTAGTTTAGCAACTACAACCATATGGGTTTTCGGCCAGCGAGTTGGATAAAACATAGGGCGTGCACCGATCAAATCATAATCTATTTGCAATTCTGCCAATGCCATCGCGAACAAACTATTCACTTCATAGCAATAACCGCCCCGCGGGTGGTAAACAATTTTATTGACTATATTCTGTGGCTCAATGGATACCAATTTTCCGGCTTGAACATCCAAATTCTCGAACGGCACATTAAACAACTGGCCTCGCATCAAGGCTGTTAAGGTCGCAAGATCAGCTCGCGCGTCACCGAAAAACGCTATGCGCTTGCAATAATCCGCAAACTTAAAATTATCTGCTTGTATCATTATTTATCCTGTTAACACTCGCACGGGAACATTGGGGACAAACGTCACTACATCTTGTCTCTGGCTTAGCCCTATAATGACGGTCTTGTAGAATTTATACCAGTAGAGTAAACCAATGGAATTAAAATCAAGCCATATTTGGTTAATGGTTATTGCCAGCACTTTTTTTTGGGGCAGCAATTTCAACGCGGGGCATGCCGTTGCGGCTGACGTCACACCTTTAACCGCTGCGGCAGAGCGTTTTGCTATTGCACTGGTGCTTTTCTGGGCTATTCGCTTTTTTTTTGGCGCTGCCGAATCACAACTTTCAAAACGTGACGCTTTTATTTTAGTTCCACTCGGTGTGATAGGTGTCTTTGGATTTAATTACGCTTTTTTTACCGCGCTTCATACTACATCCGCACTCAACGCGGCCTTGATCATGGCATTATCGCCATTGGTTTCTACGCTTTTATCCGTCCTATTATTGAACGTAAAAATTCGTCTTTACCAATATATCGGTATGCTAATCGCATTTATTGGTGTGACTTTTGTTATTACCGGCGGGCACTTCAGCATGTTGCACACAGCGATAGGTGACTTATGGATGTTACTTGCCTGCGGAGTATGGAGCCTTTATAGCGTCGGCTCCAAAAAATTTGCGCCACATATTCCACCCTTACAATTTGCGCGCTGGACAGTGAGTATTGGAGCAATCGCACTTATCATTGCAGCAATCGTTATCGAGCAGCCGTTTAATGCAATTGGACAACTATCACTTCAGACTCACAGTATTTTAATGTACATGGGTGTGTGTGGTTCTGTGTTGGCATATATTTATTGGCTGCGCGGTGTATTTTTTCTTGGGCCAGAAAAATCTGCTATAGCGTTTAATTTGGTACCTGTTTTCACATTGCTCGTGAGCCTTGCATTCGGCTCGATTCCGAATGCGGTGCAGGTATTGGGAATGTTATTAGTGTTAGCTGGCGTATTAACCTCAAGTGGCTGGAAGCCAAAAGCGCTGACAAATGCTTAAATGAGCCCCAGAAAAAACCGCAGCTAAACTGCGGTTTTTTCATTTCAGAACTAGAACTGGAACTGGAACTGGAACTGGAACCACATATTATTTCTTCGCAACCTTAACGCCGCTGAAATAAACTTTTTGTTGGCTAATATCAGTAACGTCACCTGTCACATTAAATTCACCTTTGCCGTGAATATCCTGAGATGAAGAACCTACCATGACTTCGATCTTGCCTGGCTCTACAACATATTTCATATCAGTGTTGTAAAAACCCAATTGATTAACCGCAAGACTGAAAGTCACTACCGTTGATTCCTTTGGTTTTAAATTAATACGTTTAAAACCTTTCAGCTCTTTTACAGGGCGAGTCAAACTTGCGACTGCATCATGTGTATATAACTGAACAATTTCATCACCTGCGCGTGCGCCTGTGTTGGTTACTGTTACGCTTACATCAACCGAATCACCGGCTTTGGCTTCAGTTTTATTAATACTGAAATTTGAATAGCTAAATGTGGTGTAACTCAAACCATATCCAAACGGATAAAGCGGAGTCGTTTCAGTAAATTCATATCCACGTTTTGCTGCTGGTTTGTAATTGTAATAAACCGGCAAATGACCAACCGAACGCGCAATACTCACTGGTAATTTACCACCGGGGTTTACATCACCAAACAAAACTCGCGCAACCGCACGGCCGGTTTCCTGGCCAAGGTACCACCCTTCAAGAATCGCAGGTGCTGTTGCGGCAATTTTTGTGATGGATAAAGGGCGGCCGTTATTAAGTAAAACAATCGTTGGTTTTCCCGTTGCGAGCACCGCGTCTACCAATTCTTGCTGTTGCCCCACTAAATTTAAATCGGTGCGATCGCCCAAATGATTCTCAGCCCAAGCTTCACGCGAAGTCGCTTCGTTATCACCAACAACCACTAAGGCAACATCACTTTTTTGTGCAGCGGCGACTGCTTCTTCGATCATACCTTTGGTATCTGCAGGCGTCGCCAATTCTACTTTGTCAGTATTCCAGCGTTCTTTTGAGCGGCTATTAGCGGCAACTGAATCAGCACCTGGAGTCCATTTATCCAACGTAATTAACGTACCTTGCGCATAATTCACTTGTACCTTGGCACCCACATATTCTTTGATGCCTTGCAATATGCTTACGGTTTGCTTGGGAACATCGCTGTATCCACCAAGCAAGGTTTCATTAACATGTGGACCGATAACGGCTATGGATTTCAATTTCTTGATATCAAGCGGAAGAATATTTTTATCATTCTTCAACAACACAATTGTTTTTTCAGCCGCTTGTTGTGCGAGTGCACGATGCTTTGGATTGCCAACAAACTCATCAACACCTTTAGTTTTAACATAGGGATTTTCAAATAACCCCAAGGTAAATTTTTCACGCAGAACGCGTGCAACGGCTGTATCAAGTTGTTGATTAGTAATTTTTCCTTCTTTAACCCAATCAATTAAATAGGGGTAAGAATCTGCGTCAGGCGTCTCGATATCAACACCTGCATTAAACGCAATTAAAGCAGCATCTTTACGAGTTGCAGCCAGGTTGTGGCGATTAACCAATTCATTGATTGCGAAATAATCACTAACCAACAATCCATCAAAACCCCACTCGCCGCGTAAAATTCCATTCAACATTTTTCCGTTGGAATGTGAAGGAACACCATCTATTTCGTTGTACGAAGCCATCACGCTACGCGGATGAGATAACTTAACAACCGCTTCAAAAGGAAATAAGAAAATTTCACGCAAGCCACGCTCGCCAATTGGGGCAGGTGCGGTATTTAAACCTCCTGTTGGCTCACCGTGTCCGGCCAAATGTTTTAAGGTTGCTGCAACATGTGTTTTAGCAACACCACTCTCGCCACCTTGAAAACCTTTAACGGAGGATACACCCATAGCCGCAATCAGATATGGATCTTCGCCCATAGTTTCTTCAATTCGACCCCAGCGCGGGTCGCGCGCCACATCGAGAATTGGTGCAAGCACCTGCTGCGCTCCGCGCACACGAACTTCTTGGGCAATAGTTGAAGATATTTGTTGAACCAACTCTGGATCCCAGGTGCTCGCCAAACCTATGGCTTGCGGGAAACTGGTAGAGTTACGGCCAGCATGACCGTGAAGCGCTTCTTCGTGAAAAAGAACGGGAATTCCCAAGCGCGTATTTTCCAGCACCCATTTTTGAATCGCGTTGGTAAACAATGCGGTTTGCAATACAGATTTATTGGGCGCTTTTTTATTTTCTGCGGGACGTGCTACCTCTCCGATTCCAAGGCTTAAAAATTCTTTTGCATGCTCACTGGTAAATTCACCGCTATCGGTTTCCAGTTGCTTTCTTTTTTCCCACACAGTTTCAAGTTGCGCGACTTTTTCTTCCAACGTCATGCGCCCAAGCAAATCTTTAACGCGGGCATCAGTGGGTTGTTTTGAATCTTTATAAAGTGGAGTTTCTGCAAGTGCAATTAAACTCATGCTTGCACTAACTGCAGCAATCATGAGCGACATTAATATTTTTGTGTGTTGTTTTTTCATAGTGTTTGCCTGATAAATTTATACAGCTGGAAACTGAGATGGTTTTTACAGCTGAGAGTTATTATTAAAAAATTAAGGCCACAAATAAAAACTGCCAGTCGTTCGAGCTTTCGCCCGCCTGACTGGCAGCTATCTTACATCAATCGCCTAGCCAAATTTAGCATTGCTAAACCTGGCTAACATTTATTAACGAAAGTATTAACGAATGTAACGGTTGATGGTGTTTTCGTACAACTCTTGACGACCACTTTGCAGTACAACTTCACCGCCAGCGTTACCAATGTCAGCCAATTGTTGCAGAGTCAATTTACCTTGTTCGTAAGCAGCACCGTTACCTGAATCAAATGATGAGTAACGCTCTTTGCGCATTTTCTCTAATGGAGATTTTTGCAACAAATCGTCAGCAATCAACAATGCGCGTGCAAATGTATCCATACCGCCAATGTGGCCGTAGAACAAATCGATAAAGTCTGGAGAGTTACGACGAGCTTTCGCATCGAAGTTAACACCACCACCTTGCAAACCGCCGCTGCGCAACAACACCAACATCATTTCAACAGTTTCGTTGATGTTGTATGGGAACTGGTCGGTATCCCATGCGTTTTGGTAATCGCCGCGGTTAGCGTCCAATGAACCCAACATGCCAGCGTTTGCAGCTGCTTGCATATCGTGGCACATAGTGTGGCCAGCCAAAGTAGCGTGGTTAGTTTCCAAGTTGAGTTTGAAGTCTTTGTCCAAACCGTGGTGACGCAAGAAACCAATTACAGTTTCAGCATCGAAATCGTATTGGTGCTTTGAAGGCTCCATTGGTTTTGGTTCGATGAAGAACACACCTTTAAAGCCTTGGCCACGTGCGTAATCACGAGCCATAGTCAGGAAACGAGCCATGTGCTCTTGTTCGCGCTTCATGTCGGTGTTGAGCAAGCTCATGTAACCTTCACGACCGCCCCAGAATACATAGTTTTCGCCGTTCAATGCGATGGTTGCATCCAAGGCATCTTTCAATTGCGCACCAGCGTATGCCACTACGTTGAAATCAGGGTTAGTAGAAGCACCGTTCATGTAACGTGGGTTAGAGAACAGGTTTGCTGTGCCCCACAACAATTTCACGCCAGATGCTTTTTGTTTCTCTTTTGCGTATTCAACGATGGTTTGCAAACGCTTTGAAGTTTCTGCACGAGTTGCGCCTTCATCGATCAAGTCGATATCGTGGAAGCAGTAGTAAGGAGTGCCGATTTTGGTAATGAATTCAAATGCAGCATCCATTTTCTCACGCGCACGGCCTACCGCATCAGTAGTAGAAGACCATGGGAAAATTTTGGTGCCTGGACCGAATGGATCGTGACCAGCGCCGTTGAAAGTGTGCCAGTAGCAAGTAGCAAACTTGAAATGCTCTTTCATAGTCTTGCCAGCAACAACACGATTTTCATCGTAATATTTGAATGCTAATGGATTATCGGAATCAGCGCCTTCAAAAGCGATTTTACCGACACCAGGAAAATATTCTTTGCCACCAAGAACAATACTCATAATTTTAACCTCTTAATTTTCTTTAAAGATTTAAACAACTTTGATTTTCTAAAAACTATTTCTGAAACATTTAACCAATTTAATTTCTTAAATTTATTCCGTTATTTTGTAAGTACCCAACAATTACTCCGCAGGCAAAAGGGCCACCCAATGTTGATACGCATCTTGATACTGCGCCAGTAAATTACTATTGGGTTCAATCACACCTAAACGCGTCAAGCCACCAAAGGCTTCTTTTTGCGAAGCGTAAAAACCAACACCTAAAGCAGCTGCACGCGCAGCACCTTCGGCACCATCCGTTTCATATAATTCCACAGCGGCTTGTGTAGTATTGGCAAATGCTTGCGTGAAAACATCACTCAAAAACATATTGCCTTTACCCGCACGCACCACATCGCAACTGCCGCCTAAAGATTTCAACACGTCGAAACCTTGATTAAGCGAAAACACAATACCTTCTTGCGCCGCGCGCACCATGTGGCCTAAACCATGGCGATTGAAATCCAGATTGCGCAATTGCGCCCCCAGATTTTTATTTTGGAAAATTCGCTCTGCACCGTTGCCGAAAGGATGGAAAACCAAACCATCGCTACCTACCGCAACTTGTTCGGCCAAACCGTTTAATACCGGATAGGAAGGTGTAGCGCCAGCAGCACTAATGGTTTGACGCAACCACGAATACAAGCGACCACAACCATTTACACAAACCAATACACCATTGCGATTTTTTTCTGCCGTGCTGGTAACGTGTAAAAACGTATTCACACGAGATTCAACATCAGCCGCAGGTTTATCAGTCACACCGTAAATTACGCCAGAGGTTCCCGCCGTTGCTGCAACTTCACCTGGTTCCAAAACGTTTAAACTAAATGCATTGTTAGGTTGATCGCCACCGCGATAACAAACTTTTACGTTTGCGCCCAAACCTAAGGCCACTGCAATATCAGCGCGCACTGTGCCTTGCTCACCAAAACTTGGAACAATTGTAGGGATAACTGCCGGGTCAATTCCCCAATGGTTTAACAGTTCAGTAGCAACGCGTTGCTCTTTAAAATCCCACAAAGTACCTTCAGACAAACCTGAAGCGGTCGTGGTTATTTCGCCAGTTAATTTCATGGCGATGTAATCACCCGGCAACATAACCTTGTGAATTTTGCTAAAAATCTCTGGTTGGTTTTGTTGCACCCAACGCAGTTTTGCCGCGGTAAAGTTACCGGGCGAATTCAATAAATGACCAAAGCAATAATCCGTACCCATTTCTGCCAAGGCAGCATTTCCTAATGGAACGGCGCGGCTGTCGCACCAGATAATGGATGGACGCAATACTTTTTGTTCTGCATCAACAACGACCAAACCATGCATTTGGTAAGAGATACCAATCGCCTGGATTTGCTTGCTATCGAATTTACCGCTTGCGAATAATTTGGCAGCACCTTTTTGGATGCAATCCCACCAAACTTCCGGATCTTGTTCCGCAAAGCCTACTTCAGGGCTCGCAATCGCCAATTCGGTTTCGGGATAGGACAAAGCGCCTACACATTTCCCGGTTTTACCGTCGAGTACAGATAACTTGGTGGAGGAGCTTCCAACATCAATACCTAGAAACAACATAATGAATCTCTTTCAGTGGAGTATATAAGGAGCAACAAATTCCATTCGCTAGCAAAAACAACATAGCTTAGGATACTTATTATTTTTGATAGGCATATCATATCTTATTGTCTCATTGACCACAAGCCTGCAAATCGGGGTTTTGGCCTTATATTTTTTATGGACAATTAGATGATCATGGTTACAATGAGGCCGCGCGTCCAGTGCAATACTGAATCTCGCGCCATTTTTACAATAATATTACTCATTGCTCTTAGAATAGCCGTTTAACGCCAATTCGCTTAGGAACTCATTGTGTCAAATACTGCGACGCCACCCATTAGCCATGTCGAGCCTTTGCGCTCTCCAAATGACGTTATCAAGGCACTTTCTATCGACAACCTGATTTTCGGCCTTGATAACGACGAGCTGAAAATTCTGTTGGTGAAACAGACTGACCCTATGCACCAGGGCAAATGGGCACTTCCCGGTGGATGGATTCGTTATGACGAAAACCTGCGCGATGCAGCCTATCGTTTACTGGAAGAATTGACCGGCGTTAAACAGCTTTATCTTGAACAATTGAAAACTTTTGGCCGCGTTGACCGCTTCCCGACCGAGCGCGTTGTAACTATTGCTTACTACGCATTGGTCAGTGCTGAACACTATTCGCTGGTAGCCGGCCAAAGCGCTGCAGACGTGAGCTGGCAAAGTGTTAATGCCCTGCCCGAATTGATTTATGACCATGCCGAAATTATTGACTATGGCATGAAGTTTTTGCGTCATCAGGTTTGTCATCAGCCTATTGGCTTTAATCTGTTACCCGAAAAATTTACCTTACTCCAACTGCAAGCGCTTTATGAAGCAATCCTCAATACCAAATTGGATAAGCCTAATTTCCGCCGCAAAATCATGAAAATGGATTTGCTGACGCCGTGCAACGAAAAGCAACAGGGTGTACCTCATCGCGCAGCCAATCTTTACCGTTTTGATGCAGAAGCCTATAAACATTTGACCGAAAGCGGCTTCTCTTTCGAGATCTAAACTTTTCTTAACAGGAGCCTTCTGGCTCCCTGTATACAACCAACCAAATTCCCCCACCAAGCATATAGTCATTTAAACCATATTGGTTTACCATAATCTCGCGTCTATGAATCATTGTGCGCTAGCACAGCCAAAATAGCCGAAAACTACTAGAGAATAAGCAAGTTTTGCAACCTGAACCGTATGCTAAAAACCCGGCATTATGTTATGGTCGCGCATCCCTTTAACCAGCGCGTGCCTGGCAAGGGACTCCAACCAACGGCTTGTTAAACATAATTTCAATAAACCCATAATTTAAAAAAGCAGGTGTCACCATGCATTCATCATCCTCTACTAATGAGGTCGGCATTTCACTGGATTCCAGCGAAAGAAACATGACCTCTATCGTTATTATCAGCATCATCGCCACCATTGGCGGATTTTTGTTTGGTTTTGACAGCGGCGTAATCAACGGCACTGTTGATGGATTGAAAATAGCGTTCAATTCAGAATCTGCCGGTACAGGCTTTAACGTTGCCTCAATTCTCCTGGGCTGTGCAGTAGGTGCATTCTTCGCAGGCTCATGGGCTGATACCTATGGTCGTCGCGGCATTCTGATCCTTGCTGCTTCACTCTTTATCCTATCTGCCTGGGGTTCAGGCATCGCCAGCTCATCACTTGAGTTTGTTATTTATCGCTTGATTGGCGGCCTGGCGATTGGTGCTGCGAGTATCATCTGCCCTGCTTATATTAGTGAATTGGTACCTGCCGAATATCGCGGCAAACTCAGCTCTATTCAGCAAATTGCGATCATTTCCGGTTTAACCGCTGCATTCCTTAGCAACTACTACCTGGCTTCTACCGCCAGCCACGAAGTTTGTGCAACTGCGAATATTGCTGCTGATGCCTGTAAAGCTTACATCACAGAAAACAACGTAAAAGGTTCAACCATGCCATTGTGGATGGAATATGCCTCATGGCGCTGGATGTTCTGGGTAGGCATTATTCCCGCAGCTATCTTTTTGATTACTTTGTTGTTAATTCCTGAAAGCCCACGCTTCCTGGTTGCCAGCGGCAAGAAAGAAAAAGCTTTAGGTGTTTTGACCAAGCTCTATGGCGCTAAAGCTGCTGCACAAACCGTAGATGAAATTTACAAATCTATCGCTCATGACCACAAGCCAGCGTTTTCTGACTTAATTGATAAAACCAAAGGCCGTATCCGCCCAATCGTTTGGGTAGGTGTTGGCTTGGCTGTGCTGCAACAATTTGTGGGCATTAACGTAGTTTTCTACTACGGTGCAGTACTCTGGCAAGCAGCTGGCTTTTCTGAAAATGACTCCTTGTTTATCAACGTAGGCTCAGGCCTTGTTTCCATCGCCGCTTGCTTCATTACCTTTTTCTTCGTGGATAAGATTGGCCGCAAACCATTGCTGTTGGTAGGCTCAATCGGCATGACCGTAACCTTGGCGTTGGTTGCATTTGCATTTATGGGCGCACCTGTAGATGCCAAAGGCAACTTAATCCTGAGCAGCACCATGGGCGTTACCGCTCTGATTGCAGCTAACCTCTACGTAATTTTCTTCAACCTTTCCTGGGGTCCAGTTGTATGGATCATGTTGGGTGAAATGTTCCCTAACCAAATCCGTGGTACAGGTTTGGCAATTGCCGGTTTTGCACAATGGGCAGCGAACTTCCTGATCACCTGGACTTTCCCAATGCTGCTTGCATCAAGCCTCGGCTTGGTAGGCGCCTACAGTATTTATGCTGCTTTCTCACTCTTCTCAGTATTCTTTGTAATCTGGTGGGTGAAAGAAACCAAAGGCGTGAAACTGGAAGAAATGGAAGGCTAATTTTCCTCCATTTCCACCGCATAAAAACCGCCCTTGCTGCGATAGAGGGGCGGTTTTTTTATGGGCGAAATAAAAATCTACTCGGTAAAAACGCCTCTGGAATTTGTAAATAAATCCTTACACTTTTGCCAAATCCAAACCTATACAAGCCTCGCATACTTATGGTGTAATTGACTAGAACCACAACTTATACATAAAAATAATGGAGTTAGCATGCGTACAATCAACCTCGTTCCTTTACTAGCATTTAGCCTAATTGTGTCTGCCTGCGGCGGCGGTGGAGGCGGGTCCAGCGGCCCCGATACACCACCCGCTACCAGCAGCTCAGCAGCAACAAGTAGTAGTTCAGTGAGTTCCAGTTCTTCATCGAGCTCATCAAGCTCGGTCAGTTCGTCCAGCTCAAGCTCATCCAGCAGTTCGGTTGCAGCGACTAGCAGCTCCAGCTCGTCAAGCTCTGCCGCTTCTGGCAATACGCTTACAATCGATATGACAACTGGCTGGCGCGGCAACTCAACCGGCGCCAATACAAACTCAGGCGTAACCTACGACAAAGGTGTTGTTTTCACCGCAAGTGGCGATGGTGTAGGCGCAGTGTTTGATGTTGCCAAACCCACCCAGCTTGAAAAAGCAACGGTGGAGATGATGGTAAACGTAAGCAGCGAATTCAAAGCCAGTGGCGCCAATTTGCAAATCTATGCCCAGGTTAAAAATACCTGGGCGGGAGAATGGGATTGCTGGAGCGGTAACGGCGAGCTTACCGCCGGCACTGATAGCAAAGTGACTTGTACAATCAGCGAAACCGATAATCGCTTCAACCAAACGGCAAACGATGTACAAGTGGGTATTCAAGCAAAGGGAACTCCAACAGGCACCGTAACCATCAAGAGCGCGAAAATAACCTTGGCGCCCGCTACATCAAGCTCCAGCTCTACAGCTACAAGTTCAGCGAGCACATCGTCTTATGCTGCCAATGTGGCGCACCTGAAAGATTTGGCGACCTTCCCGATTGGCGTTTCCGTATCCAATACAGATGCTCCGGCCTATAACATACTCACCAACACCGCTGAGCAAACTGTGGTGGAAAAGCACTTCAACCAAATGACTGCGGGCAACATCATGAAGGTGAGTTACTTGCATCCAAACAATACTGGCAACGCAAGCGATTTCACTTTCACCAATGCGGATGCATTTGTGGATTACGCGAAATCAAAAGACATCAAGATTCACGGTCACGCATTGATCTGGCATTCGAGCTATCAAGTCCCCAACTTTATGAAAAACTGGGCGGGCACCTCGGATGAGTTTTTGACCATGTTGGATACTCACGTAAACACCATTGTCACCCACTACAAAGCCAAGGGTAATGTAACCAGCTGGGACGTGGTAAACGAAGCGCTTACTGACGGTTCACCATCCACTTTCCGTTCAACCGACTCTACTTTTTACATGAAGAGTGGCAACAGCGCAGTCTATATAGAGCGCGCATTTAAAGCGGCGAGATTGGCCGATGCGAATGTAGATCTCTACTACAATGATTACAACATCGACCAAAACAATGCTAAAACCACCAAGCTCGTTGAAATGGTTACGGACTTCCAGGCGCGCAGCATTCCAATCACCGGCGTGGGTTTCCAAATGCACGTGTTTATGGACTACCCCAGCATCGAGAACATTAAAGCGGCTATGAAAAAAATCGCTGATAAAGGTTTGAAGGTAAAAATTACCGAGTTGGATGTTGCCATTAACAATCCCTATAGCAGCGGTTGGTCTGTCAGTACTGCAACCCAATACACCAGCACGTCGGCTCTCGCTCAAAAGAAACGTTATTGCGACATAGTTGCGGGCTACAAAGAAGTGGTTCCGGAAGCACAGCGTGGCGGTATTACCGTGTGGGGAACTACCGACGCTAACACCTGGTTAACCAGTGCAACTTCACAATATAACGGTCAAGCACTTGCGTGGCCCTTGTTGTTCGACAACAACTACAACGACAAACCTGCACTGCGCGGTTTTGCGGATGGTTTAACCGGTACAGCCTGTACCAATCTTTAATTTTTAAAGGCTGTACCTGAATCGCTGGCCTCTTTAGTTTTTAAAAGAGCCAGCGATTTTTATTTAATAAAAAAACTTCAGGACAAGCCTATGAAATTATCACCCTTATCCTCACTCGCTGGCGGATTTTTATTAACGCTCAGCGGCTTTTGCGCCGCCGAAAAATCAGCCACTTTTTATGACTTTACCTACGAGGGTAAGGACGCTATTTTTTCCCAGCCTTTAGCGAAAGGTGAATACCAAAACCCGATTCTCGCAGGCTTCTTTCCCGATCCAAGTATTACGCGCGCAGGCGATGATTATTACCTCGTTAATTCATCATTTTCCTATTCGCCCGGCGTGCCTATTTTCCACAGTAAAGACCTTGTGCATTGGGAATCCCTTGGCCACGTATTGGTCACCCCAAAACAATTACCCTTAAAAAACCAACGTGTATCGCGCGGTATATACGCACCTACAATACGCTTTCACGATGGTGTGTTTTACATGATTACCACCTTGGTGGATGTGCGTGGAAATTTTTTAGTGACCGCAACCAATCCCGCAGGCCCCTGGTCAGATCCAATTGAATTACCTGAAATAGGTGGTATTGACCCCGACATCTTTTTTGATGACGATGGTCGTGTTTACATCACCCACAATGAAAACCCCATTGGCGAACCGCTTTATCAGGGGCATCGCGCCATTTGGCAGTGGGAATTTGATTTAAAAACCAAAACCGTCGTTAAAAACTCTGGCCGTCTTATTGTTAACGGTGGCACCGATATTTCTAAAAAACCTGTATGGATTGAAGGGCCGCACATTTACAAAATTAACGGCTGGTATTATTTGTTGTGCGCAGAAGGCGGCACCTCATTTGATCACTCGGCAGTAATTTTCCGCGCGCGCAGCTTGAAAGATAAATTTGTTCCTTACGAAAATAACCCAATCCTTACACAACGCGGACTTGATGATGGCCGCGACAATCCAATTACTACGGTTGGCCACGCTGATTTTGTGCAAACCAAAGAAGGCGAATGGTGGGCGGTGTTTTTAGGTACACGTTCATACGATAAAAAATTCTTCAACACCGGCCGCGAAACATTCTTGCTACCAGTAACCTGGAAAAATGAATGGCCAAGCATTTTGGAAAACGGCAAAGAAGTTCCTTACCGCTTAGCTGCACCACGCACAGAAAAGTCCACAGCTGCCTCGCAGGCAACCACAGGCAATTTTGTGTGGAAAGATAAATTCACTACCAACAAATTATTAACGGACTGGAATACTTTAGGCACCGTTGAAACTGATTGGTATAAATTAAATCCAGAAAAGAAAAACATCACCATCAATGCCGTGGACAATCGTCTTTCCGGTTTAGCGCAACCTGCGTTTATTGGCCGCCGCCAACAGCACATGCATTTTGATGCACAAACCACATTAAAATTGCCCGACGAAGATGGTATCTCTGCTGGCATTGCCGCATTCCAAAGTCATCAAGCCAATTACTATTTTGGCGTTCAACGCAAGGCAGACCAGTACACGTTATTTGTTGAGCAAACAACCAAGGAAAACTCTTCAAAAATTATCGCTAGCACAAGTCTCACTAAAAAAGACCTGGATAAAAATATTGTTCTGGGTACCGAAGGCGATGCAGGCAAAATAGATTTTTATTATCACAACAAAGCTGGGAAACGCATCAATATATTACAAGGAGCGGACGCCAAATTGCTAAGCACAGAGATCGCTGGTGGGTTTACAGGAACTTATTTGGGAATGCATGTGCGTACTGAAACCAAATAACCGGGAACCGCTGGTGCCACCGCAGTTAATAGAAGGCAATAAATCATGAACTCTTATAAATCTTTGTGCGCGCGCTTGGGGCTCGGCGTGCTGCTTTTGTGCACCGCTTCTTCAAGCTTCGCATTGGGTGAAAAATCCTATATCAGCACATCTGCCAAGACGGGTGACTTAACACTCGCCACGCCAACGAGCACGGCAAGTCTCTATGTCGATAGCCGGGACTACCCCGGGGTGCAGCGAGCAGTAAAAAATCTGCAAGTTGATATTGAAAAAGTGAGCGCGCAAAAACCATCACTGATTCAAACTGCAAATGATTTGAAAAATCAGGCAGTCATCATAGGCACGCTTGGTCACAGCCAATTGATTGATGATTTAGTTGCGCAGAAAAAAATTAATGTTAGCGGAATCAAAGATCAGTGGGATGCCTACCAAATCTCGGTTGTTCAAAATCCATCAGCAAATATTAAACAAGCTTTAGTGATTGTCGGTAGTAATAAACGCGGTACGACTTTTGGCGTTTATGATCTGGCGGAACAAATCGGCGTTTCACCCTGGTATTGGTGGGCAGATGTTCCTGTTAAAAAGAAAAGCGCTATTTATGTCGCTAAAAATACCTTCGTGCAAGAAATGCCGAAAGTGAAATATCGCGGCATTTTCCTCAACGACGAGGCCCCCGCCCTCACCAATTGGGTGAAGAAAAATCACGGCAATTACAACCACGAGTTCTACGAGAAAGTGTTTGAATTGCTGCTGCGTTTAAAGGCGAATTTTTTATGGCCCGCCATGTGGAACAACGCCTTTGCCGATGATGATATTCAAAACATGATTCTTGCCGACGAATACGGCATTGTGATGAGCACTTCTCATCATGAGCCCATGATGCGCGCCGACAAAGAATGGAACCGACACGGTAGCGGCCCGTGGGAATATTCTAAAAACCCAAAAAATCTTTACGACTTTTGGACTGCTGGCGTTAAGCGCAATAAAGATTACGAAAGTATTTACACCGTTGGTATGCGCGGCCAGCAAGACGAACCCATGAGCGAAGGTGAAAATATTCAATTGCTCGAACGTATTGTCCACGATCAACGTGAAATTTTAGGCAATGTTTTCGGCAAAGAAAAAGTTGCTGAAGTTCCGCAAGTGTGGGCGCTTTACAAAGAAGTTCAAGGATTTTACGAGCGCGGCATGCGAGTGCCCGACGATATAACCTTGCTGTGGTGCGATGACAATTGGGGGAATATTCGCAGGCTTCCCACCCAGGAAGAACGCAAACGCGCTGGTGGTGCCGGAGTTTATTATCACTTTGATTATGTCGGCGGCCCACGCTCTTACCGTTGGATAAATACAATTTCTATCTCCAAAATTTGGGAGCAAATGAATCTCGCCTACCACTATGATGCAAAAAAAATCTGGATCGTAAATGTGGGCGATTTAAAACCCATGGAATATCCCATCGAATATTTCCTGCGGTTAGCATGGAACCCAGAACAATGGCCCAAAGAGCGTATTCCGGAATTTGGAAAGCTATGGGCTGAGCGTGAATTTGGTAAACAATACGCACCAGAAATTGCAGAAATTATGACCGGCTATACGCGCCACAATTTACGCAGAAAACCGGAGCTGCAAGATGAGAAGGTATATAGCCAATTAAATTACAACGAAGCCGACCGCGTTACAGCGAATATCACTAACCTGCGTGCAAAAGCAGAAAATCTCTACACCAAAATACCAGCGGAATCGAAGGATGCATTCTTTCAATTAGTGTTGCATCCGACCAAAGCCAGCGCCATAGTGACAGAGCTTTATGACATGGTTGGCAAGAATCATTTGTACGCGGAGCAAGGTCGAGCCAACGCTAACGATTACGCCACCAAAGCCCGCGAATTATTTAAAGCTGACGCCGCATTACAAAAACAATTTGATACTGAACTGAGCAAGGGCAAATGGGAACACTTTATGGATCAAACCCATATTGGTTACACCCATTGGAATAATCCACCCGCCAACACCATGCCATTACTCTACGATGCACAACCTCACAATGCGGCGGATATGGGTGTCGCTATTGAGGGTTACTCCGCAGCCTGGCCTCAGCAATCTTCATCCGCTTGGCCCCATAAAAGCGCCTATGAATTGCCAACCTTTGACCGCTACGGCCAACAAACTCGTACCATCGAGGTTTTTAACAAAGGTACGGAATCTTTTAAATTTTCTACCAAAATTAGCGACCCATGGATAAAAGTTGGATATACTAGTATACAAGTAGATGCAACCCAAAAAATCCAGGTGAGCATTGATTGGAGCAAAGCTCCCAAAGGTTTAGCAACGGGGAAAGTAACTATCAGTGGTACCGGTTGGGGTGGAGCATCAATTAAAGTCAGCGCCATCAACAATGAACCTGTTCCTAAAGGCTTCAAGGGGTTTGTCGAGGCAGATGGCTATGTCGCCGTGGAAGCCGAGCACTACAGCAAAGCGCAATCGGTAGCAGGCTATGGGTGGGAAAAAATTCCGGAACATGGGCGCAATTTGTCTTCCATGTCGGTATTTCCGATTTCGGATAAATCATTTACCGACCTTAACGCGGCACCGTTTTTGGAATACAAGGTCTATTTGTTTACCCCTGGTAAGCTGAGCGTGGATAGTATTTTTGCGCCTTCCTGGCCGTTTACACCAGGGCGCGGCTTGCGCTACGCCATTGCGATTGACGACGAAGAACCTCAAATCATTAACATCGTAAATGATATGAGTGACGCAGCTTGGGAAGAGTCAGTTCGCAGTGATATGCGTAAGATTACGAGCCAGCACTCGGTCGCCAAAGCGGGTGAACATAGTGTGCGTATTTACGCGGTTGATCCGGGTGTTACGCTTGAGAGAATTGTCCTGAATACTGGTGGCTTGTTGCCAAGCTATTTAGGACCTGTGGAAAGTCCTCGCGTGCATTAATATAGGCGCAGCAGTTTAGAAAACTCCTATGGGTAGTGATTCTGCTACCCTTTTTTATACCAATTAGTCGTAGGTTATTGAGTAGTATCGATGAAAATTATTGAAGCGAAAGTCATTGTATCCTGCCCCGGCAGAAATTTTGTAACCCTGAAAATTGTAACCGACCAAGGTATCTACGGAATTGGTGATGCAACACTTAATGGTCGCGAAAAAGCCGTTGTGTCCTACCTGGAAGATTATTTAGTTCCTGCGCTTATCGGACGCGACCCGCAACAAATCGAAGATATTTGGCAATTTTTTTATCGCGGTGCTTACTGGCGTCGCGGCCCGGTCGGTATGACTGCACTCGCTGCGATTGATGTCGCGCTCTGGGACATTAAAGCCAAAGCGGCCAACATGCCGCTCTATCAATTATTGGGTGGCCGCAGTCGCGATCGTATTCTCGCCTACACCCACGCCAACGGAAAGGACTTGGAATCTACGCTGGAAGCCGTCGCAAAAGCTAAAGCCAAAGGCTACAAAGCGATTCGTGTGCAATCCGGTATTCCCGGCATTGCAAAAACCTACGGTGTATCTACTTCGCAAAAAAATTACGAACCAGCTGATTCTGATTTGCCTTCAACCGAAGTGTGGTCAACAGAAAAATATTTAAATTTTGTGCCTGAGTTATTTGCCGCTGTACGCAAAGAATTTGGCAATGAAATTCATTTATTGCATGACGTACATCACCGCTTAACGCCGATTGAAGCAGCGCGCCTCGGTAAAGATCTGGAGCCCTATCGCTTGTTCTGGATGGAAGATGCCGTACCGGCAGAAAATCAGGAATCCTTCAAATTAATTCGCCATCACACCACCACGCCAATTGCCGTTGGCGAAGTGTTTAACAGCATTCACGATTGTCGCGAATTAATTCAAAACCAGTTGATTGACTATATACGTACTACAATTGTGCATGCGGGTGGTATCAGCCACGTGCGTCGCATCGCTGATTTTGCCAGCTTGTTTAATGTGCGTACGGGTTTCCACGGTGCAACAGATTTGTCACCGGTATGTATGGGCGCCGCTTTGCATTTTGATTACTGGGTGCCTAACTTTGGTATTCAGGAACACATGGCACACAACGAATTAACCGAACAAGTTTTTTCACATGCTTACGAATTTAAAGATGGATTTTTCACGCCAGGCGAAGCCCCAGGCCATGGTGTTGATATTGATGAAGCACTCGCTGCAAAGTATCCCTACCAACGTGCCTGCTTACCGGTGAATCGTTTGGAAGATGGCACTCTGTGGCACTGGTAAAAATTAATAATTCCAACAATTTAAAAACAACGAAAGAGGTCAAACATGAAGAATTTCCACAAACTTACCTTGGCGAGCGTGATTGCCAGTTCAATTCTTTTTGGCTGTCAAAAGAAAGAAGCTGAAGCCCCCGTTGCTGCCACTGAGCCTGCACCCGCTAGCGCAGCTCCTGCGCCTGCTGAGAAAAAACCAGAATTAGTTTCAGAACCACTGGTTACCAATATTTATACTGCAGACCCATCTGCTCATGTTTTTAATGGGAAAATTTACGTTTATCCATCACACGATATCGAATCCGGCGTTCCGCAAAATGACAATGGCGACCACTTCGACATGAAAGATTTCCATGTTCTTTCAATGGATAGCGTTGGCGGCGAAGTAAAAGATAACGGCGAAGCCATCAACATCAAAGATATTCCATGGGCTGGCCGCCAACTTTGGGCACCTGATGCTGCAGAAAAAAATGGCAAATACTATTTGTATTTCCCGGTTAAAGATAAGCAGGATATTTTCCACATTGGCGTAGGCGTGAGCGATTCACCCGTGGGCCCATTCAAAGCAGAACCTACTCCCATTGAAGGCAGCTTCAGTATCGACCCAGCTGTATTCAAAGATTCAGATGGCAGCCACTACATGTATTTTGGGGGTATCTGGGGCGGCCAATTGCAACGCTGGGCAACAGGCACTTACAATCCCGCAGATACTTATCCAGAAAATGATAAGCCCGCACTTTCTCCAAAAGTTGCCAAGCTGAAAGACAACATGCTGAGCTTCTCTGAAAAGCCGCGCGACCTACAAATTGTCGATAAAGATGGCAAGCCTTTGACTAATGGCGATAACAGCCGTCGTTTCTTTGAAGCATCATGGATGCACAAATACAACGGCAAATATTATTTCTCTTACTCTACGGGCGACACCCACAACATCGCTTATGCGATTGGCGATAATCCTTACGGCCCATTCACTTACCAAGGTGTAGTGTTAGAACCAGTGTTAGGCTGGACCAACCACCATTCCATTGTTGAATTCCAAGGCAAATGGTATTTGTTCTACCACGACAGCTCACTCTCAGGCGGCCAAACTCATTTGCGCAGCGTGAAGGTTGCTGAACTTCACTACAATCCAGACGGCACCATCCAAACGCTCAGCGCCTTCAAAAAATAATTCTTTTTGAAAGCAAAAAAACAAAAAGCCCGGCCAAAAGCCGGGCTTTTACATTTATTAACTCTCACAAACAGCCTAAGAACTTTCAGGCATTTGACAATTGTCACCCTCTTTGCAAATATGATAAATGATTTACATATAAATCTTACTAATAATTAATAACAAAGAGGTAAAAGTTATGTCTGCAGCCAAACCTTGCATCGTGAAAGGCTTTCTTTTCATCGCAGCAATTTTTTTCTGTAATGTTTCTTTAGTTCACGCACAAAATACAACGCCCGCCATTAACCCCAAAATTATGTATATCCACGAAGGCAAAGCCGTAAGTGGCTGGGGCTTTCAGCTAGGCGATCCTGAAAACTGGTCTACACCGGTTGATGCAACACGCAAGGCCACGTCTGCGAGCGGGAAAATTTCTGTAGAACCCACGGACAAAGCCGGCCAGGGAGATGCAATAAAGATTTCCTGGTCCCCACGCAAAGAAGTAAAAGGGGTTATTGCACTTTATGGTTCCGCAATTGATCTCAGCAATTTCAAAAATGAAGGTGCGCTCGCGCTTGATATTCGCCTGGACATGAAACCCAATAAAGATGTTACCTTCGGAATGGATTGTGGTTGGCCCTGCCGTAGCGAAATACACTTGGGGAAAACATTAAAAGATCTTCCAAAAGATCAATGGACGACAGTCCCTATTCCATTGAACTGTTTACTTAAAGATGGCTTTGATATCTCTAAAGTAAACGGTCCTTTTGTTATCAGCACCGACGGAAAATTGGGTATTAGTATTGCAGAGGTTCGCTTACTACGATTGCCAGATGGCGAAAAAGGTTGTGCTACGGAAGCAAAATAGTTTTATCCTCCGCAACCCAAAGGCCAATCAACCTGAATATTGATTGGCCTTTTTTATTAGTCTTTTTATTAACCTATGTCACTCAGCTTATCCAAATAACTCCACTCCCGTAGTAGACTGAGTATAATTCGGTTAACTGTTCCTCTCTAAGCTGTCAGAAAATTATGTATAAAAAAATTGAAGAAGTTAGCAGCATCAGTTTTGATAAATTTCACAATGAAATTTTGCCTGCTGGCAAACCACTCGTTATGCGCGGTCTGGTAAATGATTGGCCCATGGTTAAGGCGGGCAAAGCGGGCGCACAGGAATTTTGCAATTATTTAAAACGTTTTGATCGCGGCTATGACATCAATACCGCTTACGGACCACCGTCGATTAAGGGCCGTTTTTTTTATAACGCGGATATGAGTGGCCTTAACTTCAGAGCAGGACAAGCAAAGCTTTCCACATCACTGGATTATTTATTGGAGCATGCAGACGACAATCCTCCCCCTGCATTGGCAATACAGTCGGTAAAAATCCCGCATTACATACCAGGTGTAGAAATTGAAAACCGTCTGTCATTACTCGGCGAGGTTGAACCACGAATTTGGATTGGTGGCCGAGGAATTGTTGCGGCACATTATGACCCATCAGAAAATATTGCCTGCTGTCTCGCAGGCCGCAGACGATTTACCTTGTTTCCTCCAGAACAAGTTGCGAATTTGTATGTCGGGCCATTTGAATCTACGCCCGCAGGCGCAGCAATTAGCATGGTAAATTTCGACCAGCCAGACTACGAAAAATATCCAAAATTTAAACAGGCAGAAGAAGCCGCATTATTCACCGAACTGGAACCGGGCGACGCAATTTTTATTCCTTACCTATGGTGGCACCACGTACGTTCGCTAGAAAGCGTGAATGCACTAATGAATTATTGGTGGGGAGGAATAGACAATCAGCCAGTTGACCCGCGCAATGCTTTATTCCACGCAATGCTAGCTGTTAAAAATATGCCGCAACACCATCGCGATGCTTGGCACACTATGTTTGAACATTATGTGTTTGAAGCCAACGGTGACATAGGTGAACATTTGCCGGAGAAAAGACGTGGCATCCTTGGCACTATGCTGCCGGATGCCATTAAAACCTTCGGCAATAATTTAGCGAAGATGTTAACCAAACCCTAAAGCTTGCTCATTACCGATCTACAATTTTCGCGAATATAATCAGCATGGTTCGGCATGCTATTAACTCTATTTTGCACACCAGTGCGAATTTTTGTTAAACGCAAACGCAATTCATCTTCTGAGATAGAATCCGCAATAGGATGGTATCCCTCTGGCATTAAGCCCTGGCCAGCCAATACTGCAAACCAGCTCGTCTCTTTAAACAACTCTGACTGCCGCGCCATAACTTCACCGCGCGTTTTAAAAATTTCGAGCTTTTCTGCCAGAGAATCCGGTATCGACATATTTTTTACGTAACGCCAGAACGGAGTATCTTCGCGCTCAGTAACTTTGTAATGCGCAATCAAAAAGTCTTTGATGTTGTCATATTCGAATTCCATTTCCTTGTTATAGCGGTTAATCAAAACATCGCTAAAGCCGTCTTTTGGAAACATGGTTAACAATTTTGAAATTGAAACTTGTACCAAATGGATACTGGTTGATTCCAGTGGCTCAAGAAAACCGCTTGCCAAACCCATGGCGATGCAATTTTTTTCCCAGCATTTTTTACGCATACCCGTAACGAAACGCAGCGGTTTTGGCTCTGCCTGAGGCTTACCATCCAATCGCTCCAAAAGCTTGGTTCTAGCGTCTTCATCACTAATAAATTCGCTGGAATAAACATAACCATTACCCGTTCTATGCTGCAAGGGTATACGCCATTGCCAGCCCGCCTCTTGTGCGGTGGCACGCGTGTAAGGAAGTAATTCACCAGCGCTTTCACAAGGGACAGCAAGAGCACGATTCACTGGCAACCAATGACTCCAGTCCTCATAACCGGCCTTAAGTGTTTGCTCAATCAGCAAACCTCTAAAGCCCGAGCAATCAATAAAAAGATCACCCTGGATTTGTTCGCCATTTTCAAGAACGACAGCCTGGATAAATCCCGATGTCGGATCTTGTTTTACTTCGTTAATTTTTCCTTCAATACGTTTTACGCCATTCATTGCAGCATGCTTACGCAAATAAACTGCATAAAGGCTCGCGTCAAATTGGTAAGCGTAATTGATATCGGGCATTAACTTAGCGCCCATTTGCGGCGGGGTGTGCATAAATTTAAATGCACGAGCGGCTTCAGTTTCAGCATTGAACTTTGAATAATCCAAAGTGCCGCCGGCCTTTTGCCAACGCAGCCAATAATGCATGAAGCTAATGCCATCCATGTCTACGCCCAACAAACCGAAGGGATGGAAATAACTGTGTCCCTGTTTGCGCCAATTTACAAACTCAATACCTAACTTAAAAGTTGCATTGGTTTCGCGCACAAATTCGTGCTCGTCAAATCCCATTACATTGTTGTTGAACAAGGTAATCATAGGAATAGTTGCCTCACCTACTCCTACAGTTCCAATTTGTTCAGATTCAACCAAAGTAATATTGTAATTCTGACAACCAACCGTTTTTGAAAGTGCTGCTGCGGTCATCCAGCCAGCAGTACCGCCACCAACAACAACAATATTTTTTATAGTTTGATTATTCATAATTTTTCAGGCTGGTGATTAATTGTAATTATACAAAGTGATTACATATTCATTTCAACATGCGCCTGCAAGGAGGGCATTTTTTCGACTTCAGCGGAAATAAACTTTAGTATGCGTTGAAACTGCTCTATTTGCTCTGCCTCTGGAGCTTGCTCCACCAAAGGATCGTAGCTTTTTGGAATTAGACCGTGACCTATAAACAAGGAAGTCCAATTTTCCTCTTGAAAGGTTTCATCTTCGCGCATGGCGACAAGGCCACGACGCTCAAACAGTTTTATTTTGTTTTCCAGCGTTTCTGGAACTTCGGCGTGACGCGCCTTATCCCAAAAGGGTTCATCAAAACGTTTATTCAACTTGTAATGCGCAATTTGGAAATCACGAACATTAATAATATTTGAATTCATTTTTTCATTGAAGGCATCCGCCTCCAACATATCTTCAGCATCAACAGGGAAAAACGCTCGCAACTGCGACAAACCTAGATGCAATACGTGTAACTGGGTTGCATCAAGCGGTTCTAAATTTGCAGCCGCGGAACCTAAAGCAATACAGTTTCCAATCCAATGCTTTTTTCTGCCTCCAGCACTAAATGGTGACTCAACAGCATCGCTCAGTTTCATACCGGATATAGCAGAAATTTTTTGCAATACTTCCTGACCGGAAGCATATTGCGATGAATAAGCTGCAGTAACTGCCGTACGATCAAGCAATGGGAAAAGTCCAAGCCAGCCCTCTTTAAATGCAGAAATTTGGCAAAATGCCGGAACAGGGTCCAAACGCGGTGCTGATGCAACCATAATTCGATCGCATGGCAGCCAGTGCGACCAACTTTCGTAATTATCTTTTTCAAGCTTACTGATTAAGAGCGCCTCGCTACCCGAAGCATCAATAAACAAATCAGCCTCAACACGCGAGTCATCCTGAAGTGTTATAGATTGAATTCGGCCGTCATTAACATCAACAGATTTGATAGTTCCCACTTGATGTTTTAGACCAGATTTAAGTGCCGCGGCACCCGCAGCGCGCAAATAACTGATCGCATTGAATGTAAACCCGTGCGAAGCCTTGGAAAACGTACGAGCATCGTCATCCAGCAAAATGAAACGACCCTGCTTGGCCGCTACTGCGCCTAAGGAAAACTCCTCCAAGGGAACATTCAAGCCTTTGCTGCGTGCTTTGATCCAATACTGTAAAAAATCCACGCCAGCAAGATCTACCCCCTGGGTATCGTAGGCATGCATAAATGGAGCTGCTGCTCCCGACCAGTTAGAAAATCGCTGCGCCACACAATATAGCCCGGAGCTAGAACGCATCAATGCATTTTCGTTCGCGCCCAAAATAGTGTGTAAAGTTTTATGGCTGGGCAATACATTAAAAAAATCTTGTTGACGCAAATGCGCAGGCAGTTCAATGAGCTGAACCTCTACCTCATTTTCGGATGACGCAAAACTAAGTTGCAGCATTAACCCAGTCAGCCATGCATCTGCGTCGCGGCCAACAATTACTATTTTTTTTATTGGTCTTTTCAATTTGCTAACCCAACTTGGATGGACAATAATCTGCAAGAAATTCATCGTGCATTGGCATAATTTCCACACGCTCTTTTATAGATGTGGAGAGATCGTTCAATTTCTTTTTTATTTGATCGAGAGAAAGATTATGCGCATAAGGATCAACATTTTCCTGCTGAAGCCCTTGCCCTAAAAATACAGAAATCCAACTTGGCGGAGCGAATAGGCCATAGCGATAAAGATCAATATGCCCACGATGTTTAAACACATTAATTTTATGCTGGAGCGATTCAGGTACAGGCATATTTCTACAATAACGCCACAACTCAGAATCATCGCGGGAATTTAAATGATAGTGCAAAATTAAGAAATCCCGCACACGATCGTATTCCAGATCAACCAAACGGTTGAACTCATCACTCAAAGCTTGATCCGGATTCTTATTGGGGAACAGGTTCATTAAATTGATAATGGCTACCTGAATCAAATAAATACTTGTCGATTCAAGGGGCTCTAAAAATCCGCTCGCCAAGCCCATGGCAATACAGTTTTTGTGCCACGATTTTTTGTAACGGCCCGCTTTAAATTTAAGCATTTTGGGTTCAGCCAAGGCCGGCGCATCCAAATCTTTTAACACACTGTGAGCGGCTTCATCGTCACTGATAAATTGACTACTATAAACGTAGCCATTGCCCGTACGATGTTGCAAAGGAATACGCCATTGCCAACCCGCTGCTTTTGCGGTTGAACGAGTATAGGGCGTAAGAATCTCAACCCGCTCACTAGGGACAGCAAATGCACGATCACACACCAACCACTGTGACCAATCTTCAAAAGGCATTTGCATGGTTTTGCCCATGAGCAGAGAACGGAACCCTGAACAATCGATAAAATAATCACCCACTATTTTATGCCCAGACTCCAAAGTCACCGACGTAATATTGCCGGAATCTGGATGCAAATTTACATCTGTGATTATTCCTTCAACACGCTTTAAGCCTTTGGCTTCGGCAAACTGACGCAAGAATTTTGCGTACAGGCCCGCATCGAAATGGTAAGCGTAAGAATAGGTGGAATTTATTTCGGAGTGATTATCGACGGGAAATTCAAAACGGTTTTTACGGCAGGCTTGAATGGCATAGGAGAAGGCTTCTATAGGTTCGACATCGCCGGCCTGTTTAACTCTAGCCCATTGCTGATGAAAATCAGCGCCCCCAATTTTTTCGCCAAAAGTTCCGAAGGGATGAATATAGGAGGAGCCTAAAAATCCCCAATTTACAAACTCAATGCCCAACTTAATAGTGGCATTGGTCTTTTGCATCATATCGACTTCATTAATGCCAATATAATCATTGAATTCTTTCATGTGTGGCAAAGTTGCTTCGCCTACACCAACGCTGGCAATTGATTCTGATTCAATTAATGTAACGCGACAGATATTTGCTTTTACAAGGCTTGCAAGCCCGGACGCACACATCCAGCCGGCAGTTCCACCGCCGACAATAACTATTTCTATTGGCTCTGACATTTTGAGTATCCAAAAATAAAAAATGCGCCGCTATTATGTAATAGCGGCGCAATTTTTACGAACGACTTAGTACTTCAAGCGCAAGCCAAAAGTAAGACGACGATCCTGTTGAGAGGAAGCGTTAGGTAAACGCAAACCACCTGAATCTGCGTCACTTACTTGCTGCTCAAGAACAGTTTGTTCATTAAGCAAGTTGCTGCCAGATAACAATACTTCAACGTTGTCGTTAAACTTATAACGGATCGAAGCATCCAATTGACCTGTTGCACTATTCCAGATTGGATAGGACACACAGCAGTCAATCGCAGTAACCATGTACTCCGAACGCCAGCTATAAGCGGCACGCAAAGCCCAGTCACCTTTTTCGAACATAGCAACAAGGTTATAAGAATGGTCAGACAAACCTTCCAATCTATCAACACCGATTGAGTCAGGAGCTTGGCCAGTAATAGTACCTGACGTATCCGTACCCACATTAGACAAGTTGGTGTTACCAATGCCTTTGTTGTTGATGTGCGTGTAGTTAGCTTGGATACCTAAACCATCGAATGGCTCTGGCAAGAAGGTGAAGAAGGTTTGGAAGGCAACTTCAAAACCGTTCAGACTTGCGCCATCACCGTTAAATGGACCACGAATCTCAGCTGTACGGGTTACACCGTTGTTGGTGAAATTGCGGTTGTAGGTACCAAATTGGATGTAATCGTTGAAGCGTTTTTCGAATGCGGTGAAAGTGAATGAACCCACCTTCGCGAAATAGTATTCGAATGACACGTCTAATTGATCAGCAGTAATTGGCTTCAAGAATGGGTTTTGAGCGCTGCCTTTGTAGAGAACATTAGCACCGGTAATCTTGCCCGAACCGTCTTTAATCCAAAGTGGGTCAGATGCGTTATTACCATCAGGTAATGTACTGGTAACACCTACGTAGTTTTTCAGGTTACCAATATCAGGTCTTGCCATAGCTCTCGCCAAAGCAACACGCACCAGGAACTCATCAGTCACGTCAAACTTGATGTTGAAGCTTGGCAACAAATCACGTGACTTAGACTTGGAGGTTCCGGTGAAGTTTGCACCATCCATAAACGCAATGTCTTGTGCCGACAAGTAGCAACCTACAGTGTTAGGTACTTGTGGTGCAGGCTGACCAGGTTCAGATGTTTTAGGCTTACATTCCAACTGAGTTGCATCAAGCTTCTTAGGCATCACCAAACCGCCACTACTTTCAATCGTAGTCTCGATGTAACGTGCACCTATGTTACCTGAGAATGGAACACCAAAGAGTGTTGTCTCTGGGCCACCAAAATGTATTTGCGCATAAATTGCAGAAGTTTCTTCAGATACATCAGCCATCTCTGACGGCGTGAAGCAAGTACCTGCAACTTCTAGAGCACGGTCACCAGTATTGGAACAAATTGGATCCCAACCTGTACCATTCTTCAGACCAAGTGCATTAGCAGACATTGCGTTGGCAAAGCCCACACGGTCTTGCAACAACTTCATGTCAGCGAACACGTAATCGTTTGGAGATACGCTACCGTAACCAGTATCGAAACTCTTGTTGACGTAATAACCTTTTGGATAACCTTTAAAGCCAGTTCCAGCATCTGCGCTGTGCTTATCAAGGTTGAAGTAGGCAGATTGATAACCATTACCTACAGTGCTAGTCCAGGTGTTAGCAACGTTTTGCCAGTTATAGGTACTCCAATTTACGCTTTGGTCACGATCAGCATAACGAGCACCCACTTTCACAGCACTAATCCAATCCGAATCTATATCGAATTTGAAATCAGCTTTAGCGGCAAACTCATTACCTTTACTGTCTTCCAAGTGGTCCATGATGTCGTTAATGTAGTAGTTGTTGGGGTTAGCTAAGCCACCCGGAGACTGATTAACATTTAACGGAGCAGAGAATTGAACCACGGGCAAACGACCTGAGTTATCAACATAGGTATTTGCGAAGGAGTTGAAGTCAGTGGAAATGTCATAGTTATCCACTTTAGAGTCAACATACTGAATATCAAACACACCATGAATGGTATCTGTAGGATTCCACTTCAAGTTAAACCCGAAATCTTGGGTCATGTTTTCGTTGTTGTTTGAACGTGTAGAGGTAGCCATACCACGACCACGGCGACTAGGAGAGCAACCATTCCAACCGTAACATGGAGTAACCATTGGTTGACCTGCCGCGTTAGCAGCATACTGAGCAGAACCAGCTGCATCAGAACCCCACCAACCGATGTCAGAAGTCATAGCACCAGTTTGGAACAGACCTTTATCATTAAAGGTGAATGCTGGGGTGCCAGCCAAAGGCATAGGTACGTCAGCAGGTGTTGAGCCATCTGCATTCAATGTATGAATGTATTTGGTACTTTTGCTGTAGTCGTCTGCACCGATACTTGCCGTTACAACATACTCTTCCCAAGCATTTTTATAGGAAGAACGGTTGTATTGAGCGGTTGCTTCAAAGATACCGTCGTTATCTTTCCATTGTGCAGCCAGCGCCAAGCCATCACGCTCACGCTCATACACGTTGTCACGGAATACAACAGAGGTTGGCATGTACAACAAACTATTAGGAGCGTAAATATTTTCAAAACGACCTATACGACCGAACTGGATACCTTCGGTTGCAGTGGTAACTTCAGAATGCGCAACGTTAATTAAGAAGCCAACTTCACCAGAGCTTACTTCCCAACGGTTGCTGTAAAGTGCCGCGAGTTCAGGTGTTAACTTTTGGGAAATATCACCATAGTTAGCATCCAGAGACAGCGCCATCATTTGGCCAGCTTGATCGAATGGCACACGGGTACGCATATTTACCGTACCGGCAAGACCACCTTCAATCAATTCTGCTGTTTGGTTTTTGTATGTGTCTACGCCTGACATCAAGTCAGGAGATACGTCACCCCAGCTCAAACCACGAGAAGAGTTTGCACTGAATGAGTCACGACCGTTGAACTCGGTACGAACCTGGTTCAAACCACGCACGATTACACCTGATGGTTCAGCTGAGAAGTGCGCTGTATCGCCTGATGCAGCGAAACGGTTTACGGTAATACCCGCAACACGTTGCAATGCTTCAGCTACTGATTTGTCCGGGAATGCACCCAGATCTTTTGAAGTGATAGATTCGACAACTGTATCGGCGTTACGCTTGATTTCCTGCGCACTTCCGAGAGCTTCTTTCATACCGGTAATAACAACTTCTTCAACACCGTCGTCTTTCTTAGGTGCAGTTGAAGTTGCGTTTTGGGCAAATGATGGAGCGCTCAGCGCCATCACGCACATTGCCAGCATTGATCGTTTGAATCTCACGCTTTTGAATGCTTCGCCCTGATTACTTTTTTTGTAACCCATAGCCAACCCCTTTTTTAACATTATGATTAGGTAATTTTCTGTTGCTCTTTAGTAGCTTAAACGACTATTTAACGTTTTTTTGTAAAAGCTACAGCCACAAGTTTAGACAATACTTGCAACTTTTCCATGCTATAGGTGTCGCTTGCGGGGTTCAACTTAACCTTAAGTAAAGAAATGATTAGTCTTCCGAAACCAAAGTAAAGTTTTGTTAATTTTTTCATACATGAAAAAATGTTTATATATAGAAAATATTGTCGCTTTTTTCTTCATTTTTTGTGTCAAATTCAAAACTACACCGGTTACATTTCGCATGATGTATCGACATATCGATATTAGCGCTATAGTTGAGAATCAAAAGCCACCTATTGAGTTCCTCATATGAGCCTGAAGTGCACCTTATCCATTACTTTTATATATATGCTTGCTTGGAACTCAAGCTTTGCTGCTACAGAGAAAGTTTATAAATGGACTGACGGGAAAGGACAGGTCCATTACAGTCAACGCCCTCCCTTAAACACTCAGACTGAAGTCGTTAAGCCCCAGACGGGACATAGTGATCCGGTAGAATATAAAACTGCGCCGCCGCCCTCTACTAATAATGAGGTAAAACCCGAAATCCAAGCTCCATCACTAAAAGATAAAGATAGATGCGAAGGTGCAAGAAAAGCCTCAGATACACTTAAGACATTTGCGCGTGTTCGGATTAAGGGGGAGAACGGAGAATATCGATACTTAACTCCAGACGAGCAACAACAAAAGATAGTTGAAGCTAACAAAGCCATCGAAGAAAGCTGCGAGTAGCGAAATTAGAAAAAGCAAAAGGCCGTCAAATGACGGCCTTTTTTGTTTAGGGCATATCTTTACTGCAGTCGTTTTGGTTCAAAAACCAATTTGTCACCCTGAAGGGTGCCGTGGATAATTGAACCGGGCATAAACTTGCCCGACAAAATATCGTTTGCCAAGGTATTCTCAACCAACTGTTGAATCGCGCGTTTTAGCGGGCGAGCGCCGTACACTGGATCGAACCCAACCGCCGCTAGTTTATTCATTACAGCGTCATCCAATTCCAGACTCAAATCCCGCTCAGCCAGACGTTTCCGCAGCAGCTCCAACTGAATGTCGGCGATACCACGAATCTGTTCGCGTCCCAACGGATGGAATACCACCACTTCATCAATACGGTTGATAAATTCGGGACGGAAATGCCCACCAACCACCTCCATCACCGCATCTTTCATGGCGTTGTAGCGATTTTCGTTGTTGAGCGAATTATTCATATCGCCGGTAACGAATGAATCGAAGCTCACCGTATCAAACGACTTGTCCTCAGCTAACTCTTGAATACGATCTGAACCCAGGTTTGATGTCATTACAATAACTGTGTTGCGGAAATCTACCGTACGACCTTGCCCATCAGTCAGGCGACCATCTTCTAGCACTTGCAACAGAATATTGAATACATCGGGATGTGCTTTTTCAACTTCGTCGAGCAACAATACCGAATAGGGTTTGCGCCGAACAGCCTCTGTTAAATAACCGCCTTCTTCATAACCTACATAACCAGGTGGAGCACCAATCAAACGTGCGACTGAATGTTTTTCCATGAATTCAGACATATCAATGCGAACCATCGCATCGCTCGAATCAAATAAAAATTCCGCGAGCGATTTACACAATTCTGTTTTACCAACACCTGTTGGACCTAAAAATAAAAACGAACCGTTGGGGCGATTAGCGTCACTTAAGCCTGCTCGCGAGCGGCGGACTGCGTTAGCAACTGCAACCACTGCCTCGTGCTGGCCGATAACACGCTTATGCAGCGCATCTTCCATACGCAATAATTTTTCGCGCTCGCCTTCCAGCATTTTTGATACAGGAATCCCTGTCCACTTGGAAACCACTTCTGCAATTTCTTCGTCTGTGACTTTGTTGCGCAGCAATTTCATTTCCATCATTTCTGCCTGGCTTGCCATATCCAGTTGCTTTTCAAGTTGCGGAATAATGCCGTATTGCAATTCACTCATGCGCGCCAAATCGCCTTTGCGACGTTTATCTTCCAATTCCAAGCGCGCTTGTTCCAACTGAGTTTTAATTTCTTGCGAACCTTGCAGCGCAGCTTTTTCTGCACGCCAGATCTCTTCAAGATCATTGAGCTCACGTTCAAATTTATCTATATCCTGGTCGATCTTTGCGAGGCGTTTTCGGCTGCCTTCGTCTTCATCTTTTTTAACCGCTTCACGTTCAATTTTCAATTGAATTAAACGGCGTTCAAGGCGATCCATTTCTTCTGGCTTGGAATCAATTTCCATACGGATACGACTTGCTGCTTCGTCAATCAAATCAATTGCTTTATCTGGCAGCTGACGATCAGTGATATAGCGTTGCGATAATTTTGCAGCAGCAATAATAGCGGAGTCTGTGATATCCACACCGTGGTGAATTTCATAGCGTTCTTTTAAGCCGCGCAAAATAGCAATAGTGTCTGATTCATTGGGCTCGTCCACTTGCACTTTTTGGAAACGACGCTCAAGCGCGGCATCTTTTTCGATGTACTTACGATATTCATCAAGCGTGGTAGCACCTACGCAATGTAACTCACCACGAGCTAATGCAGGCTTCAACATATTGCCCGCGTCCATGGAACCTTCTGCTTTACCGGCGCCAACCATGGTGTGAATTTCATCGATAAATAAAATGACGCGGCCTTCTTGTTTGCCCAGTTCATTGATAACAGATTTTAAACGCTCCTCAAAATCACCGCGAAATTTTGCACCCGCGAGAAGCGCGCCGAGATCCAGTGACAACAAGCGTTTATTTTTTAAACCTTCGGGCACTTCACCATTAACAATACGTTGCGCCAAGCCTTCAACGATGGCCGTTTTACCAACACCGGGCTCACCAATTAATACAGGATTATTTTTAGTGCGACGTTGCAATACTTGAATAGTGCGACGAATTTCATCATCGCGCCCAATCACCGGATCGAGCTTGCCGGATTCTGCGCGCGCTGTTAAATCGACGGTATATTTTTCCAACGCCTGACGATTACCTTCCGAATCTGCATCGTCGACCGATTCACCGCCGCGTATTTTGTCAATGGCTTGTTGTAAGCGCTGCTCATTGCCAAATTGTTTTAACAATTCATTGATGCTGCTTTGCGAATCTTTCATCGCGACTATTAATACGGTGTCGCTGGAGACAAATTTGTCGCCAATTTTTTGCGCGTAGCGATCCGCTAAATTTAACAAGCGCCCCATCTCTGGTGACATACCTACTTCGCCCGTCGGATTTTTAATGCTAGGCAAATCATTCAATTTTTTGCTCAGGGCTTCGCGCAAGCCGGCAACATCAAAACCTGCCTGGCTTAATAGCAAACGCACACCGCCAGCGCCTTTTTGTTCGATCATGGCCCAGAGCATATGGATGGGTTCCAACTGGCTGTGGTCGCGCCCAACGGCAAGCGATTGGGCATCGGATAGCACCAGCTGCAATTGATTGGTTAAACGGTCGATACGCATGGAAAACCTCGAGTTACAAACGGCTAATATGACCAGGGAATCGTTAAATTCCTCACTGAAACAGACGTGGGGGCGTAAGCGCACAATTCAAGCGTGGCTACTTAATGTGAAGGAAGGAATAGTGCAAATATTGCGATAAATCAATTTTAGCCACATAGGCCTGGCAATATGTCTGGTTTATTTGATGCTAGACTCTTATTAATTCCTGTGGATGTCATCTGCCATGCGTATTAAGCATCTCATTTTTAGCGTGCTGTCCTATTCACTGAGCGTGTTGCTCTACGCATCTATTGCAGGCAGCTGTTATGCCCAGCAATCGGGCTCAACCGCAAACGCTAGCTATTCAAAAGCATCCCAAAAGCTATACGTCACCACACCACAGCCTGAGAAATCTTCGCTTGCACACGGCCAGTATTTTTCAAAGCTACTTGAACTGGCGTTGCAGAAAACCCAGGCGACAGATGGCGATTTTGAGCTTAGGCATTCTAATGATAGCTACACCAGCAACCGGCTTCTGGCGGAGCTAGTCCGCGGCGAAAATGCAATTAATATCATTTGGACATCTACCAGCAAAGAGCGGGAGCAACTATTACTCCCCATTAAAATATCCATTGTGCGCGGGCTGAATAGTTACCGGGTGTTTTTAATTCGCAAAGAAGATCAGGAAAAATTCCATAGTGTCCACAACCTAAACGATTTGCGTAAACTACAGGCCGGGCAAGGTGCCCAGTGGCCAGACACTGCAGTTATGATGAGCAATAACTTACCACTCGTTACCGCGGCACAATCTGATCTCTTGTTCGATATGCTTGCAGGCAGGCGTTTTGATTATTTCCCTCGCGGGCTCTACGAAGTTTGGGGAGAACAGGAACTTAATGCAGAAAAAGGTTTAATTATCGAAGATTCGTTAATGCTGCATTACCCTGCGCCCATTTATTTTTTTGTTAACAAAAAGAATACTGCTTTAGCAGACCGCATTGAACGTGGATTGCGCATCGCCATGCAAGATGGCAGTTTTGAACTGCTATTTTTTAGCGTTCCCGGCTTCAAACGTGGCTACGAGGAGCTGCTACACTCCTCGCGTCAGACACTCGAATTAAAGACAGATTTCCCCACTCAGGATTAATAGAGCGCGCAATACATTTCCAGGTTGCGCATGCAAAATGATCCTGCCTCACTGCTAATTACCCCATAACTTGATTACAGGTTATATAGGGTTGAATTCACAAAAGCCTACCCAATAATAAATTTATTACACAATATTTATAATTAATGGGGTAGGACATGCAGATAAGCCTTTATGAATATTTTTTGATTGGAACCGTGTTTGGCTTTTTTATTCTGGTTTGGCTAGCTATAAAACTTATCACCTATTTGCGCAGCAAAAGGCATAACAGGGAATTATGGGGCACGATTTTTGAGGGTGCTACTCATAAGCTCATAGATTTAGATGCGATCAAAGAGCCTGAGGTTTTTATTGAAAAGAAAGCCAAACAAAGTGGCCAAGCTGACGATAAAAATAAAAATCAGAAAGACGAAGAAATTTCCCAACCAAAATAACGCGCCCAACTCTCATGCGAATTGGGCGCATATTTTTAGTTTGTGAAGATTCCCTGCGAACGCAAATATTCTTCGTAGGTTCCACTGAAATCTACCAGACCTGTTGGTTGCATATCGATAATTCGCGTAGCAAGTGAAGATACAAATTCGCGGTCATGGCTAACAAAAATCAAAGTGCCGGGATAGTTTTCCAACGCAAGGTTGAGCGCCTCAATCGATTCCATATCCAAATGGTTAGTCGGTTCGTCCATCAACATGACATTGGGATTGATCAAACTTAATTTGCCGAACAGCATGCGGCCTTGCTCACCACCGGAAATGACTTTCACCGATTTTTTCACTTCATCGTTAGAAAACAACATTCTGCCCAAAGCGCCGCGAACCAATTGTTCATCGCCTTTGGTCCATTGTTTCATCCAATCAAAAAGATTATCGTCAACAGCGAAATCATCGGCGTGATCCTGCGCGAAATAACCAATTTCAGCCTGCTCCGCCCACTTCACGGTTCCGCTATCGGGCGCTAAGTCGCCGTACAAACAACGCAAGAGCGTAGTTTTACCGGCGCCGTTTGGACCGATAATGGCAATGCGCTCGCCCGCTTCCACTTGCAAGCTAAGGTCTTTAAACAGTGGACGATCAAATGTCTTGCTAATCGCCTCAACCGTTACCGCCTGGCGATGCAATTTTTTGTTTTGCACAAAACGAATGTAAGGACTAACGCGACTCGACGGTTTAATGTCATCTAACTGAATTTTATCGATTTGACGCGCGCGCGATGTTGCTTGCTTGGCTTTAGAGGCGTTAGCAGAGAAACGGCTAACGAAGGTTTGCAGCTCGGCAATTTGGGCTTTCTTCTTGGCGTTCTCTGAGAGCAACTTTTCCCGCACCTGTGTAGAAGCGGTCATGTAGTCGTCGTAATTACCGGGGTAAACGCGCAGCTCGCCGTAGTCCAAATCTGCCATGTGGGTGCACACCGCATTAAGGAAGTGACGGTCGTGCGAGATGATAACGATGGTGCTATTGCGCTGGTTAAGTACGTTTTCCAGCCAGCGGATGGTATTGATGTCGAGGTTGTTTGTCGGCTCGTCGAGCAAGAGCACATCAGGATCGGCAAACAAGGCCTGCGCCAATAGAACACGCAGTTTCCAGCCCGGCGCTACGGCGCTCATCAAACCTGTGTGTTGTTCAATGGGGATTTCCAACCCCAGCAACAACTCGCCAGCGCGGGCTTCAGCGGTGTAACCGTCCATCTCCGCAAATTGCACTTCCAACTCGGCCACGGCCATACCGTCGGCTTCGCTCATTTCCGGCAAACTGTAAATGCGGTCGCGTTCGGCCTTCACCTTCCATAAATCCGTGTGCCCCATAATCACGGTATCCAGCACCGTGTATTCCTCGTAGGCGAACTGATCTTGCTTCAACTTCCCCAAACGTACATTTGGCTCCAGCATTACCTGGCCAGCGCTAGGGACCAAATCACCGCCCATAATCTTCATAAAGGTGGATTTGCCGCAGCCGTTGGCGCCGATCAAACCGTAGCGATTGCCATTGTTAAATTTGACCGAAACGTTTTCGAACAGCGGCTTGGCGCCGAATTGCATGGTGATGTTAGCGGTGGAGATCACAAGAAATACCTGACAGATAGAGAGAAAAACCGGGGAAACAACTAAGGGCGTGCATTCTACTCAAATCGGGCTGCGATTGCCCCTAAAGTCGCAAATTAATCTGGCCTCGACACATGAGGCGGATCATTTGCTGGCGGTCGCGACAGATTGTCTCACGGGTCAAGCAAAGCCGACTAGACTCAAGCTATACACCCCAACCTGCCAGACATCATCCATGCGCCTACTTGCTTTCAGCGTGACTCGATTCGGTAAATTGGCAATTTTTTGCACCGGCTTATTCATAGCGAAGCAGAGCCTGGCAGATGTACTCACTATCACCATCCCGCCGCTGGAACAAAGTGCGCAAACTTCAATTTATTACCCAAAATTATTGCAGCTGGCGCTAAGCAAAACAGAAGCGACTGATGGCCCTTTCAAAATTGTCCAATACCCCACGCTACTCACCAAGGCGCGCTTTGAAGCGGAGCTGAAACGTCAGGGCAAAGGCATTATTGATGTCATGTGGGCAACTACCAACAGCGAATTGGAATCCACACTTTTGCCCATTCGTATTTCGCTTTTAAAAGACTTAACGAGTTACCGTATTTTTTTGATCCGCAAAGAAGATCAGGAAAAATTCAACAAAGTAAAAACATTAGATGATTTGCGAAAATTAAAAGCAGGCCAAGGCATGCGCTGGACAGATACCAACGTGCTGAAAGTAAATGATTTGCCAGTGGTGACATCACCTATGTTTGAGCCACTGTTTAATATGTTACTGGGAAAACGTTTTGATTATTTTCCACGTGGATTAGATGAGATTTGGAACGAAGAAAAACTATTTAGTGACAAAGGCATTGCCATTGAGCAACACATTATGTTGAGCTACGTCACGTTAAAATATTTTTTCGTCAGCCCCAATAATCCCAAACTGGCAGACCGAATAGAAAGAGGTTTAAAAATAGCGATTGCTGATGGCAGTTTCAACCAACTGTTTTATAGCATCCCCGGCTATAAACGTGGTTACGAAGAAATAGCCAATAAAGACCGACTGGTGTTAAAGCTAAAACCTTTAAAATAAATGTTGTAACAAATAAAAAGGGGCGCCCTACTGGACGCCCCTTTTTATTACCAGAGTTCAATTACTGCAACTTAAACACACGATAAGAATGTGGTTTAACAGTTACACTGAACACACTTTTTTCACTACCCACTGCTTTACCCCAATGCATGTCAGGTTTTCTAACCTCAGCTTTCAAGACTTCATTAGTAAGTATATCTTTCATCTGGGTAAACTCTTTTACCGCAGATACTTTCACGTCAACTGGCGCATCGCGATAGCTCTGAACGATCAGGGTGTTGTTGTCGTACAAAAATAAACTCATCTGACCCGGGCCTTCCAATACGGTTTTATCATCGCTCAATTCGCGTTTGAGTTTAGTTAAAACCTCAGCAGGTAGCTGGGATAAGTCCGCAAAATTTTCCGGTACCGCCAATACTAACAAGCGACCTTTGGAATAATCAGCCCCATGCAACAGCGGCCAACCATTAGGGCCATCATAACTGGAGATAACTTCCCAGGAGTCATTAGTTAAGTATTGAATTTGCGGAATTAGAATCGCTTTGTCACCGTGATAAGACTTTCCATTAAAGAAGAAATCTTTTACCAAGGCTTTTCTGTCGGTGTATTGCAATTCGACTATATCACTCAATTTATCTTGAATAGCTTTAAGCAATCCAGACGTAATGACAACTTTTTTACCCGCTGTTAATTGCGCTTTAATTTGTGGCACCAGCTGTTGATCAAACTTGGCAGACTCGGTTAACAAAATAACATTTTCATCTTTAGGGAAATAAGGAACCATCTCAATGGGGATACCTGCATTACCTAAAAAGTTCTGCAAGAAATCCTCGCCCGTGGAATGAAAAGGCTTATAGCTCTTTAACCCTACGGGATTTCCTAACTCACCCAAAAACTTGTCCACTTTTTCAAAAGTAATACCAGCCACCCTGGCAATCGTCGTTGGTTTTATCGACTTACCATCCACCTGAACTGGCTTCATCATTTCAGCATAATCAAAGCTGGTACCCGTGCCCTGCCAGGACGCTTTTAATTTTTCAGTGAGGGGTGCTTGAATATTTTTTAAGTCAAACAAAGCAACTTGCGGAGCTTTTGCAAAAAGCGTCAACCACAGTTGTTCACCGTAACGGTCGTAGGTTTTAATGCCGAAAGGATCAACCCATCCGCCGCCATTGCGGCCGGGCGCAATATTTTCAAAATAACGAATGACTTCATAACCCAGGTATTCTTGTAAATGCTGTGCGCTTAGCGTGGCATCACGGGTTTCTGTACCTGTATAAATACCATCAAACAATTTGGGTTCAGTTTCAAGGTTAAAACCCAAGCCCTGAAAGTGTTCATACCAGTTAGGGTACTTCACAATAACCTTAACATTAGGATTCACCTTCTTGGCAGATGCGAGCATGATGTTTTTGGTAACTTCCGTCATCAAATCCAAACGGTACTGAGTCCAGCTCTTGTTCCCCTTGGCTTTAATTTCAATATCGGATTTACAACTGGTAAAAAAGAAATCGTCGAAAATCACTTCATCAAAATTCTTTGCAGTAAATTCAATAATCTCTTGCACTTTTTTACGGTGCTCAGGATTGCTGTAGCAAAAGGTTTCAAAATTGTTGCTTTCGTCAATCGTCCAGGTAATACCACCAGCCATCTCAACGCCTTTTTTCTTAAAATAGGCTTTGGCAGTGTCTAATGTTTTCTGGTCAACCATGACAAGGTCGCGATGGGTTTCTAAATAGATCTTGTCGACCTTAAGTTGGTTAGTGACTTCCGTCCAGGTCCTATCCAACCATTGTTCGTCTGCCATCAACTTGGTTTCGTAGGATCTGGAATAAACTGCTACTTTAAAATTTTTATAATTTTTCTGTGCCTGGGCAGGAACTACAATAACCGCAAGCATAAAAGCCAACATCAAGTGATTTATTTTTAACATGATGATTATCTTATGAAGAGTTTTAGGGACTGAAGGCCGACGCCAAGATGCAACATTGATCCTTCACTGCATTAAAAAAGCGGGAGAGATTATAAGCAGCCATGCCACAAGACGTAGCTGCTATTGGTTATCTTTATTAATACTCACAAAACTTGATGTAAGTGAACAGATGTTAACCTAATGCGTTTTTAATCATCTTATAAATGATTTAATTATTTCGCACCCGTAATGGCGCGCTCCAATCCACTTGGCCCCGCCGGCTTTTTGGTTTTCCACACCCACATCAAACCGCGCACATAACCATCACCTTTTACACTGGTGTGATCAAGCCCTTCCATAGAATAATTTAGTAATTCCAGACCTTGGTATTGGCGCGCCTCAATTTGTTTTTGGAATTGAATAATCGGATCGCGAAAGGATGGGTATTCAGTAGTACCGTATGAAATAAACATACGGCCATTTAAAGATTTGTTTTGATTAGCGTAGCTTTCATCCAGCTTAAACAAAGCGCCATTATCCCAACTTGCGGCAGGACTTATAGCAATGAACCCTGAAAAGAAATTTGGTGCTTGATAAGCGGCAGTAATGGTAAAAAGCCCGCCCAAAGAGTTACCGGATAACACCCTATCCTTTTTATCGCCACGGAATTTTGCCTCAATTAAAGGCGCAGCTTCTTTTTGAATAAAATCTAAAAACAAATTCGCTTTGCCAGACTGCTCACCCGCAACAGTAAACGTGTAATCAAGGCGTCGCTCTTTGTCATAGCTGGCAGACGACGGATAAGACAAACCCACCATAATAAATTCGGGCACCACATTGTCATAGGTTAAATTGCCGTAGGTAGATACCAGCAAAGGCGTATCCCAATAAGCATCAAGATAATAAAGCACCGGATATTTTTTATTAGGGTTAGTAGCGTAGCTCGACGGAAGCACCACAACCAGTTCGTGATCACGCCCGGTAAACTTCGAATGTATGGGGACTATTTGGGTGTTGTTTAGTACAAAAGGTTTATAGGTTTCTGACCAAGCAGAAGTCGCTCCGACAAAAAACATCAGAAAAACCAGAAAAAATTTCTTGCACATAAAACCTCCTATCAGAAATAAGCTAGTTTAAAGCTCCCCAGTGTAGATTTGTGTGGAGGGAATTTGGTGGGAACTTACGAAAATTTACGATGGATGGGCTTTAGATGCGTAATGTGGATTAGTGGCAAAGCCAGGTAGGTGCATGTGATTAGTTAAACAATATGAACAGACAGATACCTGATATTTAAAAGATAACTTATGCCAGAGTCCATATATTGGTGTGAATTAATAAGAAACGTTATTCGAGTAACTCATACTACTGCATTTGCCAAAGGTTTAAATCTAACGCCTCGAATTCCACTATCAACAATTGCTCGATATAGCGCTGCGGAAACTATAACTGCTTGCCACGCACTACCCCCACTTCCAAACCATTGTTCTGTTTTAAAAATAGGCGTATCAGTTTCTAAATCAACAGGAGGAAAAAAGCCTCGACTATGAGGAAGATATTTCTTTGCCCCGCATTTTAAACAAACTTCATATTTATTTTCCTCCGTCATTCTCACAGCCACTCTATTAGATATTTCTAGCTGAAGAATATCAGTTAATGCATTCAAGGTTTTATTCGAAACGACTTCAATTCTATTAATGCCAAAAGGACTAAACACTGAGTGCCATACATCCGGCTGTACAAAATAATCACCGAAAATCCAATTGAGCTGAAGGATAGATCGCTGCCCCCACCCAGGATTTTTTCTCATTCGAAATGGATTATTTTGCACATACCCAGTATTACATAATTGACAGCAATTACTCATGTCATATGTTTTATCCTTGTAACTAGCATCATCTGATGGTTCAGGATATCCATGGTGCCAATCAGGAATCATTTCTAAATAATGTGCACTATTAAGCTCTTCTTTCTCAAAACTAGATGCAACAATATCCACTCCCTTAAACGACTCAATTAAAACCGAGACAGCAGGCCAACGTTCATCTTGCTCGTCAATATCGAAAGTTGTAAATCCTACATTTAGAACAAGTCCTATTTTAAAAAAAGCATTTGCAATGCGTTCATCTACTGACAAAGTAACCCTATGGTTGATCTTCATTAAACACCCACCCAAATTTCTAATAATAGTCTTGCGTGAATTGTAAACAGCCTTAAATTAAGCATTAATAGTTCCAATGATGGCTTACTTATTCTTAGCCTCAATCCACTGCGACATATACTGTGTGCTTTTTAGCGAATGATGGCGCAGCATGGAGCCGATAAAATTTTGCTGACGCTCCAGTTCATAATTTTCTTCCAAGGATTCAAAACGGTCTTTAAGTTCCTGCGCGTAATCTTTATTTAAAAAATAGTTTTCCAGATTATTCAATCCACAGTCTTGGGCTTTTTGCCATTCAGATTGATCCGTGTAGAGCTTTATTGCCGCAACTGCAAGATTCTCCAAATCATTTTGAATTGCACCACCCCACGGCGTTCCATCATGCATAGCTTCTGCGCCTATGGCTGTTGTTAGGCTGGGTGTTCCGCATTGCATTGCATCCATTAGTTTGCCTTTTATGCCAGCACCAAACCGTAAAGGTGCCAAGCATACCCGGGCGTTTTTCATTACATCAAAGGCATCATCAGCCCAGCCTTTTATATGAAAGCCCTGTTTTGGATTATGTAACTGCGTCGCTTTCGGTGGAGGGTATGAGCCGTATACATGCAGTTCAGCTTGCGGAAGTTGCGCGCGAATTAACGGCCATATTGCATGTTTTAAATAAAGCACAGCATCCCAATTGGGTTCGTGGCGAAAATTCCCAATGCTAATAAAATGCTGGCGCTCATTAAAATCTGGCAAAGCCTGTGCTTTACGAACAGTCAAAAATGGGCAGTAATGTAATAACTGTGGAGGTACTGAAAAATAATTAATTAATAATTCGATTTCAAATGTAGATATCATCAAGCTTAGATCGCAGCGAAAAATGGCAGCAACTTCACGCTGCGCCATATCATCATTCGCCATCGTCTCATAAAGCTCAGCTGCATTTGCCAAGACAGGATTCACACTTTGGCGAGCTACTTCACTGTCGATATTTTTTTGTGATTGTTTTAATAACTGATGTCGAGCATGACGAAGGCTATGTAAGTCCTCCGTATCAAGTAAACGTAAAGCAGTTGGGCACACCTGTTCGACTCGCCAACCAAATTGCTCCTCTGTAAAAAAACGGTCAAACAGTACGGCATGCGGCTTTAAATCTGCGATGAAGTCATTAAAGCTTGAATCGTTAAGTGCAATAGATTTTTCTTGTATGCCCAGGCAAGCTAAATCTGCCCTATGATCTGAAAGTGCAGCAGCAGAGGCAAAAATTATTTTCCATTGCTGCGCCAGAAAAAAATGAATTAATTCCATCATCCTGCTGCCAGCAGCTGATGATTTAGGTTCGGGCCATACATAACCAATAATTAATAATGTTTTCACGCATCTAGATCCTTCAAGTAACTCACGACTCCGAGGCCCGCAGCGCGGCCCGTTGCAAAACATGCCGTCAACAAGTAGCCCCCCGTAGGAGCTTCCCAATCCAGCATTTCACCGGCGCAAAATACGCCGGACAACTTAGTCAGCATTAGGTTGGAATCAAGTTCGGAAAATTTAATTCCGCCAGCAGAACTTATGGCCTCATCAATGGGGCGAAAAGCAGTGAGGGACAAAGATAGATTTTTTAGCGCCTGTGCAATTGCTCGGTTATCTTGCCAGATAGAAACAGGCGTTAATTCACGTAACATTGCAAGCTTTATTGGTGGAAGATGTAATTGCTTTCGCAAAAAATTGCTGACCGAGTTTTTACCGCGCGGCTTATTTAATTGCGCAATAATTTTTTCTTCGCTGAAATCAGGTAAAAGATCTATGAGAAGTTCGGCAGAGCCATTAGCTAAAATCTGTTCGCGCAATATCGCTGAAAGCGCGTAAATGCTAGTGCCCTCAACACCTGTTTTGGCAAGCATGGCTTCACCGCGAATCGAATGCACAACGCCGTTCAGATCCTTTGTACGCAAGCCTACGGTTTGCAAGGGTGCGCCAGCGAAAGCATCTTTAAACGGCTCACTCCAAGCGCATTCAAATCCGCAATTGCTGGGCAATAGTTCGGTGATTTGAATAGCTTTATCACGCAATAAATTTACCCAAGCACCATCGGAACCTAAACGTTGCCAACTGGCACCACCAAGCGCTAGCACTACTGCATCTGCAGAAAAAATTTTCTCAACTAATTCATTACTGTTGTGCTCTGTGATTTTAAGAGCACCCGCACTATTCCAACCATTCCAGCGATGACGCGGATAAATTTGCACACCCATTTCACGCAATCTATGCAGCCATGCGCGTAGTAAGGGAGCTGCTTTCATATCCGTTGGAAACACCCGACCTGATGAACCCACGAAGGTTTCCACACCTAAGCCATGAATCCATTTACACAAATCTTCTGAGGAAAATTTTTCGATAAACGGTTTTATATGGGACGAGGATTGACCGTAGCGAGACAGGAATTTTTCTTGCGGCTCAGAGTGAGTAATATTCATGCCGCCAACACCCGCTAACAAAAACTTACGGCCAACTGAGGGCATTGCATCAAAAAGAGAAACATGAAAACCGGCGCTGGCGATAACTTCCGCAGCCATTAAACCCGCAGGCCCACCACCAATAATGGCGACCTGCGGAAGGGAGACTTGAGTATTTTGTAAATGTAGCAAGGGCATTACCTTTGTACTGTTAATGCCCGGCCCGGAGATTATTGCAGAGATAACTCGAACGGCGATGCAGGCAAACCAGCTTTATTATACAGATTTGCGCCCTCTGGGTTATCTGCCCACGCATAACGCACGCTAACAGGCTCGGCAACATCATCACTCCACACGACTAATTTATTGCCTTGAAGCTTTGCTTTAGCCCACACGTATTTTTTGTCGGCACCGGCAATGGCGATATGATGTAAAACGCCGTCTTTAGTGATTTCCAAATCGCCACCCGCTTTATCAAAGCCAACAATCAAACTCTTTTTATCGCGCTTAATGTTGATTGCGTTGGGGCTTGTAACTATTTTCTTATTGCCATAAGCGATGCGTTGCGCAGCCAATGCTAAACGCTCACCAACAGCTTGCTTGTTTAACGGATGAATATCGTTCCATTCACCCACATCACTTGCCACCACCATAGCTGTATTTTTTACGCTCAAGGTTTTGCGTTGTGCTTCACGGGTTGCCGCCCAGTCGCTTTCGCGCGGCTCAGGATAAGCATCCATGAAGTTTGCGAGTTGTACGAAAATAAAGGGGAAATCACCTTGCTTGAATTGTCCGCGCCAATCAGAAATTAAATCTGGCATAAGCGTTTCATATTCTTTAGCGCGAGTGGTATTAGATTCACCTTGATACCAAATTACGCCTTTTATCGCCAAGCCCAAAGTTGGTGCCAGCTTGGCATTAAACAGTGAGGCTGGTTGATATTGCAGTGTGGTTGTTTTCGGCATATCGCCAGTGCGTGCTGCAATTTTATATTGCCAATCACCGGCTAACGGAATTGCCTCACTACCTAAATCTAATTCATAGCGTTTTTCTTTTACAAAACCTGCGTTGGCTGTGTAACTGGTGACGCGGATACTAATCGTATTTTTACCGGCTTTTAGCAGCCCCGAAGGAACAGAATAAATACGCGGCGGATATTTATAACCGGTTTGACCAATTTCTTTTCCATTTAAAAACACTTGGTCACCGTCAACAATTACTCCCATCCACAGCGTTGCGGCTTTACTTGCCTGCTCTGCCGTTAAGTTAAAGGATTTACGGAACCACACGGCGCCCTGAATAAAATCGCTACCCTGTTCTTTTAAATATCCCGGAACGGTAAAATTTTTCCAATCTTTGGTATCAAGATTTTCATTCGACCAATTGCCTTTTAAGCCTTCGTCTTTCGCTGCCAAATCAGCATACCAACCTGCACTTGCAGCTTTGTCGGTTGCAATAGTTTTGGCTACAAACTCATCGCTTTTAAATGGTTGCAGCTGCGCCAGGTAATGTGGATATTTTGCCAAACCCGCTTCACTCACCCATGCCTCTGCCGGTGAACCTCCAACAGGAATTGTGATCAAGCCAATTGGGGCTTTAAGTTTTTCGTGCAATGCACGCGAAAAGAAAAAACCGACGGCAGAAAAACCAGAAAGATTTGCTGGCTCTGCAGCTTTCCACTCGCCTTGCGGGTAATCATCTACAGGGCCTTTAAAGTTATAAATAACCGGAACATTGAATTCACGCACTCGGGGAAGATGAGTTGATTCAATAAGGTTCAGATATTGGTACTTAACACGCCTTAGGGGTAATTCCATATTGGACTGCCCTGATGCAATCCATACATCGCCAAACAAGACATCTTTTACCTGGAGGTGATTTTTACCCTGAATATCTAAAACATAAGGACCGCCAGCGGCCAGGGGTTTAAAAGTTAACTGCCAACGGCCTGCTTGCGCTTTAGTACTGAGTGTTTGTTTGCCTAAGGTGACCGTCACCTCCTCACCTTCATCTGCCCAACCCCATATATGTACCGGTTTATCGCGTTGTAAAACCATGCCATCGCTCACCAGACGCGGTAACTTCACGTCGGCAGCAGCACCAAATGCAACAACGGTCAGGTAGATACATACAAAACGCAGTAGTATTTTCATTGTTAGCTCTCTTTATTATTGACTCGGATTTTGTGACCAAGCAGATTTTGCAATACGCCCAAACTCTTGTATACAAGAAATGCAAATTTTTACATTCACCATTCATTCTTCAAAAATAGCAGATATAAAAAAACCAGCACATGGCTGGTTTTATTTTAAGGCGCCTCTTCGTCATCAGGACGAATGTAGACTTTATAGTTATCGCGATAGTCATCTAAATTGTCGCGAACTAATTCCGCATAGCGGCCTGTAAGATATTTTTGCGCACTTTCTATTTCATCGATATATTCTTTGCGATCAATAGAAGAACTAGCCACTACAAAAGCATTGAAACGTGCAGCAGCATTTAAGAGCGCAGCACTCACTATTCCAGGATCGGCCTCGTCGCACGCATCATTCGCTTTTTCGATGAAAGCATCCACCAAATCCCAAAATTGACCTTCTTCAGCCTTGCTCATAATTTACCTATCGATGTGAGAAAAAAGCACTGCAACTAACGCAGTGCTTAATTATAGCGATAAAACTGCTCAAGTTAAGGTGTTGTGGCTACAAAAGGTGAATCTTTAAAATTGGTGCCACGAGTTTGCAACAAAATACCGGAACTTTTATCATTCATGAGCATATCTTCGTAGATTTTAATTAAATCCTCTTTGGTCACCATCTTAAGCGCCGTTAAATGACGGTCACGCGCATCAAATGCATATTTAGCGTGCCAGAACTCGCCCACGTACAGGCCCGCCTCTTTATAAAAATCGGTGGGCTTTTGCATGATATTCTCGATAGTGGCTTTTTTGGTAGCCTCAATCGCCGCTGGGTCAATTGCTTTTAATTCAGCCAAATAGTCCTGGCGGAATTTATCAATGCGCGCTTTAATTTTAACAAGATCTGTATTTGAACTTTGCACCATCATCACATAGCCCGGCACTTCATCAACGGCGTAAGGCATGCTTTGTACTACATAGCCTAATTGATCCTGCGTACGTAACTGTGCAAAAAAAGCTTTATCCAAAAATGCATTAAGAATAACTAATTGAGCCTGCTCATCATCGGACTTTTTATCGCGGAACCAACCTAGCATAAGGCCGTTATCAGCTAAATTTACCGACTCCTTCAACTCAATAACTTTACCACTAGAGGGCGTTGTGTATTGCGAAATTATGCGATCCTTCGGCAAACGTTTACCGGGCAAAATTTTAGTGGCCGAAGCAGCCATTTGCTTGACTGCTTCCTCGCTGTAGTTGCCTACAGCTAAAATACGAATTAAAGGATCACGCTTAACGCCGTTATAATAGGCAATTACATCCTTCAAGGTTATTTTTTCTGCCGCAGCTAAATATTCACTGTCACGCCATTGCACTTTGTTGGTAAGCCGCCCTAAATGCCCGAACAACTGGCGATATACATGATCTTTGTCTTTGTTAGCCAAGCCTTGCTTATAACTCACCAAAGCCTCATCAAATTCTGACTGAACAAACTCAAGCTTCGCAAAATTCTTTAACAACTCTTCAATCAGTACGCTGTGCTTGGTGGTGTAACCAGACACGTAAATAGATTGTGAACCAGGCCCACCGGTGGAAAGAAAAATTCCGAGAGAGGCATTATGCGCGCGATCCATTAAAGACGTGTTTTGCTTTTTATAGATTTCACTTAGTAGGCTCGCCAGCACAACATTTTTTGCGTTTTTAATACCTAAGCCTGAATTGATTTCCAGGGATATTTGGCCCTTATCCTCGCGATAAAATTCAGCATGCTGCAAAAATGCTTCTATTCCAGCAGAACTAACGACCTCGTGCGGCCTAAGATATTTGCTTTCTACAATAGGCGCAGGCTTGTCAGTAAACAAATTATTTAATGGTGGCAAATTAAACGTGTATTTTTTAGCGAGTACAGCCAGCTGGGCATATTTTTCCGGCGGTATATTTTGAATATCATAATTGCCATCAAAATAACTGATAGGCTTGCTCACTTTTTCTTGCTGGCTTACATGCCAGATGCGCACTTTTTGCGTATCCAACTGATCCAACACATCTTTAATTGCTTTTTCATCGTAGCGCTCATAAACAAAACCTGCGTTGAGCAAATTTTCAACCGGAATATCAAATTGCAAAGTGGTTAATTGAACAGCTTGCTGCAACGGATTTGGCTTTCCTGCATTCAAAAAATCTTTTGAACGCATAGCTTGTAGCTCACGGAAATAGTTTTCGTTTAAGCCTTCACGCTTTACCAAGTCGATATAAGAGAAAATAGCCGCTATAACTTCGTCCTGATGTTTAAGACCAAGATCACTCAGCTCAACCTGAACACGCATGTATCCATCTGCGCCATAGGCCTCAGATGCAAAGTAAGCAGTAGTATTTACAGCTAAACCTTTTTTACGCAGTTGCTCACACAGGGTGCCTGCTTCTTCCGTCGTCAACAAATTGCGTACATATTCGTTGGGCTTTAATCGCCATTGATCTTTATTGGACTTAACCGGAAAATCAACATAAAGCGCTTTAAAATCTTTATTGGGTTTGTAATAAATATTTTTCGATTTTTCCGCATCCGTTAACCCGGGAATGGTGACTTCTGGTCTCACCACGTTTTTATTGGGGATATCCGCAAAGTATTTTTCGGCGAGCATTTTTAACTCTGGAATTGATTGTTTACCTACCAAAGTCAAGCGCATAATATTGGATGAATAGTACTGTTGATAAAAATTCTTCATAGCCTCATTCAATTTTGAATTTGGCGCATCTACCAAAGTTTCTAAATTACCTATATTGAATTTAGCGCGCGGGCTTTGCGGGTTACCGGTTATTGCATCCACACGATTCATAATCCAGCCATCTTGCTGCTTTTGCATAGACCACTCATTGTTCACCGCTGCACGTTCCTTATCAGAGTAGTGCGGATCAAAAGTCGGCGATTTGAAATAATCGCTGAATCTATCTAAAGCCTCATCAAATTTATTGGAATTTACCTGGAATAAGAAATTTGTTTTATCAAATGCTGTAAACGCATTAGTCATACCACCATTAGCTTGCGTAAATTTCATAAAGCCATCAGGCTCAGGGAATTTTTTGGTGCCTAAAAAAAGCATATGCTCCAAGTAGTGCGCTAAACCCTGATGTTCTTGCGGATCTTGGGCGCTGCCCACGCCAACAGCCAAAGAAGCGGCAGAATTGACCAACCCGGGGTCAGATACCAATACCACTTGCAAATTGTTAGCTAAGACTACTGCGGCGTAGGTGCGGTCATCATTTGGGCTCTTCTGGATAACCGCATTGTTAATAGCCGCGGCAGCGGGACTCACTGTTGGAACAGCTTTCTTGGCAGGCTCATGCTGGCACGCTGTTAATAAGGCTCCGGAAAGAGCTAGGGCACTTAACCAATGCAATTTACTTATTTTCATTAAAGATTCCTTTTGGATAGTTTTAGCAGCGCAGAGAATTTATCGCTTGTGCTACAGACATGCAAATATTCTTTTGTGCACAGCAACAAAATAAAAAGCCCCGCGGTTTCCCTTGGGGCTTTGGTATAGCGACCTCATCTACTGCGGGTTAATGACACGCTCCTGGCGCGGAGGTGTATGTGCCGAGGGCATACATATCCATAAAATAATATAGGTAATTAACCCTAAGCCGCCAATAAAAAGCGATACAAGGAAAATCACTCGCCACATCCACGAAGGTAGTGGCGTATATTCACCAAAGCCGCCGCAAACACCTGCTACTTTTACATCAACAGACGATTTTTTCAGATCGCGAAATTTACGTTCGTCACTCATCATATTCACCTGCAAGTTGTTAATACTAATCTTTGGTGTTTATTCCTACTACCACTTCGTCACGCATCACCAGCCGCGTCACCTTACGATCAACTGTTTGGTCAGAATCTATATCAAACAAGAAAATGAAAGATTTATTGGATGATTTTGTATGCTCGTTAACATATTCAAAAACTTCCAAGCCATCTTTTTCAACCTGCGTGCGCTCAGGAATTCCAAAATTTGTAAGCACCCACTGCTTGCTTGTTTTTCCTACCTCAACAGACGCGAGTTGTTGAGAGCTAATTTCCGTGCCTTTGCGATGATCTTTGGTGTGTTGGTGATACACACAGGCCGACAACAAAAAGCATGGAAGCAATATTAATAAACGTTTCATTGGTTTCCCTATATAGATTCAATTAAATTTCGTAACGATTATTGCGCAACCATATAGCTCCAGCGATAAACAAAGCACCTATAGTTACGCAGATAAACAAGGGCAAGATCATGGCTTGCGTAAATGTAAAACTATGTTGAAGCAAAAATGCATCTCTCGTGAGAGCAATTGCCTGGCCGTATTCCAAGAAAAGTTTCACAACACCCAAGTTAATACCAAACAAGGAGTTCATAATTTTGTCCGCCAAGCAGAGGAGCAAAGGGCTTACAAAAATAAAAATGGGGGTTTTCTTTGCAAAGGCTGACGAAAATAATGCAAAGCCGATAACAGGTAACAGCATGAGCAAACTAAAAATAAGTTCATAAAAGATCTGCAAAGGAATGTAGTAAGCACCGCCTTCAATAACGGACGAGACCAATCCACCCATTGCAACGCCGTGCAAGCCCAAATAAATTACTCCGCAAATAAAAACAATCACGGTAACAATGTAATTCAACGCCAGCATGGTTACAGGTGCAATTAAAAATATCATGATCAATTTAGCCAGTACGTTAGTCGTCTCGCTAACCGGCATGGAACGCCAAAATAAAATATCTTTATTTTTCCTGTCATCAAACAAACACCGCAAGGCGTAAGCAGCAAGTACCACAGCAAAAACCAGATACAACATGGCGCAATTTGAATACATGATTCCCGTCACCATTCCGTTAAATACGGAGGTATCCTTCATAATCGCAGCCATTGAGACATGTTGTTGATGCTCTTTTTTGAGATCATCAGCTCCTTGGTTATCTGAAGATTTAATAACAGCTGTATCCTGATTTGGAACATGGATACCAAAATCGTCCGATGAGTTGCTGGATGAGTAATGGAACCCGACTCCGTTGTTATCGATCTTGCCGCCTGAATAAAACGCAGCACAAGCTACCAATAACACAATTAACAATGAAACAATTGCAGGGGTATAAACAAAGCTGACTTTGTTTTCCCAAAGCTCTCTTTTGATTTGTGTTTTATATAAACTCATATCAATCCCCATTACAAAGTTTTTACAGGTTGCATTTTTGCAACGAATAAATCAGCTACGCTTGGCGTGGTCAGCTTCCCTAAGGGCTCTAACAGCGTCGCATCTACATTTTCAAATACCATAACAAAACCACCCAGAGTTGCCCTGGAATGTATCGGCTTTAATGCCAAGGCAGCATCTTTGTTGTTAGCATCCACATGTAACTCGAAAAATTTTTCTGGCAATGTTTCCATGGATGTTTCCAGCAAAATCTTTCCATCGTTAATGAATAGTAAATCAGTGAGAATGCCTTCAATTTCTTCCACCTGATGGGTAGTGATGATGACAGTCTTCTCCGCATCGTAATAATCGTTAAGCAACGCCTCGTAAAATTGCTTGCGATAAATAATATCCAACCCCAGGGTCGGCTCATCCAACACGAGCAATTTGCTATCTATCGCCATAATTAACGCAAGGTGCAGCTGGGTAACCATTCCTTTGGAAAGGTCTTTCACTTTATTTGTTAGAGCTATATTCGTTTTGCTGAGAAAACCCATAGCTTTTTCACGGCTAAATTTAGGGTGTACGCCTTCAATATAATCAAGCGCTTCACTTACCCTTAACCAGCGCGGCAAAATTGCTGTATCGGCAATGAAAGAAACCTCTTCCAGAAGCTTTACGCGTTCAGTAAAAGGGTTTAGATCCAACACACGTAAATCGCCCTCGACTGTAGCCAATCCCAAAATGCCTTTAAGCAGCGTTGTTTTACCAGCACCATTAGGGCCGATTAAACCTACAATTCGACCCGCAGGAATTTGCAAATCAACATTGTTTAACGCAATTTTTTTTCCGTATGCTTTGTGAATTCCTTTAGCATGAATAATCGCGCTCATTTATTTTTCCCCGTCAGACTTAAGGATTGCGGCACAAAGTTCCTCTGTGCTAATACCCAAACTTTTTATACGCGCAAGTAGTGCCGGTAATTCAGTGGTGAGAAACTTTTCTTTTTCCACTCCATGTAATTTTTCTTGAGCACCAGGCATCACATACATTCCCATACCGCGCCGAGCTTCAACTAATTGCATATCCACCAGCTCCTGATAAGCCTTGCTTACCGTTAAATGATTAATTTGATAATCGCTTGCTACCTGCCTGACTGAGGGCAATGGGTCACCCTCCTTGAATACGCCAGTCAACATCAAGCTGACTATGCGCTCGCGCAGCTGGCGATAAATGGGTTGATCGTCATTCCACGAGTGGGTCATAAATTACCTTCTGGAAAATAAATGAACGATAAAAGTACACTTGATGAGTTCACTTACGCGACCTCGCCCCAGTGCACTAATAACTGTTGTAATTGCGCGCGACCGCGCGACACATGGGACTTTACCGTTCCCAATGGCAAATTCATGGCTTCGGCTGCATCAGCGTGGGTATAGCCTTCTTCCAAACATAAACGCACCGCAATTTTTTGCTGCTCGCTAATTTTATCCAACGCCTTCACCAAGTCACCACGCAAATCACTTTGACTTAAGAGCTTGCAGTTATCAGCAATACCCTGAATGGAATCGAGATCGCAATAATCAAGCGATTTACGTCTAAATTTATCGGCAACCAAATTGAACGCTATGCGATACAGCCAGGTTGAAAATTTTGCCTCACTCCTAAAGCTGGACAAGGATAAATAAGCGCGTAAAAAAGTTTCCTGAACCAGGTCATCAACCGCGTGTCGATCATTGCGGCAGCAGCGCGCTAACAGGCTACGCACCACTAACTGATGACGCAACATTAATCGCGCAAAAGCTTGCTGATCATTTAACTTCAAGGTACGTTCAACCAAAACAGCATCCGAATCTAACATTTCCATTACCTATTGCGTAAGTTTTCTACAGAGTTGTACAGAATTAAATCGACTTTGATGGAACACTTTTTAACTTGATTAAATTGAAAGAATCGATTTCTTTAATGGACTTTCTCATCTCTTCTTCTTTGCGATCCAGAGCTATAACCGATACGCAAATCTTATCGCTACGCTGGCTCAGCTTTTCAGATCTGCCTTTCATTTCGCGATCCATACGCTCGCCAAACTTTTTCATACGCGTTTCAAAATCACCTTTTGGGTTGTCATCTGAAAATAGCGATGACAGAAAATTTTTCACTGCACTCCAACTCAAATCCTTTGTTGATGTTTCTACAATCTTGCTAATGCGAGACTCAAAATCCATTCCCAAAAAATCCCTGTCTTTAAAACCTTTCTGATTAATATTTATTGCCCTGCCGTCAGAAAAGCCCTTTTCAACATCCCGTTTTAGCAACGCAAATTCTGCATTCACTTGCTGACGGGTTTGATCTCCCGGTTCCAATAGCTCTTGAAAGGCCAAATCCATAGCCTGCGCCGCGAGATCGACGCCCTCCAGGGTCAACACACGCACCTCAGGCACTAGCGCGCGAATGTCGTTGGCGTATTGCTTCACTAACAACTGTTGCTTTTCATCGAGCGCCACGGCTCGACCATTAACCAGCAATTGCTGATTGTTCAAAATGGTGAAGCGGGTTTTGTCGCCTTCAGTGAACGAAAGTGCGTCTTTAGTGATGTGTAAACCGCCCTCAAACTCGAGACTGCATCCGTCCTTGGCATAAGCCACAACAGAAAATAACCAAGCTAAGGCAACAACTAAGGCTTTCATCTGAATTCTCCCACCTGGGCAACAATGCCACTGAAATGCTGTTATACATAACTATAACACCAAAACAATAAAGTACAATAGTTGAACAATAATTTTTTGTTGCAGGGGCAAATGCAGATAATTTGGCCGTCTGGCCACCCTATGCGGGTATTACCGGGGTTATCTGAGATAGGATTTTGAGCTTGTTGAAGGTCTGATCCGGTACAGGAGATTCAAAGGCATTCAGCGATATCGATCAGACTCAACTTCTACCCGGTTAAAGGGATATTTGACTAGCTGCCGATGAATTCCTGGATTTTTATATTCTCACCCAGACTTTTCTCGTTTTGGCGAAACTCCGAGGGTGAAACACCTGTACTTTTTTTGAAAACACGGTTGAAGAAACTTGGCCAATTGTAGCCGCACGCATAGGCGATCTCATTGACTAACAAGCGAGTCGAAACCAGCAAGTATTTTGATTTCTCAAGACGTGCCGTCTGGATGTATTGAGCTGCTGAAACTCCGAAGCATTCTTTGAATTGTTCACAAAACCTGGAGCGTGAAAGCCCCGCACGCCGGTACAGTTCAGGCAGATCTATATCAGACGATAAATTCGCATGAATATAATCCAGGGTTTTGGAAAACTTTTTAATTAAGGTGTTCTTTTTTTGATTTAAGTGAGGGTATTGCAACCTAAGCTCTAATGCAAAATGCGACATTAATTGTAAAAAAATTCCCTGACACAATATATCCCTTCCCTCCTCTGCAGATTGGAGTAAACGCTCCAATTTTAATATCAGCCGAGCAGCGTCCAGATTCCCCTCAAGTTTTATCGCAGCTCCACGCGATGCTAATACGGCTTTCAAATCAAACCATGCAGGGGGAATTTGATCAATAAACCCTGAGGAAAAATATACGACTACCAACCCCTTGTTGCCTGAAGTATTGAAGACAGGGTGATGGTAAGTATTACCAGGAATTAAAAACATATCGCCTGGGCAAAACGATTGCTCCATTCCGTCCATCAACATAATTCCCGAATCCCAAGGCATAAAACACACTTCGGCCTCTGGATGCTGATGAATACACTCTGCAATATGCGTCCCTTTATCATACTTGCGAGCAACAAAAGGAGTGGGCTCATTACCTTTAAGAATGTTGACATCAACATGAGGCAACTTTCGATTAACAAATAATATTTCGCTGTTAGTCATGGCAGTAAATCAATTTGTGCAAACCCTAACATCCGATTGGGATGCCAGTGCAAGCCTTTGGGAAAAAGGTGAAAGTTTAAGGGGTCGGCTTTGAGTAAGATACTACTCATCTTTAGCAAGGGAGAAGAACGATGACGTTAAGAAATATTAAGTTAGTGTTTTTGTGTCTGGTTACACTAACTGCTCAGGCTGGAACTTCATTGGATGAAAATTTCATTCCATTTACCAAAGATTCCTGGAATCTTGAAAAAGCGAAAATAGTAAACATTGATGGACGTCAGGCTATCAGCGGTGTTGCTGTATTAACCGGGCAAACCTTTGAGAATGGCATTATTGAAATGGAGCTAAAGACTGATGGCTCACGCGGCTTTCCAGGTATAATTTTTCGCGAAGACGGCGCAGGCAACGGAGAAAACATTTATCTGCGCCCACATAACTCAGGCCGCCACGATGCTGCTCAATATGCCCCGGATTTTAATGATCAAACAGGCTGGCAGCTATATTATGGTGAGGGATTTACGGCTAGCCCGACTATAGCCTCCAATCAATGGCTGACACTACGTATTGAAGTCAAGGATTCTAAAGCGCGCGCGTTTCTCAACGACATGAGCTCCCCCATACTGGTAACTCCCACATTAAAAGGTAAGCCAGGGCCCGGAAGAATCTTAATTAGCGATGGAGGAAAAGGAACTTATCTGGCAAATTTTCGTATGAAGAAAACATCTGATTTAAATTTCCCGGAAATACCTCCTGCCCCAACAATCATTAGCGGATTGCCAAGCTGGAAAATATCCAAAGCCTTTCCTGCCGATGACCCGGGCATAAAAAACTTGTCATTCCTTGATGCAAAAAATATCGAATGGACCCAAATCGAGCTTGAACCATCGGGACTCGCGAACATATCGCGCTACCTACCGCTTGTAAAAGATAAACCCAGTGTAGTTTATGCAAAAACGGTTTTGAAATCCGACAAGCAAAAGCGCATTAAACTGGAGTTTGGTTACAGTGATGACGTGATCATTTTCCATAACAGACGTGCGGTTTATTCAGGGCAAGCCAGCTTCCGCTCACGCGAGCCTTCGTTTTACGGTTTAGTCGGCTACAACGATGCTATCTACCTTGATTTAAATAAAGGCGAAAATGAAATTCTTTTGCAACTGACTGAAAATTTTGGCGGTTGGGGATTCATGATGCGCAGCGTGCCCGCAGAGTGAATGATTGACGAAGTGTTACTGCGACACGAGGATAAAAAAATTTAATTTTTCTCGGCAATTGTTGCGATCATTATGCTCATCAATGCATAAGCATTGTTACGCGCTTTTTTCAAATCCTGTTCATAGGCCGCTGCGGAATCTTGGAGATTGGAGAAACTTTCTTGATTTGCATCCGCATAAAAGTAGGTTGTGCGCTTGCCAAATTCTTTATATGTTTCAGCAAATGCCAAGCTGTTTAAGATGCTGAATAGCGCAATACCTGCCAATACTTTTCCCAAAATACCTTTCATATAAATCTCCACTGTAATTTTTTACTGACGCGAAAAACAAATGGTAGGCTCTAATTTGATTTTTTAGCCATTGACTAACTCAGCCCCCATTGCTCCTCTCAACATAATAGTTTTGCGGGCAAGGCGTTTGCGAGCCCAAATAATAATTCCGGTCACCGATAAAGTGGTGACCATCAACCCCAGGAGAGTCACTAACACGCGGCCACCAACGCCCAGAATGCGGCCTGAATGCAAAGGAAATTGCAGCTGTACGAATATGTCGCCAGCGCTGCCTTCACCCGGTATTTCTGTGCCCAACAATTTGCCGGATGCGCCATCAAAATACAGGCTGGGGTTGCCCAAGCCCCAATCGCCGTGGGCATAGCCTGGCTGATAAAACATGACCTGGTAAATATTTTGTTGGGAACCGTAAAACAGCCCACCCAAGGGCTTATTGATACCTAACTTAAGAGCTTCTGCTTCAGCTAGTCGTGTAACGGCCTCTCGATTCAAGGTGGGACTTTTGGCTTCGCTCAGGGCTTGAGTTTCAAAAGGCGTGGGGGTTATGGGCGATAGAGCGTTTACCAAGGGGCGCATCACCTGATGCCCCAAATTCATGGAGATAGATGTTATCGCCATGACTAACAATAAGCCCCACACCCACACACCCCCAGACCTGTGTAAGTCGAAGGTGAGTTTGTGATTGCTGGCGCGCCAGCGAAAGGCAAAGGATTTACGCCATTGTGCTAGCGAAGGAAAGGAAATGCTCAGTGCGATAAAACAATCCAGAAACCAGACTATTCCGATGATCCCCATCAGCAGCATGCCCAGATCCGTGCCACCAACCGAAGGTATGTGTAACGAATAATGCAGCTTGTAGATAAACGGCATCAGGTGGTCTGCAGCGAGAACCGGCTCGCCCCATTGCCGTTTCGCCTGGATTTCACCGGTGTAAGGATTCATCGCCACTTGGTTGTAACCCAAGGAACCTTCAACACCATTGGTGGGCACTACAAACAAGTTGTGAGCTTCGCCGGGTTCTATAGCTGTGCCCATAAAGCTGACTTTCAGCTCCGGGTGCTCGGACTCCAGTTTATCGGCCAATTGCAGGCTGGTCATGGGTTGAACCTTGCCTTGGCTCACATCAACCGCGTGATAAAACTTGGGGCTGAGCATCGCATCCAGCTCGTGATCCCAAGCGATAAGAGCCCCGGTTGCGCCAGCAATCGCCAAAAACACCGCGATAAACAGGCCAAACCAACGGTGCAGCAAGGTCAAAAGTGCGCGCATGAGCTTTGCTCCAAGGGACAATTGACAGCAGTTTACCGGATTCATTCTCTAATGCAAATGAGAATTATTATTGACAATGAGCTTTTTGGGTTTATATTTGCGCAACCTAGCCTCTACCCAACCCGGAGTTCTCATGTCTCGTCCAGCCGCAAAATCTATCCTCGCTCTTGCCGTAGCTATGGCCACCCAATGGTCTTATGGTACTGAGGAAATCCTTAATGATCAGGGGTCTGGTGCAGGAAGTGAGATTGAGGAAGTTTATATTGTCGGCCTGCGGGATAACCGCGTCAGCAAGGGTGCTACCGGGTTGGCCATGTCGCTTTACGAGACGCCGCAATCAGTAACGGTAATGGATCAGGCGTTCATCGAAGGGTTTGGATTGGACGACGTAAACCACGCGCTCAAGTTCATTACGGGTGTAAACGTCGATGAAACGGAAACCGACCGTACGTACTACAACTCGCGCGGGTTCGATATTAAAAGCATGCAAGTGGATGGTATTGGTATGCCATTTAACTGGAACGTGGTGGGTGCGCTGGATACGGCTGTTTATGAAAAGATAGAAGTGATTCGCGGTGCTAACGGCTTGTTGACTGGTACAGGCAATCCTTCCGGCACTATTAACTATATTCGCAAACGCCCGACCAACGAGTTTAAGGCTAGTACCGAATTTACGTTAGGAGCTTGGGGCAAGCAGCGTGGGGAGCTTGATGTCTCAGCTCCCTTCACCGATTCAGGTACCTGGGCCGGTCGTATTGTAATTGCAAGTCAGGATGCAGATTCTTATCTGAAGCTATACAGCACCAACAGGGATATTTTTTACGGAGTCGTGGACGGCCAACTAGGTGAAAGTAGCACCATCACCTTTGGCTACACCGATCAAACCAACAAAGCACAATCGCCCCTTTGGGGAGCTTTACCACTGTTGTATACCAATGGTGAACAAACCAATTACCCGACTTCAACTACTACCAGCATGCCTTGGGCTTTTTACGATACATCTAACAAAACCGGTTTTGTGGAGTACACCCATAAACTGGGCGGTGGATGGGAATTTAAAACCGTTTATACCCACAGCGAATACGAAGAACCCTCTGAACTATTTTATGTATACGGAGAACCTGACAAAGACACAGGCTTGGGACTTTTTGGTTGGCCAGGTAAATATTTCAACGAATCCAAACGCGACCTGCTGGATGTAACCCTGTCTGGCAGTTTTGAATTCGGCGGACGCAGTCAGGATATTTTAATTGGCTTCAGCGGTTCAAAAGCTGACAGTGGATACCTGGAATACCATGCACCAAGCGACGATCCGGCTTGGGGTGCACTGCCAGCTTTCCCGGGTTGGAGCGGTCGCGAAATTGCCCGCCCTGATTTTGGTCCGGCGCAAGTTGCAGGTGATTGGAATGATGATCTGCGTCGCCTTTATATCATCACTCACCTCCGTGCCACTGACCGTCTTGACTTCGTTTTGGGTGCAAACAGCATTGATAACAGCACCCGCGGTTTCAACTTTGGCGACTCCATGGCTAAAGATGAGCAACAAACCAGCCCATACTTCGGTGTGAACTATCAGCTTGCCAGCAACATTAAGCTTTACGGCAGCTATAGCGATATTTTTGAACCTCAAGCCGACATAAATGAACAGCTCAAACCTTTGGGCGCTGCCCAAGGTAAAAGTTATGAGCTGGGCGTGAAGTCACAATGGTTTGACGAGCAGCTGCTCACATCCTTTGCCGTATTCAAGGCAGACCAAAGTAATTACGCCGAGTTTGCGGGTCATAACGACGAGCACAATGTGGATTACTCAAAAGGAATTGACGTTGTGTCTGAAGGCTACGAATTAGAGGCCTCAGGAAAAATAACTGATCACTGGCATCTGCTTGCGGGTTTCACCAAGGTAGATCTGGACGATGGTCATGGTAATCAGGTGCGTACGTTTGTGCCGGGTAAAACGTTTAATTTCGGTGCTCGATACACACCCACTGCTGCGTTGGAAATTGGCGCAAGCTGGCGCTGGCAAGATGACATTCACACCGGTGCCATCAAACAAGAGGCTTACGGAGTAGGTTCCGCCTACATCACTTATGCGGTGAGCAATCACATTAAACTGGCGCTCAACCTCAATAACGTCACCGACGAAAAATACCTTACCAGTTTGTACTGGTCACAATCCTTTTACGGCGCACCGCGAAATGCCAGCGCCAGTGTGAAAGTTTCCTTTTAACTTCTCCGTTATAGCCGCCTTTAGGCGGCTTGGTCACTCGCAAGGGATTATCAGATTGGCGATTCGCTAAATGTAGATACAGCCATCAATTATATGGATGAACGTACGGATGATACCGCAGCTTCATTCAAACGGCCGGATTATTGGAGAGTAGATGCTTTTGCCAACTACAGCATTAACACCCATGTTCAACTTCGCTTTTCGGTTGAGAATTTATTTAACGAAACTTACTACGAGCACACGTTTAGTCGGTTTGAAGTTTGGCCCGGTGCACCACGTATTTTCAGCGCTGCTGTAAAGGCAACATTTTGATATTGGTGGCAATGCATAACAAAAATTTGTTTGATCAATGAGTCATTGGATAAATCAGTTTTGGTTTGACTTATCCGACCATGGGGCGAGCACATTATGACTTAGGTGTGTCGCCATGATGCAATTGCGTCAGGCCGATCAAGCGGGCAACTACGCCAGCCAGATAGAGCAAGCCAACAAACATTTCGACGCTGGCCACCGCACGCGCGTGTGGGGTCAGCGGTATAACATCTCCAATCCCGGTACTCGATAGCAGCGCAAAGCTAAGATAGTTAAGCTCGGTCCAGGTGCGCATGTCCTGCGGATTAACGGCGGCGGCATAAGTGCCCGGCTCAAGTATTTGAATCAGCATGAACAAGTGGGTAAAGCCCCAGGCCAGCAAGGTAAAGGTCGCGCCGGCGGCAAACAGTTCGTCGGTTGTAGCACGCAGGTCTTCCATCATGTAGGCAATCAAACTGCCTGCAGCATAGAAATAAAAAATCGCTTCCAGACCAGAGCTCCAGGGCAGCAACTCAGTCATCGAAAAAAAAGTTTGCAGCACTAACAACACGATAATGGCCATTGCAAGGCTGCCGCTAATCCAGGTTAGTCCCGGGGTGCGCCGCACCATTCGCGTGGTGAGCGTTAGCACCGTCACTCCAAAGGCGTTGAAGGCAACAAGCCCCGCCTGAGTTCCTTCAAGGAAAGGATACAGCAGCATTCCCGTCAGCTGGACCAGTAAGAGAATTGCCGATGGATGGCGCGAAGTAAGGTGCAGAAAAGAAAGGTGTTTCATCGATAGCGCCATAAAAATTGGGGGGAATATTATGTCATTCTATTCGCAGAATCTGACCCGGTTAAATGACAAGATCCAGAGAACTCATTTTTAAGGCCAAGTTCAGTTGCTCAATCCAATCATAGGTTAGGTCCAATAAGACAATGACTCAAATTGCTATTCAGGCCGTTCCACCACATATCCTTTAGCGGCAAGGGCAGCCAGATAGCCATCTGACTTATAGAGTTCGGCCATAGGCAAGATGGCGAAGGTGGATTCATTAGTCGCAAGCGCAACTTCTGCTGCAGCAAGCCATTCATCTTTTAACAGCTGCTTAATATTTTGCACGCCTTGGTCTTGGGCAATTTCTGAATTGAGCACAGCTGATTCACAATCCTCACGTTCATTGTGATAAGGCAAATTACGCAAGGCATCCAAGTCACCTTTTGCCCAGGCATTGGCGCGTGTGCGCATTGCCCCTAAATCGGTTTCGAGGCGCTCAATCGTTCTCGCAAAACATGCAGTATCATCTAACGAAGATTTTTTAAATTTCTTAACCGTTGCACGTGCATTTTTCAGCTCGTGACCAACAATGGGTTTTGTCGTTTTGATTTTGTTATTGCGAACAATATTTTCAATCGCCCATCGCACACTGTCGTTCGGAGCCATGTCGGACTTATCAATTGATTTTTTAAATAATTCTGTCGCCGCAAAAATCGGGCGATTCTTTTCAATATCATTATCTTTGCCGATATATTTTTCTTTTAATATCGACCAGCGCGCATAGAGATCTGCAGGTAAAACATCGACGAGTTTTTTGCCATCGGGGTTGTGTTTAATACCAACCAGTGAAGGCAATAAACTGAGTTTACTCCAAAAACCAACCTCTACCTTTACACCTGGTTGGGTTAAAAACTCCTGCGAGCTCGCCACTACATTTTCAACTTGTTTTGAATGCCACTGCATATTTTTGGGTACGGGTGAAATTGTACCCATCACCCAAAGCACATGCTGATCTTTATAGACTTTCCACAAGCTTGGACCGGGCTGTTCACCCACCACCAGGACTTCTACCACATCATCCGCAGATGATTCCTGGATTGCGTGCTCTTCCGAAAGCTCTTGTGCTAACCCCCAACCGCTTGTGCAGAGGATTGTAGAAATAAAAATTAATTGTTTAACAAGTGACATTATTCAATCTTCGCAACAGGAGTTTTTTACGAGCTATAACATATAAAGATGACACTTAAAAAAAAAGCCGCTAATTATCTAACTAGCGGCTGTAGTAAATCATATCACTTAAGAAAAATCTAAATGAGCATTAATCAACTGGCAATAAATCGCGCGCTGGCATTGGCTCAAACGACATTTTTTGCATACTGCCTTCGCGGCTTGCAGCCGTCAAATTATTACACCAATCTACACCAAGCCGCATGCTGCGAGGAGCGGGCAAGGCTGCAAAATAAACAGCGGTGTCATTTACACCAAGCAATTTGTTCACAACTATTTGCGCGCGGGATTTCACTAAAGGCTCACCAATTCGATTTCTCACTCCCCAACGCACTACATAGTTGGCACAGCTAGCGCCTGTTGCGGGTGGTGCATCCGTAAATGCCAATTCCCGATCAACGTTGTAGTGGTATTTCATCATGACTTCTTCAAACAACATGGCGGCGTCTTCATATTGGCTTGAATAATTGTAAGAGTCGCTTGCGCCATCAATTGCGAAATCAAGCCCCACTTGTTCAGCAGACAATCTCTTTTGCGCATCGGTCGCGGTCACACCCCGATACATTACTCGCGCCAAGCTAAATTGCATCTCCGAATTGAGTGGGCTCTGTGCTGTCAATCCAGTGGAAATTCGCGCATTTCCCAACGCCTCAATTGCGCTGAGTGGCGTTACCTGGGGATTAACCTGCGCAACATAAGCCGGCGGCATAAAATCATTGGCGTGGGCTAATTCGTGAAACAACAGTGCTGCCATAGGGCGCACAATATCGCCAATGGTGCGCGAACTGATTGGGCCATCCAAGTCGTAGTATTCATAGGCATATTTGTTGCCCTGAACGTAGCGCCACAAACTGCGGAAGGCCAAACCATTAGAGAAGCCACTGCGAAAATCTTCTACTTTCGAAATAGTGGCACGCTCGCTAGCGTTGAGCCACAAATCTGCTGGATCTAAATAAATGGCACCGGAATCTGAACGATAATGCGATGGGCGAATGTCTGCACCTATGACCACCGCCGTAACGCCGCGAAACAGCAAGAAAATATCTTTTGGCATTTGGTCGAGCAGTTGCTCAAAACGCGTGGCCATCCAGGGATGTGAAACAACGGTTTGCGCCAATATATCGGCTTTGGTTGGTGAGCTGGTTTTTTGGCCAATAAATGGCAATGTACTTAATTTGCACTCGTTAACCGGATTGTCATTAACGATTTTTACACAATTAACAATCTGTGAGCTGTATGGCGAATTTGCAACCGCAGGGCGAAAGGTACCATCGGGAACATTGTTGCCCGTGTTATTAACAGAGATATTGCTGCCAAACGGACCTGAAGAGCTTCCATCGCTCCCGCCACCGCCGCCACAGGCAGCTAGCAGAACAACAACGGCAAATGATTGGCATGTTCGAATGATTGGAAATTGCATCCTGTATTCCCTAAATAGTTGAGGTGGTATTTCTTCGCAAGCCGAAAAAAATAAAGCGCGGCTAAACCGCGCTAAAACTATAGCAGCCGTGGCGAACCACGAACAAGCTAGTACCTCACATTAACATCCGATTTATTTAATCAACTAGATTCGACCTGGGTAGCGCCACGCGTTAATTTATTGAACTTACATGGCTCGCACCACTGGAATCGCTTTGCAGTTTTGGCTGCCCCAAATAGCGCACGTTGGACGCACCGCTTGCATTAGCTTTTAAAAATTCTGTCACGTTTAATTCGATGTTTGATGCGCCGCTCGCGCCTACATCGGCTTGGGTGACAGTTAACAATTTGCCGCGAAAGTTACTCGCACCACTCGCACCAACTTGCAGGAATTTAGTTTGGCTTTGCGCCTTAATATTTGCGTTGGCTGCGCCGGAGAGTTCGAATTTAATTTTATTTGCAGTAAGAGATTGTGTGTGGGCATTGCTTGCGCCGGTTAGTTCAACAAACAAATCATCCACGCTGAGATTGGCAAAATTAATTTCACCCGCACCGCTAACATTAACAGCCATATTCTTGCCCACCCAGTCACTCAAGGTCGCACGCGATGCACCAGATAACCCGAGATAGCTGAGGTTTTTCAGTTGCAATATATACAGCACCTCATCATTTTGGTGAGAGAAAAAATCAAACAAGCTAAAGCCTTTTCCTGAGCTTCTTTTCACATTCAGGCTAAGTTTATTTCCACTTAAATCCACACTGACGCGATTAATCACATCTGCCTCCGCTTCCACTCGCAAGGTCTCGGTATCGCCCTGGGTAATGCGAATACGTCCACCACCCCCAACCACAACCTCTGAGACATTTTTTATATCGTAAGAGCGAGCAAGGGTTTCATCGGCAACAGCAGCTTCAACGGAAAACAACAGCACGGCGAAAGCTAAAATCGAAAAAGGTGAAAATCGTAATATCTTCATAGGGGTACCCTTACACACAGTGATGGAATTGAATGAGTTACTACTAAGACACAGCTCCGGCTAATTTGGATTCACTTTTTATAAAAAACTCAACCTCAGAAAAAATGCAAAAGCAAGACTGGCAGCCCACAGCAATTTAGGGATAATGGCTCCCCTCAATATCCCTACCGCAATACGAGTTCGCTTTATGACCAGCATCGCTAGCCTACCTAGTATTTTCAAACGCATCGCCGACGAATTAACCGTTCAGGAACAACAAGTTAGCGCTGCCGTCGCGCTTTTGGATGAAGGTGCAACCGTACCCTTTATTTCCCGCTACCGTAAAGAAGTTACCGGTGGATTGGACGATGGGCAAATGCGTACATTAGAGGAACGCCTGCGTTATCTGCGCGAGCTGGAAGAGCGCCGTGCGAGCATTTTAAAATCTATTATCGAGCAGGAAAAACTTACTCCTGAGCTGGAGCGCGATATTAATTTGGCAGACACCAAAAATCGCCTGGAAGATTTATACCTGCCCTACAAACCCAAACGCCGCACCAAAGGCCAAATTGCCAAAGAAGCAGGCTTGGAGCCTTTGGCAGAAGCACTCATGGCAGATCCAACACTTAACCCAGAAGTTGAAGCTGCAAAATACTTGAATGCCGAGCACAAAATCGACGATACCAAAGCGGCACTCGATGGTGCTAAATATATTCTTATGGAAAAGTTCAGCGAAGACGCAGAGCTGCTTGGGCGATTACGTAATTTCCTAACCCAGGAAGGTACCTTGAGTGCGCGCGTTGTGGCTGGCAAAGAAACTGACAACTCCCAGGAAGTACAAAAATTCCGCGATTATTTTGAGCACGATGAACCGCTCAAATCCGTTCCGTCACATCGCGCTTTAGCTATGTTCCGTGGCCGCAATGAAGGCGCACTTACCTTAGCTATTAAAGTGGGTGATGAAACAGTACGAATCGGCCACCCCTGCGAAACCATGATTGCCGAACATTGGCAAGTTCAGGATAAAGGCCGAGCAGCTGATGCATGGTTAGCAGAAGTTGTACGCTGGACATGGCGCGTTAAATTATTAACCCATCTCGAAACAGATTTGTTAAGCGAATTGCGCGAAAAAGCCGAAGACGGCGCCATTAAAGTATTTGCATCCAACTTAAAAGATTTATTGCTCGCTGCGCCCGCCGGGCAAAAAGCGACTATCGGGTTGGACCCTGGTATGCGTACCGGCGTAAAAGTCGCGGTGGTAGATGCAACCGGCAAAGTGCTCGATCACACCGTAATGTACCCAACACCACCGCTTAACAAAATTGCAGAATCCGAAGCTATTTTGGTTCATCTCTGCAAAAAATATAACGTTGGTTTGATTGCCATTGGTAACGGCACCGCCTCACGCGAGACCGAAAAATTTGCGAAGGATGTTTTGAAAGCTCACAAAGATATTACGGCGAGTACAGTGATTGTGAGTGAGGCCGGCGCATCGGTTTATTCGGCATCAGAATTTGCAGCAAAAGAATTTCCGGATTTGGATGTGACCATTAGAGGTGCAATTTCGATTGCGCGTCGCTTGCAAGATCCGCTCGCAGAATTGGTAAAAATTGATCCTAAATCAATTGGTGTGGGTCAATACCAACATGACGTATCACAATCGCAATTAGCTCGCTCGCTGGATGCCGTGGTTGAGGATTGCGTAAACGCCGTTGGGGTAGAAGTAAATACCGCCTCGGCAGCATTGCTTGCACGCGTATCGGGTTTGAACACTACGCTCGCCAATAATATTGTTGAATTCCGCAATCAAAACGGTGCATTTGCATCACGTGCGGCATTAAAGAAAGTCCCACGCTTTGGCGAAAAAACTTTTGAACAGGCGGCGGGCTTTCTACGCGTTGCCGGTGGCAGTAATCCATTGGATGCGTCAGGCGTACACCCCGAAGCTTATTCGATTGTTGAAAAAATCGCCGAGAAACACACCCGTGAAATAAAAGGATTAATTGGCGACTCCGCTTTCTTGCGTGGTTTAAAAGCGGCTGATTACACCGATGAAAAATTTGGTGTGCCTACAGTGACCGACATCATTAAAGAATTGGATAAACCTGGCCGCGACCCGCGCCCTGAATTTAAAACCGCAACCTTCCAGGATGGTGTTAACGAAATTACCGATTTGGTTCCCGGTATGGTACTTGAAGGTACTGTAACCAACGTCACCAACTTTGGTGCCTTCGTGGATATTGGTGTGCATCAGGATGGTTTGGTACACATCTCTGCACTATCCCATACCTTTATTAAAGACCCGCGCGAAGCAGTGAAAGCTGGCGATATAGTGAAGGCAAAAGTGATGGAAGTTGATGTGCCTCGCAAGCGTATCGCACTTTCGTTACGCCTGGATGACACCCCCGGCGAAAAGGTTGAGGGGAAGAAGGGCGGCGAGCGTCCACAGTCGCAAAATCAACAGCGCAATGCACAACGCAACAACCCCGCTCCAGCAGCAATGGGCAGTATGGGTGCGTTATTGCAACAAGCCATGAAGAAGAAGTAAGCTTAGGCCGTATTATTTAACGATGACCAACTATGAGGTGTTTATGAAAAAGCTATTATTTGTTTTTATCTCAACCCTGTGTGCAATTACTTTTCAAGCTGAAGCGCGTGAATTGAAAAATATTTCAATTGCAGACGCTTTAGCATCAGACGATGCTAAATTGGGCTTACCTGACGATATTAAATTTTATTTTGGCGATGCAGTTCCCACTGGCAACATTACCAAAACCATCGGTCAGTACACCTTTGATCGTGAAATCAATGCCTCATTAAAATCACAAATTACTGCTTGCCATTCTGCCTTGGTTGTTGCCCTGAAAGAATTGCGTGAAGCGGCAAAAAAAGAAGGCGCAACGGCGGTGATTAACATTAAATCCAACGCAAAAGGCAAAGCCGTTTCCAGTAAAGAAATTTATGCTTGCGATTCTGGTATGCTGAAATCCGGCGTTTCTATTTCAGGTGATTTGGTCGTTACCGAATAAGCTACGCTTTTAGCATTTCTGGCGAGCCCCGAGCTTGCCAGAAATGATTCCACATAAATAAGAAAGTTTTTAAAACGTTTCAGTCTTCGTTCACCCCTCCCGCTTTACAAAAATTATCCTCACGATGAGCGCGACTGCTATAGTCTATTCACGGTTTTGATTTTCCATAAATATCAATAACGAGGTCGATTATGTTGAAACGAGTTCTATCCAAATTCTCGCTATGCGCCTGCTTACTCATGGTGAGCCTAAGCAGTTATGCCGAACAATTTAACGTTCTGCTCTTTACCATGACACAAGGTTTCCACCACCAATCCCAATTGGAAGGTGTGGCTGCAATGCGCCAACTGGCCGATAAACATTTTTTCAAAGTGGATTGGCAAGAAGACCCTGCGGTATTTAATGACAAAAATTTGGAAAAATTCCAAGTCATCGTATTCCTATCTACCACTGGCGATATTCTCAACCCTGAGCAAAAGGCAGCTATGGAACGCTTTATTAAATCCGGCAAGGGTTTTGTAGGTGTTCACAGCGCATCAGATACTGAATACCAATGGGAGTGGTACACCAAATTAGTGGGTCGCAGTTTCCATATTCATCCAACCATCCAAACAGCAGAACTGCAAGTTACTGATCGCAAATTTCCCGGGCTTGAACGCATGCCTGATCGTTTGTTGTGGACCGAAGAATGGTATGAGTTTGGCCCAGAACACACTAAAGGTTTGAATTACATTTTGGCCGTCAATGAAAAAACTTACGATCCAGTTACCGATTGGAAAGTTAAGAAAGGATCTGGCATGGGCAAGTTCCATCCCATCGCCTGGTATCACCAATACGATGGTGGCCGGTCTTTCTACACCGCACTCGGCCACACCGCTGCGGATTATTCAGATCCATTATTTTTGGAACACGTTTACGGTGGTATTTATTGGGCAGCCACTGGCAAAGGCTTGAAAGAGAAATAATTTTCTGTTGCCTACAAAACAAAAAGCCCGCAATTGCGGGCTTTTTGTTTTCAACCTTGTGAAACTTAAATTAATTTGGATTGCTTGGCAAACCACAAAGAAGCGCCAGAAACAGCAGTCACAGACATCATCAAACTAATAGTTAACAAACTCGTTACGTCTGCAGAAACCAACAGCGTCCAAACCTTTACTAATACCGCCACCACTGAAAACTGGCTGATCACCAATAAACTGATAATCAGGAAGGGCACCAAAATAATCAACCGCTCTTGCCAGGGCGATAGTTTTTTTGCTGCAGGCAATTTAGCCATGACTTGCGCAGTGAAATCTTCATCCGATAAATAAGGTTGCGCCTGCTTTAATTGCGCGCTTAAAAAATTATCGAAGCCGTCATCATCGAGCAACAGTGTGGGTTCTTGTTTGATCATGCTACCTGACTCCAGGACGCTAAAAGAGTTTGCAATTTTTGTTTACCGCGAGCGACATGGGTTTTTAAAGTGCCAAGAGGGACACCCATGATACTAGCCGCTTCATCGTGTGAAAACCCGTCTTCAAAGCATAGCCTGATTGCGAGCTGTTGCGCAGCAGAAAGTTGCTGCATAGCCGCCTCCACATCCCGCTTGGCGTCGAATTGTTTCAACTCACAATGTTCAGACTCCACGTCTTCGTTATCGTCTAACTCGCACCATTGAATTTTTTTACCGCGCCAACGATTGGCGGCGATATTAAAAGCAATACGGTACAGCCAAGTCGAAAACTTGGCTTCTGCACGGAATGCACCCAGCGCGGCGTAGGCCTTGATAAAGGTCTCTTGCGCGAGATCGTCTGCCAGGTGAGCATCGCCATCACAGAGACGGCGCGCCCAAACCCGCAGTTGCGACTGATAGCGCAAAACCAGCTGCGAGAACGCATGCTGGTCTTTTTTTGCGACTACGCGCGCAATCAATTCCTGATCGGGAACTGACATGCTACTTATTCCTGAACTCGTGCGATGTCAGTGCTTGGCGTAGGGCTCACGCTAGTGCCAGATAACTTCCAGATAATCACCTGGGAAAGCCCCAAGCCGATAAAGACGAACCCGAAGGCTCCGATTTTGATTCCAAACATGATGGTGAGGAAGATTAACCAGCCGATGCCCAAGCCAACATTGCGCACCCCTTTTTGCATGTTTTCGTCCGAATTGTGATAGACGGTGACCTCGCCGTTCACATTACGTTTTACCGCAGCAGGTTCTTCACCTAACAAGAGTTCAACAGGAATATCACGACCTGCGGCCAATAATTTGTCGATATTGGCGTTAATATTGTGTTGGCGACGCGATTTTGCCCGGTAGTGTAGAAAGGCCAAAATAATTAACAGGAGCACAGGTCCGCCAAACAAAAGCGACATGGCAACAATAGGAATGAGAAGATCAGGGCTCATATTAAATCCATCCATTTCATGTCCAAAATCCTGGTGAAAATCACGGCGCATATCTTCCATGGCTTGGCGCATATCGTCGTGAGCTGACTCTACGTCATCCGGTACTGGCGGTATAGGATCTACCGGTGCTGGCGGCACAACAGCCTCTACGGGCGGTACCGGTGCGGCGGCAGCAGAATGTGCAGCCGTGCTAGCGCCGGAGGCTCCTACAGGTACAGGTTTGCCTACCAATTCGGCGGCGTGGCTCAGGGAGAAAGGTGTTAACAAGAGGCCTATGAGCGCCAATTTGCGTAAAGCTTGATGGGCCAATGGGATGATTCGCATAATGATTACTCGTCAGGGTAAGGTGTTAATTCTGGTTTCTGCAAACTGTTGCAACAGTGATTACTGATATAGACACAGCTTGGGATATTTTGGATTCAGATCTGGTTTATTTTTATTCATTCGCCACGGAAGCCGCTTAGCGGTGCCCTGTCATGCCCGCAAATACAAAGTACGCAAGATGCTTCGTTGATGCGTAAGATGCTTCATTGACGCGATAGTACTGTGAAAACCCGCCATTAAATAGAGTGGTCAAGGCTAGGGAGTCTGGGCATACTGATCACCATTTTACTTGTCCAAAGTCGTTACATCAGTCAAGGAACCCTATGATCCTCTTGCGTCTACCGCTTCTACTAGCCTGTTTGTCGCTACCCGTCTTTGCTGCGTCCAGCTCCTCAGCACCCTCTAACGCAGAGAAAGAAGCAGAAGCTGCATCTACCCCACCATCTTCCACCGCCCAGGAACTTTACGCTGCCGCCCAAAGCGATTTGCTTCAAATACGTGTGCTACTTAAAAACGGCCACAGCCAATCAGCAGTGGGTTCAGGTTTTTTAATTGGTACCAGCAATCTGGTTATCACCAACTTTCACGTGGTCTCGCAAATTGCACTGGAACCTGAAACCTATTTAGGCGAGTTCAAAGATACCCAAGGCAAAAGCGGCGATATAGAACTGCTGGCCGTTGATGTACAACACGATTTAGCAGTAGTGCGGGTGAATCGCCAGGGGACAGGATTTTTTAACTTAATCGATCCACCTGCCCCGCTGGCCCAGGGTGAACATCTTTATTCCCTGGGCAACCCCCTGGATTTGGGATTCTTTATTTCCGAAGGCACTTACAACGGCCTGAGCCATCGCGGTTTTAGCGATCAAATTATGTTTACCGGCCCGGTTAACCCCGGCATGAGCGGCGGCCCCAACGTAAAAGCCAATGGACAAGTTGCGGGTGTGAACGTAGCCCATCGTCGCGACGGTGAATTGGTGAGTTTTTTAGTGCCCGCGATATTTGCGCAAAAATTGATTGCCAGCATCACCGAGGCAAGCAAACCACCGACAGATTTTAAACCGATCATTGGTGAACAATTGTTGGCTCACCAAACCATTATGATGAATACCTTGCTTGCCACACCGCTCACCGCAAAAAACCTTGGCCCCTACTCGGTTCCTGTGCGCGAATCGGAACAAGTGCGCTGCTGGGGTAACTCCGATTCAAAACGCGAGAAGACTTACAAAACCGATCAAATTAACTGCCGTATGGAATCTGAAATTTTTGTTTCCAACGATTTGCAAACGGGACAACTTTCTATCAACCACAAATTTGTACAAACCGACCAATTGAATTCGTTGCGGTTCGCCAGGCTAATTGGCAACTCCTTCAACAACCGGGTGAACAGCAATATCAAAGATGATGATGTCACCACACCCAAATGTACGGAGGAATTTATCGCAAACAATAATGTCAGCCATCGCGCAGTAGTATGTGTGCAGGCTTACAAAAAATTTGCAGGACTTTATGATTTCGTGCTCTTTACATCCAGCACCGATGAGCCGCTAATGAATTTACAAAGCCGTTTAGATATAGACGGGGTTTCTTTTGAGAACGGACAAAAGTTTGTGTCGCAATTTCTGGCAGGCTTTAACAAAACTGTAAATTCGGCAAATAAAAAAAATGCGTTGCCTAATACAAAGGAGGCCAAGTAATTATGAGCTTCTTTTATTTTGTTGAAATTCTTAACCACAATGGCGATGTACAAACCCGCTATAAATTTACCGAGTTACCGATCAGCTTGGGCCGTAGCTATCGCAACGATATTATTTTGGATGACCACCACGTTGCAGCGGAACACGCCCTGATCGAGATGGGTGAAAGCGGTATGCTTACCCTGCGTGATTTGGGCAGCCAAAATGGGATAAAAATTAAAGGCAAGCGTCATTCGCAGTTACACATTAACGGCGACACTGTTGTACATCTCGGCCAAACACAAATTCGTGTACGCGATAGTGATTATGCAGTCAGCGCAGAAGTTAGTGTTTCAACCCACCAACATTGGCAAGGTTGGCCGCTGCTCGCTGTTTCAATTCTTATTTTGTGCGCCTTGTCTTTATCAGAAGCCTGGATTAATGACATTAACGAAAATAAGGCCAGTGATTACATTATGGGAATTTTCCCATGGCTTATTTCGGGTGCCGTATGGGCGGGCATTTGGGCCTTGGCAAATCGCGTATTTGGTGGCACCGCCAATTTTAACCGGCATTTATTTACCTTATGTTGCGGCTTGTTAGCGGCGCAAATTTCAGAAATTATTTACACCATATTGGGCTTCTCTTTTTCATGGGAAGCACCGCTGCTTTACAAGGTTCACATAGCCATAGCTATAGCAACCACCACTATTTATTATCATTTGCGTCTGATTAATACCCGCAGGCGCAAACTGATCAAAATCTTATGCATAAGTGCCGCACTCACCATTTCCGGATTGAGATTGCTAAACAATTATCAAACCACTAATAAAGTAGCCGACGAACTTTATATGAGCGAGATATTACCTCCCGCTATGCGGGTTAGCCCTAATCATAGCCTTGCAGAGTTTGATCAATCTATTCAGGATCTGAAAACTGAAATAGATGCGGAGCGCGATAAGGCACTGAAAGAAAAAGCTGAGAAAAAGTCATCCCAGAAACCATGACATCTAATGAGCAAAAACTTGCATTGACAGTAAGCCGAGTGCGCGACTTAACACCGCGCATTCGCGCTTATGAATTGCGCTCAACAACTGGCGAAGAATTACCACTGGTGACTGCGGGTTCGCATATTGCAATACCGGTTCAGTTGGCTGATGGCAAAACCGATGTTCGCCATTACTCTATCTGTAGCAATCCTAACCAGCGCGAATTTTATGAAATTGCTGTTTTGCTTGAAGACAACAGCCGCGGCGGTTCGCAATTTATTTATAATCATTTTCAAACCGGTACGCAAATAGAGTGTGCTCTACCGACTAATAATTTTCATCTCCACGCAGATGCCAGCCCCGCAGTTTTAATTGCCGGCGGAATTGGTATCACCCCCATAATGGCAATAGCTCATACACTCGCATTGCGGGGCCGTCGATTTACACTTCATTATGCTGGTCGCCATAAAAAGGATATGGCTTTTGTGCCAGAGCTGGAAAATAATTTTCCACGCAGTTTATTTTTTTATGATGCCGACGAAGGTAAACGCCTGGACCTTATGAACCTGCTTGGCGATGCAACTAGCAATACATTGTTTTATGCGTGCGGCCCGCAAAAAATGCTGGATGATATTGAAACCAGCGCACGCTTACTGTGTATTGCAAAAGATAGAATCCAGATTGAACACTTTTCTGCACCGGGATCCGAGCAAGATACACCTCTCTTACTGGAATTAGCCTATTCCAACAAATTAATTAAGGTAAATGCTAACCAGCCTTTGCTAAATGCCGTGCGCGATGCAGGTGTTGAGGTCAAATTCGATTGTTGCGTTGGCGATTGCGGAAGTTGCGCAGTAAAAGTTCTTGAAGGTGAAGCAGAGCATCGCGATCATGTGTTAAGTGATTCACAAAAAAGCCAAGGCTACATGTGCTTGTGTGTCTCACGTGCAAAGGGCGAGAAACTTGTAATTGCACTCTAGGTCGCGACATCTAGCGGTAAATCCAGCTATTGATTACCGCTCCGGTTTGCTTGCTAAACACCGCCTATTGCTTATATTCTCATGCCACAACGAATCTGGTTTTATCGTTTTTTCGTTCCATTAAAATTTTATAAAGGATGCACGCTATGGACTCACTTTTTTCGTTTCTATCCAATCCGTCTTTTTGGATTGCGGCCGTTTTACTATTTGCGCTTAAAAAAGGGATTCATTTTGTTCCGCAAAACCGCGGCTATGTGATTTATCGTATGGGTAAATACACTAAAACCTTGGGTTCAGGCTTTAACTGGATTGTTCCTTTTCTAGACTCAGTTGCCGCTGACCGCAACCTCAAAGAACAAACCTTGGTTGTGCCACACCAATCAGCCATTACCAAAGACAACGTCGCACTTATGATTGACGGCGTGCTCTTTATTAAAGTGATTGATGCGGCAGCGGCGACCAACAATATTACCGATTACAAATTGGCAACCACGCAGTTGGCCATGACCTCTATGCGTAACGCAATCGGTACCATGGAGTTGGACGAGTGTTTCCAAAACCGCGCAGCCATTAACGCAGAAATTCAAAAAGCCATGCTGGAAGCCACGCAACCCTGGGGCATTTTGGTATTACGTTTCGAGTTGTTGGAAATTACAATTCCTGCTTCTATTAAAGAAGATATGGAAAGACAAATGTCTGCCGAGCGTCAAAAGCGTTCTGCAATTTTAACGGCTGAAGGTGAAAAAGCCGCAGCTATCGCCAAAGCTGAAGGCCAAAAAGCGGCGATTGTATTGGAAGCAGAAGCTGCAAAAGAACAACAAGTACTTGCTGCAATGGCGAGTAAGGAATCGCAAATTCTGGAAGCAGAAGGTAAATCTGCTGCGATCAAATTAGTTGCCTTTGCAGATGCAGAAGCTTTACAAACCGTGGGTGATGCCGCCGCAACACCTAATGGGCGCGTTGCTGTGAATTTTAAACTTGCGCAGAGCACAATTGACGCGCACAAAGCCATCGCGAAAGAAGGCACTATTGTTTTGAGCGATGGCAGAACAGGTGATAACGTTGCAAGTACAGTAGCGCAAGCTTTAGCTGTATCTTCAACAATTAATCATGCATAAATCAGCAATCCATAATCAGGAGCAGCGCCGTGATTGAATATTTTTCACAGCACCAGGATTATTTTTTCTACGCATTAGCGGGAATTTGTTTGTTGGTAGAACTGGCACTGCTTGGCATGAGCGGCCCCTTGCTATTCGTTGCATTGGGCAGCTTACTAACGGGCGCTTTTATTTCGCTCGGTTTGGTGCATGCATTCAGCGTTGCCATAGTGTTGCTTGCTGGCTTATCCGTTTCCAGCGCGGCATTGTTATGGGGGCCGCTTAAAAAACTGCAAAACAAAGAAGTCGGCCCCGAAACCAGCAGTGACATGGTTGGAAAAGTATTGCTCGTAACATCACGTATTACATCAATTGATGGCCGCGTAAGTTACTCAGGAGTGGATTGGTTGGCACGCCTGGATAATTCAAGCAGCGAACCTGTAGAAGCTGGAAGCCAGGTGCAGGTGACCAGCGTTGAGGGTACTCTTTTAATCGTAAAACTCGTTTGATATTTCACCCCACCTGAGCCCTCGCAGGTTCAGGTGCGGCCATCACTTTTTCTTTTTGGATTTTTTCCAAAGCCACCAACCATAAACGCCAAGCGCAGCGCCTAATAAGGCTTGGAAAAGGCTGAATGCAGTTCGCTGGTCAGGGCTCATACCATCCATAAAAGACGTGTAGGTGTAGACAATTTTGGGCAGCAGATAAATAGTCAGGAGCGTCAGGAGGATCGCGACAATCGCCGCAAGGATTCGAACTTTTAACATGATAAGAAGACTTCGATTTTTCAGAGGCAGCCAGCTTAGTGGGTGCCGCACACTTAGGCAACCAGTAAAAAGATGGCGTAGGCAATCCAGTGAACGCCACAATCTTGCTATGCCATCCTCCAATAAAATTACATCCACCTTTACAAAAATTGAACACTTTGTATGCAGCATAGATGATTGATGCACCCTATACTCAAGCCTTAGATTTATACGCGAATCACTGATTCCCTATTTTGGCAGGCCACCTATGCATAATAACAACGTGGTACAAGCACCAATCTCATCAAATACCATAACTGAAGATCTTCCCGTAAAGCTTACTTCTGCAGCCTATTCGTCAGCTGGAGTAGCCAGCTTGGTAGCCTTGGCCACCAATAGTTGCGGCGGTGGAGGAAGCGGGGCAAGTAGCGGTGGCGGCATTCAAACCAGTTCGACTGCAAGCTCGGTCGCACCTCAACTGCTTTACACCAAAGCAGAAGCTGCCCGGTTTTTATTGCAAACACAATTCACGGCGACCGATGAAGAAATCCTCGCCGTAAGAACCTCAGGCTACGACGCTTGGCTCACCACGCAATTCAATTCAGCCATCGACCAAACCGGCGCGCAGTGGTTAACCGCTAGCGGTCACGCCACCCCCAAAAAAGATGGCAACTATTTTAATCCTGTGTTTGGCGATTGGATGGCATGGAATCAATTGCTCACGGGCACAGGCCAAGTGCGCAAACGTTTGTCGCTCGCGCTTTCCGAATTTTTTGTGGTGTCATTAAATCCTATCGATGGCTTTTGGCCGCCTATGCTCATTGCTGGCTACTGGGATTTACTCAATGCAAAAGTTTTCGATAATTTCAGAAACTTGTTGGAAGACATTAGCCTTAACCCTGCGATGGGTTTTTACCTCAACACCAAAGGCAACTTAAAAGAAGATGCCGAAAGTGGTAGGCAACCCGACGAAAACTATGCGCGTGAAATCATGCAATTGTTTTCAATTGGGCTTTACGAATTAAATTTGGATGGCTCCTTAAAAACCAACGCACAGGGCAATCCAATTGAAACCTATGTGCAATCCGATATCACCAATCTTGCGCGTGTTTTTACCGGTTACGATTGGGATTATTCCAAAGTCACACAACAACATGGTTTTGAATCCTATCCGGTTCCCACACCCGAGTTCACCAGCGGGCGCATGGCATTTGATGCGAAAAAACACTCCAATTTAGCAGTGAGTTTTTTAGGAACTAATATTCCCGCAAACACATCAGGCGCTGATGCGCTGCGCATCGCGTTAGATACCTTATTTAATCACGCCAACACCGGGCCATTTTTTGCGAAGCAAATGATCCAACGCTTGATCACATCCAATCCAAGCCCTGCGTATATTCAACGTGTTGCAACCGTGTTTAATAATAACGGTGCAAATGTGCGTGGTGATCTAAAAGCGGTGTGGCGAGCAATCCTGACGGATACCGAAGCGCGCACATTGCCGAGCAACAACACCGCCGGGAAATTGCGTGAACCTATAGTGCGACTTACACAAATTGCACGCACTTTTAACGTGAGCAGCACTAACGGCAAATGGGAAATTTACGATCTTTCCAATGCGGATACTGGTTTAGGCCAGGCACCTTTACGTTCACCATCGGTATTTAATTTTTTTCGCCCCGGATACGTGCCCCCCAATACAGCGTTGGCATCTCAAGGATTACTCGCGCCGGAATTTCAACTGCACAATGAAACTTCCACAGCGGGTTACATCAACATGGTGGCTTATTTTATTAAGTCCGGTTACGCCGATGTAAAAGTCAGCCTCAGTGCAATTGAATCACTTGCGACCGATGCAAAAGCCTTGGTGGAATGGTTGAATTTACATTTAACGGCCAATCAACTTTCTGCAGCGACGCTTGATATTATTCAGCAAGCTCTTGAAGCAAATCCGGTGACAGCATCAAGCTCCAGCAATGCAAAAAATGATCGCCTTTACGCAGCCATTTTATTAGTAGCTGCCTGCCCTGAATACTTAATCCAGAAGTAGCGAACTATGCATATTAATAAAATAAATGACATGACTCGCCGCGCTTTTTTAAAACGTGCGGGCGCACTTTCTATTATGGGCGCAGGCGCACCACTTGCGCTAAATCTTGCAGGTATTAGCGAAGCAGCTGCATTTGAAGCGAGTGATTACAAAGCATTAGTATGCGTATTTTTATTTGGCGGCAACGATTACGCCAATACAGTCGTGCCTTTTGATACCGCCAATTACGATCTCTACAGCAGTATTCGCGGCGGTGGTGTAAACCGTACAGCAGGCGGCATAGCTTTGGCGCACGATGCACTCACCGCGACAAAACTGCAAACACTCAAACCCCAAACACTCACCAACAACATTCAATATGCTTTATCGCCCGAATTGAAATCCATGGCGGGATTATTTAATTCCGGCAAAGCGGCAGTGCAATTAAATATCGGACCACTACTGACACCACTCACACTCGCACAATACAAAGGTTCAGACCGCGTAAAATATCCGCTGCCACCAAAATTATTTTCACACAACGATCAGCAATCCATTTGGCAAGCATTGAACAGCGAAGGTGCAACGCGCGGTTGGGGCGGCTATATGGGTGACCTTGCGCTGTCGAGTAACAGCATCAGCACTCTGACTTGCATTTCTGCCTCAGGCAACGCGGTATTTTTAGCGGGCAATAATGCGCTGCAATATCAAATCAGCCCCTCGGGAGCGATTCCTATTTGGCCCGCAAAAGGTTCAGCATTTAACTCTACTGCTGCGTCCACCGCGTTAAAAAAATTAATTACCCAAAGCAGCAATCACATTTTGGAAAATGAATTAGCCATAGTGACCAAGCGTTCAATGGAACTGGAAGAAGTAGTTAACGCGGCCTTGAATCCCGTGAACTTATCCACGTCATTTGATCGCGATAACAAAAAGAATTCACTCGCGGATCAATTAAAAGTCGTCGCGCGTTTGATAGGTGCACGCACCACCCTGGGCGCGAAACGTCAGGTGTTTTTTGTTTCATTAGGTGGGTTTGATACACACGATGGCCTTACCGAAAACCACCCGAAATTACTGGCGCAAGTCGACGAAGCCATGAGCGCGTTTTACCAGGCAACGGTCGAATTAGGTGTTGCCGATAAAGTCACCAGTTTTACAGCATCCGATTTTGGCCGAACACTCGCATCCAATGGCGACGGTTCAGATCACGGTTGGGGTGGCCATCATTTCGTGGTGGGCGGCGCTGTCAACGGCGGACAGTTTTATGGTACAGCTCCGCAAATCTCCCTCACCAGCGATGATCAGGTCGGACAAGGGCGCTTGTTGCCGTCAACCTCGGTAGATCAACTCGCTGCGACCTTGGCGCGCTGGTTTGGGGTTAGTAGTACGGAAATCAATTCGATTTTGCCGAATGTGAGTCGGTTTGCGAGTAGTAATTTGGGGTTTATGCGTTAACAAAACTGCATATTTGCACCACAAAAACGCATTTTTCATTCTCATCGTTGGGGCACAGTATTGGATCACCTCAAAAAATCGCCCCACAAGACTACCAACTCGTGCCCACAGGCCATTTTTGTGCACCATAGATGATCAAAAAATTCTTGAAATCACGCCTTTAACCCAGCCATTCACCACCAACCAGATAGCTTTCCTAGTCTAATTGCTAATTTTGGCGACTCAATTCAAGAAGTTAACTGCATTTAAAACCTCAATCGCTTAAATCGACACCTATGGCATAGCGCTTGCAAAACTCCCAGCAATCCGGAGTTTTGTATTATGTCTTCTAGCGTTATGAATCCTGCTGTCACCAAAACTGTTTCATCGGTCTGCCCTTACTGCGGCGTCGGCTGTGGCATGTTGCTGGAAACCGATGGCAAGAAAATCCTGAAAGTCAGCGGCGATAAAAATCACCCCACCAACTTTGGCCGCCTATGCACCAAAGGCCAAACCAGCGCCCAAGCGCTGCGCGAATCTGGCCGTATGGAAGCAGCTTTTGTGCGCAATGATCGCACCGCACAATCTGTGCAAACGCCAATGGATGAGGCGATCAAAACCACCGCCAAACGCTTGAAGGCGATTTTGGATGAGCACGGCCCAGACGCTCTCTCCTTCTACGTTTCCGGGCAAATGTCCATCGAGTCGCAATATCTGGTCAACAAGCTCGCCAAGGGTTTTGTGCGCACCAACAATATCGAATCCAACTCGCGCTTGTGTATGGCGAGTGCGGGCGCGGGTTACAAGCTGTCGCTCGGCTCCGATGCTCCACCCGGCTCCTATCAAGACTTCGAACACACCGATCTTTTTTTCGTGATCGGTGCCAACATGGCTGACTGCCATCCCATCCTTTATTTGCGCATGATGGATCGCATCAAAGCCGGTGCGAAATTGATTGTGGTTGACCCGCGCCGCACGCTCACCGCTGAAAAATCTGAACTGTTTATGCAGATCAAATCCGGTACGGATTTGGCGCTGCTCAACGGCTTGTTGCATCTGCTGGTCGAAAACGGCCATACCGACCCGGAGTTTATCGCGCAATTCACCCAAGGCTGGGAGGCTATGCCGGAGTTTCTGGCGGATTACACGCCCGCCAAAGTCGCCACCATTACCGGCATTCCCGAGGACGATATCCGCAAAACCGCGAAGATGATCGGCGAAGCCAAGAATTTTATGACCTGCTGGACCATGGGCTTGAACCAGTCCACGCACGGTACCTGGAACACCAACGCCATCTGCAACCTGCATTTGGCCACGGGCAAAATTTGCTCACAAGGCAGCGGCCCCTTCTCGCTCACTGGCCAACCCAACGCCATGGGCGGCAGAGAAATGGGTTATATGGGGCCTGGCCTACCCGGCCAGCGCACCTTACTCGCTGAACCCGACCGCAACTTTATTGAGGATATGTGGGGCATCCCACGCGGCAACATTAGCACCAAGCTCGGCAAGGGCACGGTGGATATGTTTGAACGCATGGCCGCCGGTGAGATTAAAGCCTGTTGGGTGATTTGCACCAACCCGGTCGCCAGTATTCCCAACCGCAAAATCGTAATCGATGGCCTGCAACGCGCCGAACTGGTGATCGCGCAAGACGCCTTCCTCGATACCGAAACCAATCGCTACGCCGATATTCTTTTGCCCGGCGCGCTTTGGGCAGAAGCCGAAGGGGTGATGATCAACTCCGAACGCAATCTCACACTTATGCAAGAAGCCTTGCCACCACCGGGCGAAGCCATGGCGGATTGGGAAATTGTCGCCAAAGTGGCCTGCGAGATGGGCTTTGCCGATGGTTTTAGCTTTAACTCCGCCGAAGAAGTCTTCGAAGAAATCAAACGCAGTTACAACCCCAAAACCGGCTACGATTTGCGCGGCGTAAGCTACAGCCGCTTGCGCGAAACCCCGATCCAATGGCCTTGCGCGAGCAAAGACAGCAGCGACCGCAATCCCATTCGCTACCTGAATACCGGCATCAACCAAACGCTTAAAGTGCTTGAAGATGGCAGCACACCTGCGCTTTTGTTCGCGACCGACTCCGGCAAAGCCAACTTCTTCGCCCGCCCCCATGTGGACGCGGTGGAAATGCCCGACGGCGATTATCCGTTTATCCTCAACACCGGCCGCCTGCAGCACCAATGGCACACCATGACCAAGACCGGCAAGGTGCCCACGCTTAACAAATTAAACCCCGCGCCTTTTGTGGAAATCCACCCCGAAGACGCCGCCGAGCTCGGCATTAAATCCAAAGATAAAGTTGAGGTGCGCTCGCGCCGCGGCTACGCCATACTGCCGGCGATCGTGACTGATCGCGTGCTGCCCGGCGCCTGCTTCGCGCCCTTTCACTGGAACGATATTTACGGCGAAAATTTAACGATCAACGCGGTTACCAGCGATGCGATTGATGCGATTTCGCAACAACCCGAATTAAAAGTGTGTGCCGTTGCACTCAAGCGCGTTGAAGTTTTTGCCGACGATTCGCAAGCGCAACATGCAAGCGCGGCACAAACGAGTTTAGCTCAAACCAGTATGGCTTTTGCCGCTTTGAGCGAGGAAACCAGCATGACCTTGATCGACACTTTCGCCACCACGCTCGGTTTGAAAGCTGTGGTTGCTCCCGAATTATCGGTAGAAGAGAAAACCTTCTTAAGCGGATTTATCGGCGGTTTAACCGCCAGCGCAAAACTTATCAATGCAGTGCCAACCTTGCCGCAAGATTGTCCTGTAAGCCCTGCGAATCGCGTTTACGTTAACGGATTACTCGCCGGATTATTTAGCAGAACACTTCCGATTGGCGTAAGCGCAAATGCAGTAAATGCAAAGCCTGCACTCAATATTTTGTGGGCATCGCAAACCGGCAACGCCGAAGCCCTCGCGGAAAAATTCGCTGAACAATTGAGCGGCAGCTGGAACGTAAATTTGTTGGCGATGAATGACTACAGCGTGGAAAAACTCGCGCAAGATAAACATGCGATTTTCGTCACCAGCACCTTTGGCGATGGTGATGCGCCCGACAGCGGCGGCGATTTCTGGGGACAACTCAGTGGCGATTCAGCACCCAATCTCGCCAACTTAGAATTCGCATTGCTCGCACTCGGCGATTCCAACTACGATCAATTCTGCGGCCACGGCAAAAAATTATTTGCCCGCCTGCAAGCCCTCGGCGCCAAGCCTTTGGTTGAGCGCGTGGATTGCGATACCGATTTTGAAACTCCAGCGAACGAATGGTTTACTAAACTGAATGAATCACTCAAGGCACATTTGCCTAAAGAGACTTCATCCAACATGACCGACATCACAAGCTCTAGCACGAAAAAAGCCGAAGGTGGTTTCACCAAAACCAATCCCTATTTATCGCGCCTTGTGATTAATAAACGTTTGAACAGCGGCAGCAACACCAAAGACACGCGCCAATTCGGTTTTGATTTGGGCGCACTCGGCAACAAAGAGGGCGGCTTAAGTTACGAAGCGGGCGATGCGTTGGGTGTATGGCCACAAAACTGCCCTGATTTAGTTAATGAGTTGGCGATTGCACTTAACGTAAACCGTGAAGCACCCGTGATTGTGGACGCCAACGAAAAACCGCTACGCGAAGCTCTGCAACACAACTTTGAAATTTGCCGCCCGAGCAACGAAGCACTGCAATTTATTGCGCAACGTTCCGGCAGTAAAGAATTGGCGGGACTTTTACATGCCGATAAAAAAGCCGATTTGCAAAACTGGCTTTACGGTCGTCAATTGGTAGACATCATTCACGAATTCCCCGTGCGCTGCAGCGTGGACGAATTTATGCCGTTACTAAAACGCATTCAACCGCGTTTATATTCCATTGCATCCAGCTCGAAAGAATTACCACAGCAAGTTCATCTCACCGTTTCAGCGGTGCGCTATGAAAGATTTTTTCACGGCAAAAAAATTCGCAAAGGCGTGAGTTCAACGTTCCTGGCAGATCGTGCAGACGGCGTGGATATTCCACTCTTTATCCAAGCCAATAAAAATTTCCGCGTACCAGGAGATGGCAACTTGCCAATTATGATGGTCGGCCCCGGAACCGGTGTTGCACCCTTCCGTGGATTCCTACAAGAACGCCGCGCGCGCGGCGATAGCGGTAAAAACTGGCTATTCTTCGGCGAGCAACACGCGGCTACGGATTTCTACTACCAAGACGAATTAGAAGAATTCCAAAAGCAAGGCGTACTCACAGAATTAAGCCTCGCCTTCTCACGCGATCAACAACAAAAAATTTACGTGCAAGACCGCATGCGCGAAAACGGCGAAAAAATCTGGAACTGGATTGATGCCGAAGGCGGGTATTTCTACGTGTGCGGCGATGCAAGCCGTATGGCAAAAGATGTAGACAACGCACTGCGCGATATCATCCAAAAATACGGAAAATTCGACGAAGCCGAAACAGCCAACTACATGCGTAAATTAAATATGGATAAACGTTATGTGCGGGATGTGTATTAATTAACACCACATCCCTTTATTTGTTAGACAAATACATTTCCTTTATGATGGCACCATGGATACACCAACAAGCCCATCTAGCCAACAAAAGGAATCTGTGTGAAGATCATATCTCCCTCCCGCGTTAACAAAGGTTTTGGTGTAGCAGCCTTAACCTTATTCAATTTTCTTTTTATCATTAGCACTCCGCTCGCCCACGCCGATTTTGACAGCGCAATGGCACTCTACGAGGCCAAGGATTTTACCAGCGCCATGACCGAGTTTAAGCGCTTGTCATCACTAGGCCATAAGCACTCTCAGATGAATCTTGGCGTAATGTACTTTAGAGGAGAAGGCATAGACAAAAATCCAATTGAAGCTTATGCGTGGACAGCACTTGCGGCATCCGATGGTGATGCCAATAAAGCACACGTGCGCGACCTGATAAACAAACGCCTAACACCAGACGAAAAGTCACAAGCGTTAGCCAGAGCCACTGAATTGCTCGCACAAATGAGTGATCAAGCGCTACAAGAAAAACTCACACCTGTGATGCTCTCGGATATGGAGTGTCAATTTCAGCTTGCACCCTTAAAAATGCCTGCGCCGTTATACCCTAACGAACTCATTAACCAAAACAAGGGCGGATCGGTTGATGTTGAATATACAATCGACAAACTCGGTTTTGCGCGCGACTATTCAATCATCGTAGCCACCGATAAAGGTTTTGAGAAAGCTGTACTCACGGCGCTCAAAAAATGGCAGTACCAACCCGTATTGGTCGACGGTAAAGCCACTGAAGTAGCCGTTACTCAATTGCGCGCAAAGTTTAGTATTGCGGGTTCAACCCTCAATAAAGATGCCGTTAAAAAATATATTGACGAGTTAAGAGGCAAAGCAGAATCTGGCAAAGTGGTGGATATGTATTCTTTCGCCTATATCGCAAATTTATTGCCAGAACTTCAGGTGCAAAAGCAAGAATCCAACAGTTGGTATTTCAAAGCCGCACAAGCGGGTTTGCCACATGCGCAATATGAAATTGGCAAAGCTTTAATGCGCGGCGAAGGCTGCAAAACAGATCAAACCAAGGGGGTCTATTGGCTGACCTTGGCCGCCAAAAGTAACAACCCAAACGCGCAGTATTTTCTGGGAGTTTCGCTTTTAAATTCAAATAAGTTTGCGCAAAACAAACAGCAAGCGATTGAGTGGTTGAATCACGCCGTTGCCGGTGGCCACGAAAAAGCAGCCATGCGCCTTGCATGGATTTTAGCAACCGATACAAATGACAGTGTCCGCGACCCCAAACGCGCCATGGAGTTAGTCACAAACATTTATGAGAAGTACCCGGATCAACTCCGCGCAAATGAAAATCTAGCCGCAGCGCAGGCAGCCAATGGTATATTTGATGAAGCGATTAAAACCCAAAAAACAGCCATAAATTTAGCAAAGAAAATTGATTATCCACTAACAGAATTGGAAGCGCGTTTAGTAGCCTACCAACAGCACCAAGCATGGCGAGAGTAACAGTCTATTTCTAGCATCCAAAAAATACGGAAAATTTGACGAAGCCGAAACCGCAAACCATATGCGTAAATTAAATATGGATAAACGTTATGTGCGGGATGTGTATTAATCCCGCAGCTGCATTTTCATAATATCGCCAGATGAAGGCTTGGTATCCATCACTAAGAGTTTTTCACCATCTTCCGCAATATCAAACACCTTCCAAAAAGGAATATCACTTACAAAAACCGGTGACCCATTGGCTACTGACAAAGAATAGAAGCAGGTTTTATGAGCCCACTCTATTTGGCAACTTGTGTAAAACCCATCGTTCGTTTTATTCAGGGTGATTTTTCGCGGCGCCAAGGCTGTTAAATCAGAAATTTTGTCGTGCAATATTTTTTCTTGTTTCGTTTCCAAATCCCGCTCTACCAAGGCGTGACGGGCATAGTCAACATACACCACTCTTCTTCCATCCAGATCCTTTACGTACAAGCCGGATTTTTCAGCGAACAGGGATTGCTTTAAGGTAATGGCATCATAATTAAACAGATTGATCTCTGCTTCGTGTTCGCTGGCATATATGACCCTGTCGTCGTTACTCCACCCCAGCGGATGACGGCGAGAAGGCGTTTTAACGTGGTTTAATAATTTACCGGTTTCAACATCAACTACACCTAAAGACAAACCTTCCGTACGATATCCAACCACAAGCTTTTTATTATCATGTGATAACGAAAACCAGGTCATAGATAAAGCATTCAACTTTGTAATCTGTTTAACAGATTTTAATTCTGTATCGTAGCGCCACACATCGTAGTAACCCGTGCGGTTAGAGATGAAATAGATAAACTTATTATTACCGACAAACATCCCCTGTATATCGATGCCACTCGAATTTAATTCAGGCAAGGGTAATATTTCTGATTTTTTAGCAGAAACCATTTGGATATCTGCATTTTTCTGTAGATTGGTATAAAAGATAATGTTACGACTAACATCAAATTGCGCATCAACAATCTTTTCCGAACCTGAAGAACGAAGCACTAATTGTGGTCGTTTTTGTTCATCAACAAACCAAATTCCCTCAGCCGCCCCCATAACACCAACGACTAAAACAGACTGATCATTAATAGCAACAAGCTTATTAATTTCACTAAAATGACTACTATTGTTAATTGTCGTAATTTTCTTCGTATTTAAATCTAACGAAATAATAGCAGGGCTATCATATTCGTTCTGTACCATCAACAAAGTATTGGATTTCGTCGAATGTTGTAATTGACCAATTTTATGGGGGAGCCCTGAAATCGAATCACGCCAAGTTTGTTGTTTACCATTACGCAAATTGAGTGATTTCAATTCAATGAGATCATTATTCTGAAACTCTAGAAAGAATAAATTTTCGGTATCGCCACTAGCCATGGCCAACTTCATAATTCGCTTGGCAGACGTATAAAGAATCTGCGGCGGTTGCCCTTGATAATTACGCACCAGCTGACTCTCGCCACCTGCTTGGCGAATATAAGCAACGGTATTGGCATCAATCCAAATAGGTGATGTTTTGAAAAAATCATCACGCACCCAAAGAATATCTTTTGCGTTAGCCAAATCGCGACTGTAAAGATCATTTCTCTGATCAAACTCATGAATAAACAAAAGCTTGGTGCCATCAGCACTCAGGCTGATATCCCTTTCAACTCCTTCCATTTTATTTAAGGGCAGGATGCTTTCGATTTCAACATTCGGAATCGTGTATTTTTGCCAGATCCCAAACAGAACAATGATCAACAGAATTGCGGCCGCACTGTAGACGGTCCATGATATTTTTTTGGCGACCAGAACCTTGGTAGTCAGGGGTTCAAGTGGAGGGGAATCCTTGACGACTTCTGCATCCACTAAAAAGCGGTAGCCTTTTTTCGGGATGGTCTCAATATATTTAGGCTGTTTTGCATCATCCCCCAAGGCATTGCGCAGCGCGAAAATAGCGCGAGTAATTGACTCTTCGCCGACCACAACATCCGACCAAATAGCTTGGGTTATGTCCTGACGAGAAATAACATCCCGCCCTTGCGCAGCCAATAGGCAGAGCAAGCTAATAAGTTTTGGCTCAAGGCGCTTTTCGACACCATTTAAATAGATCGTATTAGATTTTGGATCAACAACAATCTTATCGAAAGAAAATTTATCCATTAATAAAGCTTTCACACCAGCATCTATCCATTTGATTTATATAGAGATAATAAATAAATATTTTCATTATTTTATCGTAATGGCAATAGCCATCCGTTTTTCGCTTAATGCGCCCGCATGCTTCGACTGGCGCACATTACCAGCAATTCAATTTGATTGCGCGAAACGAATAGCTGAAATATTCGTGTTACGGCTGGCTAGCTTTAAAAAGCGGCCTCTCGTTTAGACCTTCTCACTCGAAAAAGGAAATTAAAATGAAAATACACTCGCTTATACTATCGACGCTGCTCATTAGCTTAAGCAGCTGCGGCGGCAGTAGTGATTCAAAAGAACCGGCTAAGGACGCTATTCCGTCATCCAGTAGCTCGCTGAGTAGTGCCAGCTCAACAACATCCAGCGCAGCGGCAAGTTCTATCGCAACCAGCAGCTCAGTCAGTAGCAGCTCAAGCTCAGCTGCCCCCTGCATGACGCAGGATTGTGAATCTAAAAACAAGGACTTAGTACAAAAAATTTACACTGACATTATGAACGGAGGAAAGACCGACCTAGTTAACACTTATTTTGATGCTAACGTAATACTGCATATTTCTGGTGCCAATAACGGGGCCACTGGCGAAACATCGCACTTACAATCACTGAAAAATAACAATCCCAATTACATTGCCACCCTAAAACATCTTGCGGCCGATGGCGATTATGTCGCCGCACACTGGCACCTCTCCGCTAAACCTGACAATGAATTTAATGGTAAAGCGGTTGTAGATCTCTACAGGGTAGCGGGCAATAAAATTATCGAGCATTGGCACTTGTCTGCAAACCTGAGCGATACCACTGTTAGCGGAAACTCGCTCTTTAGTGATCTCTATAAATATACGGGCACCAAGCCCGTAGCTACACAAGATTCAGAGGCCGCTAATAATCAACTCGTTACTTCGACATACCTGGGCCTATTCAACGATAAAAACCTGAGTTTGATTGACCAGAACATCGCGCCAAGTTACCTCCAACATAATCCCTATGTCCCCAACGGCAGCGAAGCGCTTAGGAACTTTGTTAACGCACGAACACCGGGAGGATTAAGTTTTTTCGCCACTATATCTGACGATGACCTGGTATGGACCTTTAAAGGCGACGGCAATTTAACCTTGGTAGATATGTTCCGTGTAGATAATAAAAAAATCGTGGAGCACTACGATCTTTTTTAAATAACGATCTTCAACCTCGTCACTCTTGAAGAAATCAACAAAGGAATCAAGGAATAGAATCCTTCTGTTGCAAGACTTGTTAAATCGAAATGGATTGCAAAACCTAAACCTTAATCATTGTTTTCACTGAGGTACTATATGAATAAATTACTTTCTACACCACTTGCCGTTGCGGTAAGTGCTGCATTTATAATGACTGTCGGCCTATCTTCTTGCGCCGCGACTCCAACCAAAGAAACTGCTACCACCCAACAAAGTCAAACTCCAGAGGATGCTGCTCGTGCGGCTGCAGAAAAAAAGAAAGCAGATGAAAAGAAACGTGCGCGCAGCATGCGCGCGCTTCCATCAGGAGGATGCGGCCATTAATGATGGTAGATAAGAATTTTTCTGCTTCTGTTAGCGGTGCGGGCCTTGGCCTGCACCGCAGCTTGCTCGATAAATTGAATCATCTGAGCGCTGAAGATATTAATTTTTTGGAAGTTGCCCCGGAAAACTGGATTAATGTTGGCGGCCGTCTAGGCAAACAACTAAGGTCGTATACTGAAAAATTTCCTTTTGTTTGCCATGGGCTCTCGCTCTCACTGGGAGCACCTGCTCCTTTAAATATCGATTTACTAAAAGCAGTTAAAGTATTTTTACGTCAACACAAGATCCACTACTACAGCGAACACCTCAGCTATTCCGGCGATGCTGGCAATCTCTTCGAATTACTTCCAATACCCTTTACCGAAGATGCTGTGCATTATGTTGCATCGCGTATTCGCCAGGCACAGGATATTCTTGGCCAACGCATTGCGATAGAAAACGCAACCTATTACTACGCCCCCCAACAAGAAATGGCTGAATGGGAATTTATTAACGCCGTAATGTACGAAGCAGATTGCGCTCTATTGTTGGATGTAAACAATCTGTACGTAAACAGTGTTAACCATCAATATGATGCTCTTGAATTTCTGCAAAATTTGCACGGTGAGCGGACTGCTTATATTCATATTGCGGGGCACGACACCGAAAGAGAAAGCTTCTACACAGATACTCATGGCGCCCCTGTAGTGAAAGACGTATGGAGCCTGCTGCAGCTCGCCTATTCATTATTTGGTGTAAGGCCAACCTTACTAGAACGTGAAAATAATATCCCACCAATTAATGCACTCCTACAGGAAATTAATCAAATAATGGAATACCAAACGCTATCAAGCAGTCAAAAAACATGAAATCTTTTCAGCACACTCAACTGGCTTTTACCGAATATCTACGTGGAAACACAAGTGGAGATTCAGCAAACGATAAAAAATCCAGACAAGAAGAAATTTATCGCGATCTGATTTATAAAAATATAAGTCAATGTATTTCAGACGTGTTCCAAACAACGAAAAGCATTATTCCTGAAAGCGAATGGGAGGCAATGATACGTGAATTCATTAAAATCCATCCTTCGCACACGCCTTATTTTTTGGAGATTTGCCAAGAGTTTCTAGCATATTTCGTCAACACTCGAAAATTGCAGCCAACAGATTACCCATTCATTATTGAACTTATGCATTTTGAATGGATTCAATTAGCCATAGATATTGCTGATTTAAGTTTGCCGGAAACAACATGCATCCCAGAGCCTGCAGAAAGCTCGCTTTGGAATGCGTCACCGTTTGTTGTTGGATTGACTTATTCCTACCCCGTGCACATTATTGACAAAGATTATTTGCCCATAGAGCAAACCGCGCAACCAACTTATTTATTGGTACATAGAAAACGAAATGATGATTTGGAAATTTTAGAGACGGACGGTTTAAGCCTACGCATTATTCAATTGCTACAAGCGCATGAAAAAATCAACTATTCGCAAATATTCCAGCTCCTGGCGGAAGAGCTTGATAATCACACTAAAGAAATACTGCTACCAAGAGTCTTGTCCGTATTGCGCACACTTGCGCAAGACGAGCTTATATTCTGCAACCAAACATAAAACAAAAAAAACAGGTACGCATGAGCGATTGATTTAAAAGCTCTTCACTTACAAAGAGCTTTTAGCAGATAGATGAAGACCGGATCAAGAAGCAGAAACTGCTTCTGTTTTTTGCGGAACGTTTAATGCTAGGATTCGTTCCAGGAATTGCGATAAAGCACTAGGCTCTTCATTTTTTAAAGCTGCCTGATCAGCCATTTTTCTGGTTAAATCCAACAACAATTGATGCGGATTAGCAAACTCGCCCGCTACATTTAAAGTAGACAATACATCTTTAATAAAGTCCCCCACTGGCGCCAATTGGTTTGCCAAACTCGGAACTTGTTCGCCTTCCGGTGAAAACGCGCTATAGCTCTCAGCAACCTGTTGAATTTGTACTTGCGATAAATTCAACGCGTAGCTTGCAATTTGTTGATCGTCGTAGCCAAGATTTACCGCTTTATCAAAAACATCATCCAAATTACCTGAGTAAAATTGCCCGGCCAACTTATCCACGCGCCCGAGCAAATCGTTAATCGCATTCAATTCGCTTTCATTCAAATCACCTTCAATTGAAAGCTCAAAATTACTTGCAGAACTTTTACTGGCATTAACCTCGACACCATTTTTATCTTGTGCAGTTGCAACACTCACTCCCAGGCTGGATGATGCGCGAATGCTCACTCTATCACCCTCTTTGGTGATTAATTCGAATTTGAAATCGCGCGCCTCCGCATACTCATAAAGACCTTGTTGTATCGCAATATTATTAATAGAAGCTGGCGTAGCTACATTTGGAAGTGATTCTTTTGGTACTGAAGCATCAGTTTTAACGCCCGAAACAAGTTTTTCTTTTAACGCGTCTATACCGGATAAAACTTGCGAATAGGTATCTTTAAGGTCTGCCTCCACTTCTGGATAAAACATGCTCAAGGCTTTTAACTTTTCTTCCGCTTCGGCAAAGCCTTTCTTAAAGCCCTCTAGCCCCGCCTCTAAACGCGATTGTAATTGTTCCTGAGTTGCGCCTTCAGCAACATCCATTGCTAGACGGCGCTCTATAAAACCCAAAATAGTACCGGCTGCTTTCGTGGCCGTCATCGGCTCTTGATCGCTGTAGGCTGTCGTGGCGACAGCGTCTTTACCAGCAATTTTTTCATAGGCCTGACTGAGCGTGCGGGTTACTAACTTGAGGGCAGATTGACGTTTTTCCTCAATTGGCGGAGCTTCCTTGATTACTGAGGATTTGGATTGAGCGCGAGCTTGATCCTGCCTGCTTAATAATGAAGACGAAGGAAATGCGCCGGAGTTGATTGAAGATAGAGTCATAAAGCACCTGGCCAATGAGAAGTATTAAAGTGAAGCCCCGCTATCTTCGACATCGGCCAGAACACTGAAAACTAAAAGACTTTTTAGTGTCACTTTTAACGTTTATTTATAACCAAAACACCAATCATGCTAGCGCCCAAAGTTAACGCCCCTTTTGTATCCCAAAAAATATTGGCAATACCGGCAGGCGTTTAATGATCTCAAACATCAATATACAACCGCTGATGACCATCAAGATAATAAGCATTGGCTCCCAAAAACCTCCGAGAGTTTTCGGCACCAGAAAATAGGCAATCGCAATAATTAAGGTTTGATGGACGATATAAAAGCAGTAAACGCCGCGATTCAAATAACGCAGTATCGGATTGCTGTTATGAAAACAATGCTGCGCCCACGCGATAAGCGTAAGCATCCAAAACCACCCGTTGGCGGTCCAGAACAATCGGTTGATGCTCTTGGCAATACCACCATCACCCAAAGAGCCTCCATTAAAGGAAAACAGGATATAGCTGAAGGTGATTGCTGCTGTAACAAGGAAATGCCAGCGCAAACCAGCAAAGCGATTCCAAACCAGAGGCATTCTCACCAACACAAAACCAATCAAAAACACCAGCAATGAACGTGCGTGATTAAACCAATCCTGTACAAAGTTATGCGTAACAGGATTTTTTTCGTCTAGCCACAACCCTAGAAAATAGGAAATCATTATTGGAAGAACAATCACTACAGACATTGGCGTTTGTTTCGCAAACGCATTCCTTAGAGGCATTAGCCGAGACGACATCAGCAAAGGGTAAGCTGCCCACACAATCAGACTGTAAGCTAATAAATAAAGCAAAAACCAAAGATGATTCCAGGTTAAATGCATAGAACCCAGGGTTTTATGGTCAGCAAACTCGGGGCTGTTTTGATCGAGGTATGCATACCAAAAATGCCAGTAGTTGGGGCAATTGATGATGCCTTTGCTGTTCGCCTCCACGTACACTTGCGGAACCACAACTACCAGCATCCCGAATAACAAGGGCAAGAGCAGAATCGGCACACGCTTAACAATAAACTGCCACCACGACTGGCTTGCCAATAGAAATGACACAGCCGCGCCACTAATCATAAATAGCAAAGACATCCGCCACTGGTTCGACCACAACATAATATTGGTAAGGAATTTACTGGTGTAAGTACTTTTGTAATGCCAACCCCAACCTTCGACATAAAGCATACCGACGTGGTAAAAAATCAATAGCCCAAAAACCATCACACGCAACCAATCCAACTCGATCAAACGTTTCCGGGTAATTTCGTGCAAGGGAAGATTAACTGCCTGGGTCATATGCGCCTCTTAAGTTTGCGTTGTATAAACGCCATCCTAAGGGACGCCCGACTTGTGTATTGATGCTAAGTGATTGTTCTACGTGAAGATGTGACGAACGGAAGCCAGGTGTGACCAACTCTATTGCGGTTTATACTGCAACGCACACACTCACGCCCTTTCCACCCGAGCACCGAATGAGCAAGATGTCCAACCAGCAGATTCAACATTTTTTAAAGCATCAACGACTCTGGGCAAGCGCGCTTTTGGTTGGGTGGTTCAGCATCAACGTTGCTGTGTTAGCCACTACCAAACTCATGGAATACCAACGAGCCGGACATGTGGTCCCAACGTGGAAACCCTTCTGCTGGGAAATATCCAGCGCGCTTATGATTTTGCTACTCATTCCACTGGGAATATTCGTGAATGATCGCTGGCTGGAGAAGCTGGGTTTAAAAACTCGGCTGGCATGCCACCTATTGGCGACCATTCCTTTTTCGGCCATCCACGTAGCGGGCATGGTGGCGATTCGTAATCTCACCTATTCCGCGATGAATCAAGATTATGAATTTGGAAATCTATTGATTGAGTCTTTATATGAATACCGAAAGGACGCGCAAACCTATTTGACGGTGGCATTAGTCGTGTTTGGATACAGACTTATTGTGCGACGCCTACAAGGTGAAGCCAGTTATTTAGCCAAGGATGAAGAAAATGAAGACGCAACGTCTGAATCACCACCAGAACGCTTGTTAATAAAAAAACTCGGGCGCGAGTTTTTAATTCAAACAGCAGACATAGAATGGATTGAGGCATCGGGCAATTATGCTAATTTGCATATTAAAAATAGTGTCTACCCTATGCGCATTACTATGGATAAATTAGAAAAATTATTGCCATCTAATTTCACACGCATACATCGCTCCACCATCGTCAATCTCGAACAAATTCAGGAAATACAACCGCTGGATACTGGCGACTATCAAGTAACTTTACGCAACAAAGAAATTCTTACACTCTCTCGCCGCTATAGGGAGGAATTCAAAACACTGTTAAGTCTCACTTGATATTTATAGCCGAATCAAATGCACTCAAAAAATAAACACAAAGCTTTTTTCTTCTCGTGGAAACGCAAATAATTTTTCGGAAAGTTCCTAGCTACCTACGTTCACGATATGAACATTAAAAATTCACTTATGGCTAACTACTCGCAGCTCAATTTTTTTATTTTAAAAAAAACAATTAAATATAAAAAATAATTCCCAAGATGACGCAAAGTTTTCACCACTCTCCGAAAACTAAAAAACCACAATCTGCCGCACATCTATTTATATGATAAAACTTACTTACCACCACAAGTAAAAGTATTTTTATTATTTTGTTATAGTCATATTGACAATAAAAATTTTCAATTTTAGTATGCAAGTGCATCAGGTGTTCTGATACCTCATTTTTGTATTCAGGCAACTGTTATGTAATGGAGAGCCTCCGGGCATTTAGAGCACCCAATTTGGGTGCTCTTTTTTCATTGATTCCACCCAATACTGCCCATATGGCGCCTAAATTCAAATTGATTATTTTGCTGGCAAAAAAATAATTACATTTGAAATTGAATATTTTACGTAAGATATTTTGGTCGCTATTTTTAAAAAACCAGCTAGAATTGCAGTGTTCTACCGTTGACACCCACCCGCGGTTATAGTATCAATGACCATATCGGAGAGGTGTTTTTATTACCAAGGTGTTATAAATATAACCATGTTAATAAAGCTGGTCGCGCCGCCAGGCGTTGAGAGAATTTCTATTAGAAATATAGAAGGGAAAGTGAGATGAGCAGCCGTTCAATTACAAAAAATGCTCATAAAGAACTTTGAATACTAACTCGCAGAAGGAAGTATTCAGGTAGTAAGGTTCCAATCCACCTGCACAACCCAATTGGAATCTTGCTTCTTGCTTAGCCACTAACCACGGCTGACAGGAACAGTTTAAAGCCACGAGGTCAGTGGCTTTTAATCTAATAACAATCACTGGAGGCATAGTCTTATGCTTAAAACTTTACAAAAAAACTTCAGAGTACGACCACTAACAGCAGCGGTAGCATCGATCATTTCTTTAACAGCAGGTTCAATGGCTTACGCCCAAGACGACGCTGAAGAAATCGTAGTTACAGGTATCAAGGCGAGCTTGCAAGCTGCCATGGATATCAAACGCGATTCAGCCGGTGTTGTTGATGCGATTTCTGCTGAAGACATGGGTAAGTTCCCTGATACAAACCTTGCAGAATCTTTGCAACGTATTACCGGTGTTTCTATCAGCCGTAGTAACGGTGAAGGTTCGCAAATTACTGTGCGTGGTTTCGGCGCAGAAAACAACATGATTACCTTGAACGGCCGTTCTATGCCAGCTGCATCTACCTTTAACGGTGACGGCGGCGGTTCAAGAGCTTTCGACTTCGCTAACATCGCTTCTGAAGGTGTTGCGGGCGTAGAAGTATACAAAACCGGTAAAGCAAACATCACCACTGGTGGTATTGGCGCAACCGTTAACATCAAAACTGCTAAACCATTGGATCGCGATGGGTTCAACGGAAGCGTTGGTGTTAAAGCAGTAATGGATTCTACCAACCGTGTTGGTGATGACGTTACCCCAGAATTGGCAGGTCTTGTAAGCTGGGCTAATAGCGACGCTACTTTCGGCGTTGGCTTGAGCGTTAGCCACCAAGAGCGTGACTCAGGTACCGTAGGTGCTACAGTTAACGACTGGAACATCCGTACTTGGGACTCAGTCAATGCTCCAGCTAGAATGTGGAACAACGCCAACACCAAGGTGAATAATGCACCTAAAGAAGGTCAGTTGTATGCACGTCCTAACGATTTGCGTTATGAATTCACTGATACCCAGCGTACTCGTGATAACGCGCAGTTAACTCTTCAATTCGCACCTACTGAAGACTTCAAAGGTACTGTGGACTATACGTTTGCAGAAAACCAAATTGAGGAAGCCTTGGGTCAAACCGGTAACTGGATGCAAACAGGTGCCAGATTGCAAGAAGTTACCTTTGATAGCCAAACTATTGCCACTCCTATCTATGCCAGAGAAAGCTACCCAGATGGTATCGATGAAGGTTTTGAGCAACAGTGGAGAGAGCAAACCAACACCTTGGGTTCATTTGGTATCAACTTGGCATACCAAGTTAACGATGCACTTGAGTTGAGATTAGATGGTCACAACTCTGAAATGCACAGCCGTGGTACTGGCCCATTTGGTGCAGGTTCAATCCGTATGGGTCTCGGTGCTCCAACTGTTGTTGCACGTGAGTGGTGGTTCGGTTCAGAGTTCCCAACTTACCTTAACAAGTATGATGACAGTAAAGGTGGTAACGCAGGCTACGTGAAGCCTGGTGTAAATGGTAAAACTGACAACCTTGACGTTAGTTCGTCTATGTTCAACTTGCGTCAAGCGGATCAAAAAGCGACTGTTGACCAATACAGATTGGATGGTACCTATAAATTTGATGATAAGAGCCAATTTGATTTCGGCATTGAATCAAAAGAAATGGAATCTCACTCACTTAACTATGCTGCAGAAAACGTAGCATTGGGTAACTGGAACGCGGGCTACCCAGGTGAATTTGGCAATTTGGTTCAGCCTTTCGACATCCAAGGCGAGTTTGACGATTGGACTCCAAAAGCCGGTGGTTATGGCTTTAAAGCTAATGCAGCAGACTTGTACGTAGCAGCGCAGAAGATTCCTCGTTACGCAAACATTTTGCCAGCGAAGATGAAGCAAACTGCTGACAACTTGGTAAATGAGAAGACTCAAGCTGCTTACTTCCAATTTAAGTTGGGCGGTGATTTTGGCAGCATGCCTTTCGACATTTTGACTGGCTTGCGTTACGAAACTACCGACGTTGAATCAAGCTCTCTAGCATCTGCTTATAAAACTGTTTGGGAAGATAACAACGACGTTGCTATTCGTGTAGATAGCTCTAAGCCTGCTTCTCTGGCTGAAGCTGAAGCAAGCTATGACAACCTGCTTCCAAGCTTGGACTTCACCCTGCACATCTCTGACGATTTGATTGGCCGTTTCTCAGTAGGCAAAACTATCGCTAGAGCGGGCTTGGGTAGCTTGGGTGTATCAGCATCTGGCTTCGGCGCAGGTGGTGGTTCAACCTACTTAGGTTCAGTACCTGTAGCAAGCGCATCAAACCCAGGTCTATTACCGTTAGAATCAAGCAACCTTGATATGTCGTTAGAATGGTATTACGACGACACTAGTTATGTATCTGCTGGTATATTCCAGAAGAACGTTAAGAACTTTATTGGTTCTGAGCGTGTAAACCGTACCTTGTTGAATATTCGTAACTCAACCAATGGCCCAAGAGTACAAGCTGCGGCTGCTGCATTGAAAGCGAAAGGCATTGCGATTAACGATGATACCCTGTTCAACCAAACAGTTTACACCCAGTTCGGTAAAGGCTCTGCAGATTGGATCGCTCAATTTGGCAATTCTGACTACACCGGTACTGACGCACAAAACTTCTTCTTGGCAAACCATGCTGGTTGGGATATTGAGAGCAATGATACTGACCCATTAACAGTATTCAGCACCAACACCCCAAATAACGGTAAAGAAGCTAAGATCTACGGTGCTGAATTTGCTGTGCAGCACTTCTTCGGCGAGACCGGTTTTGGTGTTCAAGCGAACTACACGCTTGTTCGCGGTGATGTTGGCTTCAATAACGAAGGCTCTTTCACCCAGTCTCAATTTGCTCTCGTTGGTTTGAGCGATACAGCAAACTTGGTTGCCATGTATGAGAAAGATGGCCTTCAAGCTCGTATCGCTTACAACTGGCGTGGTGAATACCTGAATGAAACAAACCGTGGTGGTTCTGCTAACCCACGTTATATCGAGGCTTACTCTCAAATCGATCTTAACGTAAGTTACGCAATCACTGACGCTTTGACCGTTTCTCTTGAAGGTCTTAACGTAACTGGTGAAAACAGTCGCTCTCATGGCCGTAACTACGCCATGATGTGGGATATGTATGACTTGGGTGCTCGTTACCAATTGGGTGCTCGTTATACCTTCTAATTAAATAGTTTTTATATTTAATTAGAACACCTTATCTCTGATAAGAAAAAAAGCCGCTGAAAAGCGGCTTTTTTTACTCTAGTAGGTAAATAATGCTGTAAATATTTACCCATCCGTTGAAGTCAGGCAATTTATTGAAGGTCTAGTAAAAGACATGGCAAATAACGTATTACTCAATAACGTAGCACACCAAAACTTGAAAGTGATTGGGCGTTTCGGTCCCGAATTTGGAAATAATGTAAGTAGCGTTTTAGTTTTTCCAGCAGAGTTTATTGAATTACAAAAAGAATACACGATTTTATTCAGACGGAATTTAGAAACCCAGAAGTACCACACTACTGTGCTTTTAGGGCTAAGCCAAAATGAAAATCTTTTTTTAAATCCAAATCTTGGATCTGGATGGGCTGCGAATTACATTCCCGCAAGTGTTGTTAAAGGTCCATTTTTAATCGGTTTTCAATCGCAGAACTCAGGCAATAGCAAAACTCCTGTAATTCATATCGATTTAGACCACCCCAAAGTGAGTCAAGAAGACGGTTACCCCTTATTTTTAGAACATGGAGGTAATAGTCCATACCTAGAACATATTGCGAAAAACTTAAACGTGATTCATGAAGGCATGGCACAACAAGATGCAATGTTTGATATGTTTTCGGAATTCGATTTACTTGAGCCTATCGATATCGATGTAGATTTAAATAATAATGAAAGGATCAAGTTAGTTGGAAACTATACTATTAATGAAGACAAGCTCACTGCACTCAGTGGTGAACAATTAGAAAAGCTAAACAAAAAGGGTTTTTTACCTTTGGCTTATGCAGTAATTACCTCTCTGACAAATATTCGAAAGTTGACGGAAATCAAAAATAACAAAAAATAATAGTGTCAGAATAAGCTACAAACCCAGCGCAAAAACTTAAATTATGTCAACGATTACGGCTACCACTACAGTTATTACCGACTACGTGAATGAAACTTTAGATGAGCGTATTTTATCGTCTAAAACGCCGGTAATTATTAAAGGTTTGGTCAACCGCTGGAAGCTCGTAGAAGAAGGACGCAAGTCAGATGCTAATGCGATTAATTATTTAAAATCACATTATAACGGCCGCCCTTCCGTTGCCTGCATTGGCCCACCGGAGATACAAGGGCGTTTTTTCTACGATACTTTGGGCACCCAGCTCAATTTCGATACTCAGCAAATGAAAATTGATGAGGTTCTCGATCTCATACAAAAAGGTTTTCCAGAGAATAATCCTACCTCTTACTACATTGCATCTAATGTTATTGATACACACTTTCCTGATTTCAGGAAAGAGAACGATGTTGTTATCCCCCGGCCGGTTATGGATTACCCGCTTGAAGATATGCGTATAGGTATTTGGATTGGAAACCGTACAACCGCTTGCTGCCACTACGATGCTTCCGATAATTTGGCATGCTGTGTCGTAGGCAAGCGTAGGTTTACACTTTTTCCGCCCGATCAAATCGCCAATCTCTACCCTGGGCCACTGACCCCTACTCCAGGTGGGCAAGCATTAAGCATGGTTGACTTTAACAACCCTGATTTCACAAAATATCCCAAATTTGCTGAAGCAATAAAACACGGCCAAATTGCTGAATTGGAAGCAGGTGATGCCTTATATTTGCCAAGTATGTGGTGGCATCAGGTGGAGGCCCAACGCCCATTTAATGTGTTAGTTAATTATTGGTGGAGTAATTCTGCAAAACACATGGGTCCTGCAATGAATGTTTTATATCACGCATTGCTAAGCTTGCGTGATAAACCTGAACATGAAAAATTGGCGTGGAAACATATTTTCGATTATTACATCTTCGGTGAGTCTGAGCAGGCAGGCGCGCACATACCTGAACAAGCGCGCGGATATCTTGGCGAAATTGACACAACAAAAAGTAAAATGTTACGCGCTATGCTTATGAATAAGCTAAACCGCTAAATGGAATTATCTACAACAACCTAATAAAGAGTGACTAGCGTTGAAAAATAATATGGTAAAAAAAGTCGTAATTGCAGGCGGCGGTACCGCTGGTTGGGTTGCAGCAGCAGCCTTGTCAAAGCAACTTGGAAAATTAATTGAAGTTGTTCTGGTTGAGTCGGAACAAATTGGTACTGTGGGTGTTGGTGAAGCGACTATTCCGCCAATGCGAGTATTTCACTCGTTATTAGGTATAGACGAACAAGAATTCATGCGCGCTACCAAAGCTGTATTCAAGCTAGGGATTTCGTTTAAAAATTGGGGACAAATCGGCGACGAATATATTCACCCCTTTGGTACCACGGGACAAGGCAGCTTCCTCGCCGATTTTCAGCACTTTTGGTTACATGGTAAAAGCAAAGGTATAAATGCAGAGTTCGGAGAATATAGCTTCGAAATACAAGCCGCTAAAGCTAATAAATTTGCCACATCAAAAAAAAGCAGCATTAACTTTGCCTATCATTTGGATGCAACTCGGTACGCACAATTCTTGCGGAAATTTAGCGAAAATTTAGGCGCTAAACGTATTGAAGGTAAGATTCAACAAGTACAGCAACACCCTGACGGCGATATCAAAGCGCTGGTATTGGAATCCGGTGAAGTTGTTGATGGAGATTTATTTATCGATTGCACAGGCTTTGTTGGCCTCTTGATCGATAAAACTTTAAAAACACCTTATGAGGATTGGTCACACTGGCTGCCATGTAACAGTGCCGTTCCCGTACAAACCGAATCGGTTGAACCTGCTAAACCTTATGTGACTTGCACTGCGCATCATGCGGGATGGCAATGGCATATACCCTTGCAACACCGAGTTGGCAATGGCAATGTTTTTTGCAGTGACTTCATGACAGATGACCAAGCAATACAGCATCTTTTAAATAATGTTCAGGGAAAAGTATTAACCGAGCCCAGGGTAATTAAATACACAACAGGTCGACGCAAACTTTTTTGGAACCGAAATTGCGTTGCATTAGGTCTTTCCGGCGGATTTGTTGAGCCACTGGAATCAACCAGCATCTATATGTTTATGAATGGCATCGTCAGGTTAATGAAGATGTTTCCATTCAGTGGCGTTACTCAATCTCTCGCTGATGAATACAATCGACAATCTATCGCAGAGCTGGAAAACATCCGTGATTTTATTATATTGCACTATCACGCTACGTCACGCGAAGATAGCGAGTTTTGGCGTTACTGCAAGAACATGAGTGTTCCCGATTCATTAACCCATCGCATGGAATTATTCAGAGAGACCGGGTTAGCTTTCCAGGGGGAGCGCGAGCTTTTCAGGTTGGAATCCTGGACACATGTGATGCTGGGGCAAGGCATTATGCCTAAGCATTATCACTCCGTATTTAAAACCATGTCGGATGAAGAAATGGTTGGTCACCTAACCAATACTCGTAATACGATTAAAAACGCGGTAGATAAACTTCCGAACCATCAGGATTTTGTAAATCAATATTGCAAGGCGCCACTCTGAAATCAGATATGCATTTATCATTAAATCCCTATATTAGCTCCAAAGTTTATGAGCTAGGCGAAGAACGATCACCGCTTTTGGTGGTTGATAATTTTTTGCAAGACGCTGAGCCCTTGGTGGAAGATGCCTGCCAACATCGCTTTGTGCAAAATTCGCCTTTATATCCTGGAGTGCGCGCACCTGCTCCGATTAGTTTCCAATCGCTGCTATTAAGCTCTTTGGGGCGGCAAATGAAGCAGGTATTTGACTTAAAAGGTTCAAAGCTGAGTTTGTCGTTGTGTCAGTATTCGTTAGTAACAATGAATGCCAATCAATTAACCTTGTTACAACGCATACCACATTTTGATTCAACGCAGCGCGATGAATTAGCGGCCGTTTTTTATTTATTCAAAGACGATTTAGGCGGTACTTCTTTTTATCGTCATAACAAAACAGGCTATGAATACATCGATGACGAGCGACGAATTCCTTATTTCAGGTCGCTGGAAAGTGAAAATGGTAGCGATACGATACCGGAGCATGGATATATCAATGGTGATACAGCCTTATTTACGCGGATTGGAGAACAAAAAGGAATCTTCAACCGATTGATTGTCTATCGTCGACAAAACTTGCACAGTGGTTCAATTAGCCCAAATTTTGTACCCAATGCAGATCCACGTAAAGGACGTCTGACAATTAATATTTTTATTGATTGTTTGTAAAAGTCCTCATTCAATTTTCCTATCCAATATTTCCGCTTACCTGGTTTTTCTTCTGAAGCTATAATCCCGACCGCAAAAAAGCTGTGGGGATTACATGTGAATAAACTTTTTATCGGCAGTATTTTATTGTCAGCTGCATTACCTGCCTGGGCAATTTCCAACATTGAAAACGAACGCCCTAATTTGCCCGAAGAAGGGCTTTCTGGTGCCATTAAAATAGGTTTGAATGGTAAAACTGGAAATCAGGAGGAACAATCCCATGCGGGCGGTGCAAAAATTATTTACCGTTGGGATGACGAAATTTTTATGGCCTTGGTGGATCGGGAATACGGTACCAAACACGACATTAAAACGACGGACAATAGTTTTTTACATGCGCGTTGGATACACCTGTTGAACGAGAAGTGGGCAGCCGAAGGATTTGGACAATGGGAAGAAGATGAATTTGATAATTTAACATCGCGCGTGTTAGCAGGCGGTGGTGCACGTTATTTGGTTGCGCAGCAAAAAGATGTTTACTCTTTCGCTCTAGGCTTGGGAGCATTCCACGAAGTGGAAAAACAAAATTTGATTTCTTATGAAGAAACCAATCGCCTGTGGCGAATAAATTCTTACTACACCTACAAATACCAATTAAACAATCAAGTAACACTTGTTAATACAACTTACGCTCAGCCCAGCACAGATGATTTTAGTGATTTCCGTGTTCTGTTTGATTTGGGTTTGAATGTAAAACTCACGAACAGCTTGCAACTGAAATTAAATTATCAGCTGACTTACGATAGCGACCCTGCAAAAAATTTGTTGGTTTCACCGCCTATTGATAATTACAAAACCAACACACAATACCAAACTGCACTGTCTTACAATTTTTAAGACAACACTAAAGGGGCACTCACCGGCGAAGCTGATTGCAAATATTGCATTGGCGACACGCCGGTGATTTGTTTAAACACAGAAATAAATGCACTTAAACTGTCGTAGCCCACACTCAATGCTGTATCTGTAACAGTACTGCCAGCATTTAACAATCTAATGGCCTGAATAACACGTGCACGCTGCCGCCAGGCCACCAAAGACATTCCCGTCTCAGCACGAAATTTACGAATTAAAGTGCGCTCCGCTAAATTTACTTTCGCGGCCCATTGCTCCAGGCTGCGCGAATCTGCAGGGTTTTCAACAATGAGCTGAGTCAGTGCGCGCAAGCGCTCGTCTTGTGGCACAGGTAAGTGAAGATCATCGTATTCTGCCTGCAAAATTTCGTCTTTTAACACAGCCCATAAATGCTGCACACACAAAGAATCGTCTTCCGAGCGCGACATTTTTTCGAGCAAGGCATGAATCAACTGATTGGTTTTTATAATCGACATTTCGCGCGGAAGGCCATCGCAATATTCCTCACCCGCTATGACAGCTATGCCTTCAATTTCACCGCGTGAACGTACACCATGCGCAGTCTTTGGGGGAACCCAGCAGGGATGCATAGGCGTCATCAGCCATTCGCCCTGCTCCGTGATATAGACAGCCGTCCCTCGAAGCAACATGAAGAACTGCCCTTCTGCGTGGCTATGCAAACCCATGGTGTAATCATTTTTATGTGTGAATCGTCGACTACCTAACATTATATTGCCCTCAAATATTGGCCGAATATAGCATTAAATTCGGCCAAGTTGCGATAGCAGGCCAATATACGCCTTCGTATACTGACTTCTATAGCAACTGAGGCTCAATAACAGACATGACCCATCCAGATTCACATCCCAATGCCTTCAAATTATCTCTCTTTATCGGCCAATGGTCTGGTGGAGGTGAGGTCTTGCCAAATCCCTGGGGGCCCGCTGGAGCTTGCGAGGGCGTGTGGCAATTTGGCTTTGATAAAAGCGGAATGAATTTACTTCACGATTATCGCGAAACACGTGGCGATGGATTTCAATTTGAAGCCCACGGTGTGTTCAATATTGATCCGCAGACAAAAGAGGTTATCTGGTTTTGGTTTGATAGCCTTGGCTTTCCACCACTGAATCCTGCACGCGGAGATTGGGACACAGATACTTTGATCCTCACCAAAAAAACACCGCGAGGAATCGGGAGATCTACTTTTATTTTTAAACACAAATATTTTGAATACACGATTGAAGCACAAGTGAATGGAGAGAAAAATTTCTCAACGATTATGCGCGGGGAATTTAATAAAACTCCGGTTCGATAAATAAGAAAGATTTTTAAAGCGAATTTATGTCTCGCCAAAATCGGCAGCAAAACGGGTAATCCATTCGTGCGCGGCCTCTTCGGCGGTGAGTCTTCTGCCGACCTCCGCCAGCTGCTGGCGATATTCTTCGATCTGGCACACCTGCTCTACCATTCGCACGCGAAAATATTCGTCATCGCTAGCAAAGCGGACGCCAACTTCAAATCCTTCAGGTTGTTGACTGCGCCGCCACACAATAACTCCCTCGCCTTGATAATCAGGATTTACGCAGGGGATCATCAAATCCACAACTGAACCGACTTTAATCGGCAAGTGAGTTACAAAGCTCAAACCGCCTGCGCTTAAATTATTCACAATAACATCTGCTCCGTCCTGTGTGCCGGCAGAAACGTGAATGGGAATGGATGTCGGATGACGAATATAGTTGCGCATGGCGACCCCCTCGCCGCAAAGCTTATTTTAATTAGCTGATTAGCCTCTTAAATTCTAAACGCAGCTGGGGATTTCGCTTCGATCGCTTTGCAATCAAAAATAGAAATTAATAGAACGGAATAAACTAAATAAAATTTGCCAGACGACAAAAAACACGTTTAAGCGACACTATTAAAATGGTGTGGTTGAAATTATGGACTTTATAGCGGTGATATGTGCTCCACCAACCGAGCCTGAATTCGTCAATATGATGTAGGCTACATCCTGGGATTTAGTAATTGACAGATCAGTTTGAAAACCATCCCACAATCCTGAATGAACAGCATGATTTCTCGTCATGTAAAAGCCGTAGCCATAATTACCTACAGCACTAGGGCTCCACATTTTTTGCAGGGTTTCCGCAGAGACTAATTTGTTTTCTCGCATAGCGTTAAAAAAATGGAAGAAGTCATCCCTTGAACTGACTTGTGCCATGCTACCTTTAAGGTAAGTAACAATGCCGTAATAAGTACGCAGGCGTGCGTAATTAAGCGCATCACCATATTTAATCGCCTGACTTTCATCGTTGATATATGAGCCTTGCATATTTGCAGGACCAAATATGTTTTGCTGCATATATTCCGGAAAACCAAGACCAGTTTTTCGCTCTATGATTGACGCAAGCAATATGTAACCCGTATTGCTGTAATCATATCGAGTGCCTGGTTCAAACTCCAAATCGGAATGATTGGAAAGATATTTAATCAAGCTTCTCTGGGTCAAACCATTTAAAAAACTCGGCCGCCATTCATCATTAAAAATATCAAAAATTCCGGAACTGTGAGTAAGCAAATGCTCTATATTAATTTTTTTCCAGGATGGAGAAAGCTCTGGAATATAATCCAGTACAGAATCAGAAAGCTTTAATTCACCCCGCTCAACTAATTGCATAATAGCGATAGCTGTAAAAGGTTTACTCACTGACGCTAAACGAAAACCCGTATTGCTTGCAATAGCAACACCAGATGGAATATCTGCCATTCCTCTGCCGCCGCTATAAGCAATCTTGCCATTTTTAACAACTAGCACACTCACGCCAGGAAGATCGACCGCTTGGTTTTCAAGCAAATAAGCATCAATTTTTTTTGTGAGTTCTGATGCGTCTGATGCATTAGTGCTTGAGCTTAGGGATACACTTGAACTCGACGATGTCGATGTCGATGTCGATCTCGATGAGCTTAAGCTTGAAGCATCGCTCCCTGTGGAGTGGTGGGCAGTTCCATTGCCACCACACGCACATAACACGACGAGCGAAGATATAAGCCAAATTAAACGTAACATCTGAACCCCTTGTTACAAGATTACTGACCACACAATTCGATGCGGTCAGCTTGCACTTAGCGCCAATATTTAATAATTAAAAAGATGAATTAACGATAGAAATAGGAACCTGAAATTTCCGCCTTCTGGATAATTGATGCCGCATATTGAGTTTCAAACGCGCTACGTCTCATTGGGCTATTGGTATTGAATACCAAGTCAGATTTATTCAATGCATAAAGCGCAAAGAAATAGTGATGGGTTCCGGTACCTTCTGGTGGGCACGGGCCTGCGTATTGGCGTGTACCATCATCGTTAACGCCTTCTACACTGCCCGCAGGCATAGCGCGAAGTGTTGCGCCCTCGGCAATCTCACGGGTGTATGCCGGAATGTTGAAAATATCCCAATGCACATAGGGGTGACCCACCAATGCAATCGCATCGTAATCCTCCATAATCAGTACAAAACTTTTGATATCGGGCGAGCTAACTTCCCATTTCAAATGCGGGCTAGTCTGCGGACCAAAGCAAGAATATTTGATGGGAATCTTATCGCCTGAAACAAAACTGTTTGAGGTGAGTGTAAATGAAAGTGAAGAGCTGCTGGATTGCGCAGCAGACGACACTGCACTACTCGCAGCTGAAGAACTGACAATTGATGAACTAAGGCTCGAAGAACTGCTTTTACTCGACGATGAGCTCGAAGAAGAGCTAGGGGCTTCGCTACTAGCACTGGATGAGCTAGTTGAAACTGCCGTAGAGGATGCGCTACTCGTGGAAGGAATTGACGTTTTATCTGTACTGGCCCCGCCACCACCGCCGCATCCAACCAACATGACAGACAAAATTACAGACAACACTAACGACGGGAACAACGAATAAAAATCATGTCTCATAATGCAAACCTTGAATTGTCAGGATTCAGAGGCTTGCAGAATAGGGTTATTTGCGGTTACTAAAGTTCCAATTGATAAAAAAGGACTCGATAAATCTATTATTTAACGTGTTTTTTAATGCGATTAGGTTTCCATGGCTTGCGAAGATGTTACCGGCTTGGCTGCCAGTGCATTGTTTCTATATTGGTTGGGAGTAACCCCCAGGCTTTCTTTGAACACACGATAAAAAGAATTCTTGCTGTTGTAGCCCGCCTCAAAAGCAATATCTAAAATCCTTAAATGACAATCTGGATCGGCAAGTAAACTACACGCATATTTGAGACGGTAGCCATTAATGAAATCGTAAAAACTAATGCCGGAATGTACATTCAACAATTCGGACACCTGATGGACACTTATTCCCAAGTGGCCTGCCAAGTCGGGCAGGGACAACTCGTTTTGGCGATAAATGTGTTGTTCTTGCATCAACCGGGTTAATTGCTGAGCCAGGGTTTGTGCCAAACCCAAGTCCAGCTCAAGGTGTCTTTCCTTTTGGTCCAATTGCTCTTTTTGATCTACCTGCTCTTTTTGCTCCGACTGCTCTTTGTGATCCACATTTACGGCAGCCATGGTTTCGGCGATTACCGTATCAGTGCGAGCTTCCTCAGATGGTTCACGAAACAACAACTCGGGACGATAGACACTGAGGAAACCAATCGACAACACGTAAATTGAAAATGCCGGAAAAGCACAATAATCTAACAGGTTGTATGTGTGCATAACGCCAGAAGTCACCAGCGACATCACAATTAAATCAACAGTCACCAGCGTCATGGCTCCGCCAATGACATAAAGCAACCAGTAATAGGCCGAGTTCTGGAATCCGTGCCACACATCGACTAAATATGCCCGCATTTTTATCAAGCGCCACAGGGCGCAAATCAAGTACAGCGTCATGTGCGCCATACCCATAAATATACAGGTCATGGCGTACTGGGGAAAAATCAATGTTGTGACCAGTACGCAGAGCCAAGGCAAGAAGTGCAGAGCATTATTACGAAAACCAGTTTCCCTGCGGGTGAGTACCTTGATAAAAGTCCACACAAACGGCCCTTTCAACCACAAAAAGGTCGCGCCCACCAATGCGAGCTTAAATACACCACCGGGCACTACCTGATTTGCATAAAGATCCATTTGCGGCATAGTTAAAGCCACCAAAAAAGCCGCAAACCAACGGTTTAAAAGTTTATTACCCCGTTTATCCTGTAACAACAAAAACGCAGTCCACAGGGTAATGATGATTGTAGACAGGACAAAAATCTTGAAAGCTTCATGCATAAGGGCAACTCAGAAAAAATGGTGCAAGGCTGCGTTAAAATTGCGCTTCATCGCAAACACCTGTAATGATCCAGGCAGAATTATTTTATGCCAATATAAATTTCAATTTCATTTTGGCTTTTGTAAAACTCAAAATCCGTTAAGTAGGCACGGGTATGGCTGCAATTCGGGCTTGCAAAGTAAGTCCAAATTTTTCCCCAGGTTTCAATCACAATGTGCGGAACTTGCCCTTGGGCGGTAAACACCAAATAATTTCCTTCCTGTATTTTCACCTCAATCAATTCCACGGAAGATGAATCCACCTTATCCGCACCAACTAACACAGAATAGTTTCCCGATACGTCTGATTCATATTCGTGATAAACACTATAAACCCGAGCACCACCGCGGTAATCAACCTGAACATTTGCATCAAATTGATGAACCAAAGGCCCGATTTTTCCAGTACCCGGATTCATCTCATCTTTATTATTGGTGCGCGCACCTAAGCCGACGATTGTTTTTTCACTAACCTGAACAATATTCATATCAAGCTCTCCATGACACGGTTATTTTTGCAATGCTGATTTTATTTATATGCATAAATGCATGTAGTAATCACTACCAATAAGGCTACCACCGCAAACACCAACAGCCCCACTGAACGACCACCGGATTCGTTTGAATAGCCCAATGGCTGCCATTTAAGAGAGGTTTTCCATTCATCAGTTTCGTGCAAATAGCTGATAAATGCAGACAATACTTTTTGAAAACTTAGCGCTTCATCCGCGCACTCGTAATGCCCCTCTTCCTCTGTGCTCTCGCGGTACTCCAACACATAAGTTCCGTCACTGGCCTTACAGGTTTGCATATAGCCCATTGTATCTTTCGATAAAATAAGAAAGGAGTCATCATCACTCTTCAAGGTATTTAGCGAGCTGATAATTATTGCTTCATCGGGTTGTTGCGTAAGCTCAGTTCCGCTTAGTTCTAACTTCATATTCATCCTGATTTTTATACTATTTATTCTATTAGGCTCACTTAAAGCGGAGCAGGTGGAAACGGATATTATCAGTTACCCAATGAAGCTGAAAGTTTTTGAATATCCCTGGTTAACTCCGGCAGTCCTTTTTTAAAACTATGCTCACCGGTATCAAGCTCGCGGACTTCTGCTTGGGGAATTGCCTTCCGATAATAATCCAGGTGACTAAAGGGCACCATGTCGTCATCTTTGCTGTGGTACAAAAATATTTTAAGCGATTTAGGAAGTGATTTAGCAAAATCATCGCGCAATAAAAATTCATCCAGCGTCCAATTTTCACTTCCCCAAAATGGCGCGGCGACAATAAATAAACCTGATGCAGATATTTTATCCGGCAGTTCAGAAAGATATTTAAGTAAAACCGAGCCACCAAGCGAATGCCCTATAAGAATCTTAGGCGAACTTTCACCATGCAAAAGATTTTTCAGCTCGTACTTCCATCGTAAGTAAGACGGTTTGGAGGGAGCAGGCATAATGGGAAATGAGATCTTGTACGCCGCACCAAGATCACGACGAAGCTGTTCTACGAACGGAGCACTGCCCTGCCCTCCGATTTGCAAACCTGCACTGTGAACAAAGAGAAGATCGATTGTCATCAAATAACTCCTATTCCAATACTGATTGGCCCCGGTTTTAATTTTTATTTTTTCTCAAGGTTCATGTTTTTACGCTAAAACAAAAATTTTTGACGTAGCGCAAGTTTATGTAATTTTATTTCAACATAAAATCACTTAAATAGTTGGGGCATTAAGGAGGAATTTGATAATGAAAGTAAAATTACTACGCAAGATAGCAATATTCGGCGACATTAAAACGCGGCAGTTTTTATTTTACGCTGTGAGCTGCCTTTTGCTAAGCACAACTGCTGCCGCACAAACAAACTCCCAAAGCAATTTGCCCGGACGAATTTGGCATTCGTGGCTCGATTTAAATAATCCCGAAGGCACTTACGTGTTAAATCTCAACTCGGGAGTATCGGCTCGAGTGGACGCAAAAGATTGGGGCGCACCTTGGCCAGATGGTGCTCGCTTTGTGTATCGCAACTACACGTCTGACGGTTCAGTAGGTGATGAAACCAATATTGTTGTTAAGCAGGCGAGCGATGGAAAAATATTATCGGAGCAAACTATCGAAGGATACCTGGGTGAGCCTGTTCCTTCGCCTATTGGCGAAAACAAAATATTAGCCGCGTGGGGCGCGACGATTCTTGAACCCAGAGGCATGATCGTTTACGACCTCAACTTGCACAAACCTATTTTTGCAACACAACCCGGCAAAATGTCAGACGCTGTTTCATGGATGCCAGATGGAACTCTGTTGCGCGCAAAATATTCTGGTGAAATTACTCGCATCACTTTAGGAGGTAATGAGCAACCTATAGGAAAAATTAGCTGGCCCGAATCAAGATTCCCGCAAGCGATTTATGTAAGCCCCGATGGAAAAAAAGTATTGGTTCAGCTGGCGGCTTTCCGGGAGACGGGAACAATAAGCGGCGTTGATTTGTGGATGATGAATCTTGACGGTTCAAATCTAAAACGATTCACCAAAAATGATTTGATCGCTCGCGCCTATTGGTCACCCGATAGCAAATACGTTGCCTTCATAAAAGATACTGGCACAGTGTGCACTGAAGCAACTTGTCGCGGCAGTTGCACTGTGTGGTATGCCGAAGCCACGGCCGCAAATGTTGTAGCTGTTGCTGCATCCGAAGATGCCAAGCGATTCACTGTAACGCGACCAAACGGCGACGTGCGAAACCTAGGTTGCCCGGTTGTGGCCTGGAGCCGATAATTCGCTTAGCGCTTATTTAAATTTTATTTAGGAAAAATCGCCGTCGCGAGAACGCGCGGCGATATATGCAACCGTAACAAGTACAACCAAAGAAGTTAACCGACGAAGCATAAAAATTAATTCTTCTTCAAGTTAAGCCAACCATTCGTGGTAAGCCAATCGATGATGGGGCTTTGCCAACGGTCGCGTGGAAGCAGAAAAAAGCCGTGGTCTCCTTTTTCAAAGAGATGCGCTTCAACGGGAACTTTTTCTTTCTTGAGCGCCTCCAAAAATAGAATGGAATTTTTTACATCGACCAACTTGTCATCAACAGCATGCAACAACAATGTTGGCGGAGTATTAGCAGTTACTTGCAACTCATTGGAGAAATAATTAATACGTTCTTTAGACGGCTTTTCACCAAGCAAGGCTTTGCGTGAATCCACATGAGTGACTTTTGAATCCATGCTGATAACAGGATAAACAAGCACAAGAAAATCAGGACGCAAATTAATGTTGTCGGGATTTTCTATTTGAAGTTTATCGAAATGCGTCGCCAAGGTTGATGCCAAGTGACCGCCCGCCGAAAAACCAACTGCACCCATTCGATTCGCATCCAAGCCCCATTCGCTTGCATGTTGGCGAGCAAACTTCATCGCTTGTTGCGCATCCTGCAATGGTCCAATGGATTTGTCCAGCATCCAGGCATCATTTGGAATGCGATATTTAACAACAAATGCTGCAATCCCGTGGTCAACAAAATAGGTTGCTTGCTGAACACCTTCGTAATCAAAAGTTAAACCCCAATAAGCGCCACCCGGAAATATCACCACGCTTGCGCCTGTCGCTTTTACTTTTGCAGGCAAGTAAACCTGAATATAGGGTTGGGAGACTTTTTGTATCCAACCTTTATCCGCACCTATTTCTTCATCAGGCGCAGGTTTTGAATTTGGAATTGCAGCATCGCCGTATAACCTGAAGCTCTGCATTTTAGGAGGAAAAAAATAAGACGGATTATTGGCCGGCTTTTCTGTTTTTTGTTCATGTGCAGCTTTGGTATTTTTTTCTTCTGCAACAACAGATAAAGATACGCACGTCAAGCAAATTGCAATTGTTGTGGTTAGCCATTTGTTCATCGGATTCTCTCCAGATCATTTTTATTTAAAGATTATGTAAGAGTGTAGTTTAGCTATGCTGCCATCACTGAAATTTTGTAACATTAAAATAAGCTATTCGAGCCGCGACTGAATTAAGATTTTTCATCAGCCTGCTCAGGATCAGCTAGATTACCTCGCAGCTTGATTTGCAAGCCTTTCAAAAAATTACGCAAAATTTGCGTTTGGCACTCGCGATAATTGTGGTGATCCTGCCTGCGAAACAGCGCACTCAACTCGTGCTTACTGATAGCAAAACCTGCAAGCTGCATAACCTCTAAGATATTCTCTTCTTTAAAGTCCAATGCTATTTTTAATTTACGAAAAATAATATTGTTATTCAAACGATCTTCGGCCTCAGGTTGAACCCCGTCTTTTTTGCCGCGTCTCTTATTGATAAAGCCATTTAAAAAGGTCGCCAGTTGCTTATCACTCAGCTCTTTAAAGTCTGGCTTATCATCCGTTTTCAACCAGGCACTCACCTGCTCACGCGATGCTACAAAATCCGCCTTTGCGAAGGTATCGATCATTTGGGAATCACTTAAATCAAAAATAAATCGTATACGGCGGAGTATGTCGTTGTTAGTCACAGAAATTTCCAAATATTAAGGGTTAGCAAAAAAAGACACTATGGACTTCGGCTTTAAAAAGTTTCAAGTAGCTCGTAGGCATCATATCTACAAGCGTGGTAAAAGTAGATTTAATTTTTAGTTGCGTGAAACTTCCAACAAACTCCGAATTCATCTTTCAATGCACCGTAAAGCCCGAAGGATTGCTCCACCAGTGCATCTGTTATAACGGCATTGTTTGACAGCGCTGAAAAGATCCTTCCAGTTTCTTCGAAGCTACCGCCACTAATATAAAGCGACATGTTATTTCCCTGCACGTATTGCTCTGATGGCCGCAACCAGTCTGAAGCGGAAATATCAACCACTGCTGACTGCAAACGCGCATTTAACACTCTACTATGCATAAATTCGGGGAACATATCCTTCATTGGCGTTTCACCCACCAAAGAAATACCAAGCTCGCCGCCAAAAATGGATTTGTACAATTCCATTGCTTGTTTACAGTTTCCTTCGAACAACAAGTAGGTTGATAGATTCACTTCATTACTCCACATTATTTATTAAAGGATCAGGGATCGAGCAGGGTTTAGTAGACCGCACAAAATTAATCATATCCGTCTGGTTTGGCAGACTATAGTAACCTTGGTTAAAGCACTGCCTCAACCTTAACTTCATGAATATCGGGATGCTCAATTAACTACTAGCGCGCAAAGGTCGGAATACAAAAACGTTTGCGGTAAGCGCCGGGAGTAAGGCCTGTAGTTCGCTTGAATATACGCCGAAAAAATGCAGCATCTTCATAGCCGACTCGCCAACTAATTTCATCAATTGACGTATTGGTTCGCTCTAAACGACGCTTTGCGTCTTCAACTCTTAAGCGCTGAACATATTCAATCGGCGTTATACCTGTGGCCGCTGTAAAGCGACGCTTAAAAGTACGCTCGGCCAATGACGAATGCGTAATCATTTGATCAACCGCATTCGCCACCGAAAAATTCAACTGCAACCATTGTTGAGCGATTTGGATTTCTGCATCACCGTGATCAAATTTACCTTCAAATACAATATAAGGCGTGAGGCCATCTTGATGCCACTGCAAAGCAAATAAGCGCGCAACTTCTTGCGCAAGAGTAGCCCCCATAAATCGCGCAAATAGATACAACACCAAGTCGTGCCAGCTCATAGACGCGCCAGAAGAAATTAATTCTTCGTGCTGCCCCGAAACGACCAATACACGCTCAGGATAAATACTTACCTTGGGATAAGTAGCCGCAAAAATATCGGCGTAGTTAAAGTGCACAGTCGCGTCTTTATTATCAAGCAGACCAGTTTCAGCCAACAAAAAAACACCAGAACACGCAGAGCAAATAATCGCCCCGCTTGCATGCGTTGAACGCAGCCAGTTAATTAAACGGGGATAACGATTTTTCTCCCATGAACCGCTACTCAATAAAAATGACGGGACAATAACAATATCGGTTTCAGTGACGCTATCAATTGAGCGCTGCACATGAAAAGGAACACCACTCACCAAATCCAGCGGGCCAACCATTTCGCCTACTATGTCCACCTTAAATGTTGTAGCACTCGTGGCCGATTTGATAGCCATTAGACCAAGGCTGTTCATCACATCGTAAATACCCGCCACAGTAGAAATTACTGCATCCGGCAATACCAATAGACTGACGCGATAGACCTTTCCACCAGGCAATAGATCGTTGCTCATTCTTGAATCCTTAAATGCAAAAAAGTGGAAGTGGCACAAACGAACCGATTTTAGGTGATTCCAGCTCTTAATCCTACGCCGGGTTACAGAGATGATGGCTGGGAAATGTAAACCCTCAACTCAAGGAATCAATCTCATGAATGCACCTTCGCTAAGCCACACAAAACTGGAAGCCTTCGTTATGCGCGCGGTTAACGATTTATCGTCATCCTACGGCGGTGTTATGGTTAGTATCGGCAATAAGCTCGGGCTCTACAAATGCATGGCCAAAGCCGGGCCGCTTAGCGCGAGTGAAGTCGCTGCGCGTTCAAATTGTACAGAGCGTTATGTGCGCGAATGGTTAAATTCGCAAGCTGCCGGTGGTTATCTGGATTATCACGCTATAAGTGACACCTACGAACTTTCACCAGAACATGCGCTAGTGCTGGCAGACGAAAATAGCCCGGTATTTATACCTCACGCCTGGAATGCAGCCGCATCCTTATGGTTCGATGAAGACAAAACTATCAATGCATTTCAAACCGGCAAAGGTGTTGCGTGGGGTGAGCATGATGCACGCCTGCATTGCGGTGTAGCCGCGTTTTATCGCAATGGATACAGAGGTAGCCTGGTTGCACAATGGCTTCCGACACTGAACGGAATTGTAGAAAAACTACAAGCAGGAATTCGTGTGGCCGATATAGGTTGCGGCCACGGCCATTCAAGCATTTTAATGGCGCAAGCATTTCCGAAATCACAATTTTTTGGTTACGACGCACATCCAGCTTCCATTGAACAAGCACAAAAAAATGCACGCACTGCCGACGTCGAAGGGCAAGTCAGTTTTGATATTGCAACCGCTGTTAACTACCCTGATCAGCAATACCAACTGATTTGTTTTTTTGATTGTTTGCATGATATGGGCGATCCAATTGCAGCCGTTCAATATGCAGCAAAAACGCTTGCACCTGGTGGCACCATCATGTTGGTAGAACCTTTTGCAAAGGATCACCTCGAGGAAAATCTTTCACCAATCTCCCGCCTCTATTACGCCGGTTCAACAACCATTTGTTGCGCACATGCAATATCAGAGGGAGGAAAAATGGTACTCGGCGCACAAGCCGGTGAAGCGCGGTTAGCAGAGGTATTTCGCAAAGCAGGCTTTACACATTTTCGCCGCGCGACAGAAACACCTTTTAATCTGATATTTGAAATACGCCGCTAAAAAATTGTCAGCCATACCCCTCTCCCGCACAGGGAGAGGAGTAAACATTTAGCAGGAGTTATGAATCAACAAGGAGAGATTACTTACATTTTTCTTTTGGGTATTTGTTTGACGCCAACAATCCGTGGTTACATTCAACGGGGTAGTTTTCGCCTTTATCCACCATCCACACATTGGCTTGTCGTCCATCTTTAATTTCTACATCGGGAAAGTAGGTATGACCAACCTGCAAATTATGTTCGGTTTCTACATAGGCTTCTTTCCAACTCGATACGCGCAGATCATGCCATACGTAGTATTTCAGCTTATGTTTGCCGGGCTTTAACTGCACCTCGTATGTCATAAAGTTTGACGAGCCCGGTACTGGTTGACCGTCCACCTCGGTTAGGCGCAGCGACACTTTCTTTTCACCATAATTTCCAAATACGGAAACAACAGCTGTATCTTTACGCGGAAGTTTTTCACCACTATACATAACCGCGGCATTCATTGAACAGCCGGTTAATAGACAAACCATCATTAATATTATTTTTTTCATTTAATCCTCTTATTTATCTTTATTTTTAAAAATCCAATACGAGTGAATTGAACATATCCTTTGCTAATACTTCGATTTTTTCTTTAGCAAAATCCAGGAACCTACAAATAATAACAAGGGAATGGCGAAAGCCCAGATTATTTCATACTCCCTAAGAAAATTTTCAATCTCTCCCTGAAGCCATGGCCCAATGAATACAACAAGCCAAAGTGCGCCAACAACAATCGATTGCATAAAAGTAGCGAAGCGTTTTTTTACCGACGCAGTGTAAACAGACCAACCCAGATAAAAAAGGAACAGGGCCGCAAGTAATGGAAACCCGACAAATAGTAGAACCAAACCACCCCCATGAGCAAAAGCCGGGGCGGAAAGTAGAATTGCAGGAGCTGCAATTGCGATAGATTTTTGTAAGCAATTCAATTTATGCATTCTTAAATTTGAAATCTATTGTTCTTCAGTTATAACTGTAATTCCGAGCTCATTTATGCGGCAACACCACTTTGCGACAGGATTTGGCTGAAAGGTATTTAAGACTGCAACACCTTCTGCTAACAGATATTCCTTTTCACCATCGTCATAAAGATTGAATTCATATATTGATACGGGCTCTCCTTCACTTAGGTGAATTTTCCGACCTGCTGAATCCTCAACTGCATCTACTTTAGAGAGAAAAACTAAATCTGCTTCCAAAAGTTCATTGAAATCCACTCGAATTCGCGGCTTATCCATCCAAGTCCCCTAGAGTCGAACTCATCAATTTTTTAAGTGCGTATCAATGCTATTAAACTGCAAGATAGCTTTCAATGTTCAAACAAAGCGAGCGCCCAATTAATCTTTAGCAATATCCTCAACAAGATCCCAATTGATTATTTTATTTGTAAACGGCCAAGATTTAACGAGCTTATATTGCCAAGCTACATCTTGTAATAATGCACCCAGTAACACACCTGCGGCCACATAGAACAACACACAGGTTTGTGGATGTTTATTTGCAAGATATATAGAAACACAAATAGCGACCAACCGGAATAAATAGAGTTTCATATTAATTTTTAGAGCCTGACTTAAACTTAAACCGGATGCCCTAAATTTCAACAACGCTAAACTCTGTTGTTTTTCGTTCATATATGCTCCCTATCCGATAGTATAAAAACGCATAAAAGTAAAAACGATTCGTTTTTTACTCTGACCCTAATTTTACTATCGCTACAATTGAACGGTTAAAATTGTGCAAGTAATAGTTGAACAATAAATATTAAGTTCCAAGTAGCCAACGCTAAAATGCCATATAAGCCCCCACATAAACACATAGCAATATTTAATGTCTGTCTTCTTTTTTCCACAGGGATCAAGAAACGCTCATGGATATCATCAAGCGAAGTATAATTCTGCAATACCAAAACCCATTTTTTGCTTTCACCGTATGTTAGCGAAGAATCTCTCCAGCAACTAATCAACTGTAGAGCACAAGAAAATAATAAATAGATAGCTAGCACTTTGGTCAGCAAAGATAATTCGCGACTGTCTAACAACTGATCGATTTTGGCTTGATCAAACTTCCCTATAAACGAGAAGCCCATAAACACTAACACCCCCAAGATGTCTCTCGTAAGGCTACCTATGAGGTCTCTGACTTTTGATGCGTATATATCAGCTTGAGACTTCATATCCTTCATTAGCTCACGCATTTCCTTATGATATGCATCCTTTCTATCTAATATAACAAATGCGTAGGCATCTCGAGCTTGTTGCAGCGCAAATCTTAATGAATCAATCATTCCTGAAATTAACGAATTTCCAGGAGGAATATCTATAGACAATCTATCCATAACTAACTTAAGTCGTGTTTCAGGTCTCTCTGAATACACCCAAACAATCGTGTCCCTTAAAGTTTTTATAAAATCTTTATCTATTTCCTCGGTACCATTTGAAAGAGGTAAATTCAGCCTCTTTGTTCCATTTAACGATACCTCATACTTTTCATTAAAAAAGCGCAAATCGTGCACAAGACATGCTGCAAACACTTTCGAACTCAATGTCATAAATTTTCTTGCGATTTCCGAATCAAAATCACCCCAAGACAATTCATACCATCGAGGTGAAATGCAAATTGCTTTACTTGTTACAACATGAATTAGCTGATGCACATCTATAACATCAGGAAGATTTGTTTTTACGTCTTGACTATGAACCTCACCAATCGGAATAACCCAAGTCAGAGGTCCACCAAAAGGTTCAGACAGTCCATTTATTATAAATGTTGTAGGCGTGTATAAATCTATATAATTGTGATTTGGCTTTTCCAAAGGATCAAATTGATCCAACCATTTAAGAAATTCTTTTAACTTAAAAAAAATAACAGTTTTTTCACTAGTTCGTTTGATTAGCTTTTGAGAAATCTCCTCTTTCCCTAAAATAAATCGCCAGCCGTCTCCACTTAATAAATCGGGATCTGACAAGTCACCCTCCTCAACTACGTCTCCATCGCTGGTTAAAATAGTTGGGCCATTTAAGTTGTTTTCAGCTAAAATTCTTATTATCGCTTGAAGCTCCGCTGCCACACCCTTAGTGATTGAGTGTCCCTCTATTGTTAAACGCATGCATTCTTCTTCTAGACTCGATGAAAAATCACCAAGCCTATCAATATATGAGGCTAAGCTATATATCCAATTCGTACTCATGAACCAACATCCAGTCTGTTTGTCTCAATAATAATGCGTTTTTTTCCATTTCCTCGATCTTCAATACTAATGCCTGCTGCACTTCTTTCCCCTTCATATTCGATAGTAACTCCTTCGAAGGTTCTATAAACTTGTTTTTTATCTTTTCTCTTCAAAGAGTTTGGCTTCGGACTAAATAATTGTCCTGATATACCTGATGCATCCAAAGCGGCTCTCAAAGAACCAATTAATATCCTTTTTCTTTCTGGATCTTCATCGCGCACAACTGCATTGAGGTAGCCATCGGTATCAAAGGTATCATTATCCATTAGATAATTTAATGATCGACCTGAATATGTATTTGCATCCTCCTCTTCAGGTATTTCCGCACGAGACAATTTTTTAGCCCATCTTCTAACTGTGTCGTGCGCACTTTTTGTTAAAACTGAATCTTGAAACCTTTCTACAACCCCTAAGAATGCCTTAAAGTATTCGCCCAAAAGCGGTTTTTTGATTTTATCAAAGGCAAGAACATCCCAAGCAAACTGATTAGATGTATCAATTAATGCACTTTTTTGGATCGCATTTTTTGTTTCGTTTAAGGAATTTTTAACCTCTTCAACTACAGCTATTTTTCTACCGCTCTCTTCTCGATAGCTGTAGGTTATAGATGGCTGTTTATCCATCTTAACCAGGAAAATTAGCCTACCCCAATCATTCGCAGATATTAAATATTTAACGACCGAAACGATAAAGACACCCGCAGACATTTGACCTCGATGCCTACCTGAAAAATCTGCAGTAATTTGGCGTGAAATTTCCAAAAAATCACTTTCTGCAGACATTAGACTTATGCACTTGTCTTTCAAATGCACTGCATTTGGTTGAAATAGATACTGAGTTCCTTCAGCTGTTTCTCTCAACCGATCAAGAAAAAACGTCTTCTGATTCGGCTGTAATTGAACCTCGTCCAGATAAATAACCTTCTCTTCTTCATGCGCATCAGGAACAATAATGTGAAAAATAAAATCTTCAATTTCCAAACTTTGACGCTGAGCTTGCGTTAAGACACCTTCCAATGGAACTGGCATTGTCGTAAATCCTCTAATTATTAATTGTTAACTTTTCTGAACTCAACATTACTCGTACCCTCTCTCCTTGGTGATTACCTCCTCGATATCTTCAATAATAAAAGTTTCTTGATTTGACGCAATTTCACACAATTACACGGATTAATCAGAAAAGGAAGGCGGACGACAAACAGCTAATTGGACGGGATCAAGAAACCACAGACAATAAAAAACCCGATGTTCTTTCGAACATCGGGTTTAAATATGGTGCCCAGACCCGGAATCGAACCAGGGACACGAGGATTTTCAATCCACTGCTCTACCGACTGAGCTATCTGGGCGTGTCGTGCTTGCAGGCTAGGCTGCAAGAGGCGCGTATTAAACCCGCTTGGGGGTTTTGAGTCAATACTCGGTATGAAAAAAAGTCCTTTTTTATCAAGGGTTAATTAATTGCTGAACCGATTGGGTGTTTATTGCGCAACTCTTTATAAGAACTGAACCATTAGGCTTTTGGGGGCGGAACATAGCCATCGGCTTGGTCGTATTCGTCACCCGACAGGAACTTGAGCATTTGCTCGTTGAGGTATACGCGGGTACCCATGTCCATCATGTTCAGGCGTTTTTCGTTGATGAGCATGGTTTGGTGCGCCATCCATTCTTGCCAGGCTTTTTTGGAGACGTTGTCGAAAATATCCTGCCCTTTGGCGCCGGGGTATGGGGGCAAATCCAACCCTTCCAGTTCTTGTTTGTATTTTCGGCAAAAAATGAGTCGAGCCATGGGAATTCCTAGATAAATAATTGCTGGCTATTGTAGGGCGATTAGCGATTGATAGCGATCACCTTAACGGATCTAACTGGCTGAGTTTTTCCAGTAGCTTTTTCACGGGTGCGGCCAAGCCCAGGGCTTCTGGCTCATGCAGGCTGTACCAATGATGGCCGCCGCTGGCAACAGCGCGCGGGGCTTTGGCGAGTTGGATAAGTACGGGCGTGATATCCAAATGGTAGTGACTAAACGTATGGCGATAGCTGTTCCAAACTTCGGCATGCGCCACTTTGCCGAATTGGTCTTGCGCGTGGGTTTCGGCATCGGCATCTATGGCTAATTCGGGAAAGCTCCAGAGGCCGCCCCAAATGCCTTGCGGTGGGCGCTGTTGCAAATAAATTTCGCCATTGGGATTGCGGAACATTAATAGCTGGATAGATTTTTCGGGCAATTCTTTTTTCGGTTTTTTGCCAGGGTAACGCGTTTGCTCGCCTTGCGCGTAGGCGATGCAACCTGATTGCAGCGGGCACTGATCGCATTTGGGTTTGCTGCGCGTGCACACAGTTGCGCCCAAATCCATCATGGCTTGAGTGTAATGATTACTGCGTTTTGCGGGTGTGTATTCTTCGGCAATTTCCCATAACTGATTTAGCGTATCGGTTTGCCCCGGCCAGCCATCAATTGCGCGGTAACGTGCGAGCACGCGCTTGACGTTGCCGTCTAAAATTGCGGCGCGCTTTTGAAACGCGATGCTAACAATTGCACCTGCCGTTGAGCGACCAATACCAGTTAATTCTGCAAGCTCTTCTACAGTGCCGGGAAATTCACCGCCGTATTGTTCAACAACTGTTTTTGCGCAGCGATGCAAATTGCGCGCACGAGCGTAGTAGCCTAAACCGGTCCATAAATGTAAAACTTCATCAATAGGTGCCGCCGCGAGTTTTTGCACGGTGGGGAATTTTTTGGTGAAGCGTTCAAAATAGGGAATCACGGTCGCCACTTGCGTTTGTTGCAACATAATTTCTGACAACCACACGCGATATGGCGTGATGTCTTGCTGCCAGGGCAAATGTTTACGACCGTGTTTATCAAACCACTTTAAAACTGACTGCGAAAATTGAGTTGTCATTATTGAGTTTTGTCTTCTTTCTTTTTAAATAAATTTCTGAGTGTATCTTTGGCTTTTTGCGCTGCGCCTTCGCCGCCGAGTTTTTCATCCAGTTTTTTCATTAGCTCAGATTTCTTCTCTTCGATTTTTGCGCCGTGTTTTTCTTTTAACTTATAGGCAGCATAATCTTTGATTAAACCATTTAATTGGTCTTTATCCGGGCGGCAATCTTTCGCGGGATCCATTTGTGCGTAAGCACCTTTACAACGTAATAAGGTCAAGCTGCGCTCTACCCAATAGTTGCTGGTGACTTTACAGCCTTGCGCGCTGGTGATAATGCTTGTGGGCGTATCCTTTGCGTCGCGGTTCAATTTAAGTGGCAGCAAGAAATCATAACTACCGTTAGCCAAATTAATTGTACCTTTGGTGCCGAGCAATAATTTTTCCACATTAGCACTCACATCTTCCACGGTTACCACGCGTTTAGCGATGGTCGCTTTGCCCGATAACTTTTGTAACTCGGTAAAAGTGTTCCAGGTAGTTTGCGATAGGTCTTCCTGCGTTATCAAGGTTACCGCTTTACAAAATTGCTGCTCCACATTTAGCGGCGCTATGCGTACCTGGTCACCGGAGAAATTAAAATTGCCGGTAAGGGTTTCCAATATTTGATTGCGCGTGTTGCCAACCGATTGGCCGCTAGCGTTGGCGTGAATATGACCAGTAAGCTGCATTTTTTTATCAAAGCCTTTGGCTTTCATGAGCGGTGCAAGGTCAATGGATTTTACGATGGTTTCAAAACGCAGCTGTGCTTTATCGTTGCGTGCATCTACCGTATTTTTTGCGTGAATGCTGCCAGAATAAACATTGGCATTAGCGGTTTGCTGGATAAGCCCCTGCTTGGCATCCACATCATAGAGCACTTTTTCCAGTTGCATTTTTGCGAACACAACGCTGTTAAATGCGACTTTGGCTTGGCCGTTAAGCTTGCGCAATAATTCTACCGGCACCAAGGGTTCATCGCCCGTTACCGCTACGGCTGCAGGTGCCGGTGCATTGCCCGCTGCGTCGGGTACAACTGGTGGGAGCGGCGGTGCGAGGTAGTCATCCACATTTATGGTATCGCCTTGCAAATCTGCATCAATAGCCAGCGCGGTGAAATCGGTAACTGCCAAGCGACCATTAAGGTGGGTGTTATCCACTTTCAGTTTCACATTATTAAAGGCAATTTGTTTTTTTGTGCCAGAGAGTTCGGCTGCAAAATTTATATCTGTTAAAGCTTTTTCATTTGCGGTTTTGTAAGGCACACCAAAAGCTGCGATCAATTGTTTGGCATTTAGCGTGGGTATTTCCAGCTTGCCTTGATAGCTAAGATTATTTTTAAGGTCATTGGCTTTTAGTGAATATTGAATTTTAAGATTGGTGGAATCTTTTGCGCGAATCGCCAATTCCACTTCACCTTTATCCAACACCAATGAATTTAATCCTTCACCAACAGCCACACTGCTGCGCAATTTTGTGTTGATTTGCAGTGGATCTTTCGCCTGTTCATGGTTGGTTTTGGTTTGGTTAGTTTTTGTTTGAGTTAGGAGCGTATCCCACGCGGCATTTACTTCAAAGGGTGAACCTTTGAGATTGACATCTTTCATATCCACGTTGATATTTTTAAGCGCGAGTTGGCTGCCTTTGCCCAAATCTGTGTAAGTAACCTGACTATCGTGCAGGCTGATTTTTTCGATCGATAATTTGAGATCTTTTTTATCTGTTGTTGCTCCCGCAGTTTGCGGGGCGCCAGTGGATGCATCTTTTTTCTTGAGAATATTTTCCCAATTGCCCACGCCCTGTTCGTTAACAGAAAGATTTATCACGGCGCCATCAACCAGCACATGTTTGACTTGTAAATCGCCACCGATCAGTGGAACGAAAGCAACGAGGAAGCTGGCTTTTTTAACATCGGCCAAAATTGCCTGGGGAGTATCGCTATCGGCCACTGAAACTTCATTCACAGCCAAACCAATTGCTGGCCAAAAAGCCCAACGTAAATCACCGCGCATGTTGAGCACTACACCATGCTCAGCTGCAAGCGCTTGAATGCGCGGTTTAAATGTATTGGCGTCTACCACCAGCGCCAAAATAATAATGGTGCCAATTAAAAACGCAAATATAAATCCGGTTATTTTTAATACAGATTTCACTTTCATCTGTGCACTCCTTCATGGGTTGGATGACCGCAGTATACCTTTTTGTCGCTCCGCTTATAGCCTGCAACGCAGCTGCAGCGCTAAACGAAAAAAACGATTTCATTTATTCAATAAACAGACAACAACTACCAGGGTTTAGTGCCAAAACTGATTCGGCTAACATGTATACAAACAGGGGGCTATACTCCTATACACCTTAAAACATTGGTAGAACAATAAACCATGATAAATCCGCCAAGACCATTTTCTTATTTGCGCAGAAGCCTGCTGTTTGCAGCGCTGCTGTCGTGCGTGCTCGCGCTTCCCTGCGCGGCAGCAGACGTTATAGAAGTGGGTTATACCGGCACCGATTCTGTGGGCATTCAGGATGATCGCAACCTGTTCTTTATCGAGCTGCTAAAACAATCACTCGCCCGTTCCGGTAAGCCTTACAAAGCGGTGGTGCGGGTTCGTGGTGCAACTCATGCGCGCCAAATGCAAATGGTGGTTGATGGGTTAATCGACGTACTTTGGGACGCGCCGGGCCCGGAGGTGGACAAGCGTTTAATGGCGATTGAAATACCGATTGATAAGGGACTGATTGGCTGGCGGATTTTTTTCATCAATAAAGAAGACCAGCCGCTGTTTTCAAAAACTACCACTGAGGCCGAACTGAAAAAAATTCCCTTGGGGCAGGTGAAATATTGGCACGACACTTCAATTTTGCGCGCCAATCATTTTGATATAGTGGAGACGCCTACCTACAACGGCACCTTTAAAATGCTCATGTCCAAGCGTTTTAATTATTTCCCCCGCTCCATCTCCGAGATTTGGTCCGAGCAGAAAAACCAGCAATCCATGCTGAGTAATGTGGTGATTGAAAAAAACCTGGTACTGCATTACCCCATTGCCTATTTTTACCATGTCAGCCAAGCCAATAAAGTACTCGCACAAGACATTCAACATGGGCTTGAGGCTATGTTGCGCGACGGCAGTTTTGATAAGCTGTTTGAAGAGTTCAACGGCGAGTTGATTGCGAAAGCCAACTTAAAAAATCGCCATGTTATCCACATTAAGAACCCCTACATGAGCGATGAAACCTATCGCAAATTTGAGCACTTTTGGTTTAACCCCGAAACTTACGACTCAACGCACCCGGATTCCTCGACCTCCGATTCAAAGACTTCTTCGAGCGCGCCGCGATAGCATCCAACCTTGGGATTCTGCCGGATTCAACTGGCAGAAGACCCGCCGCGCCGTTAGAATAGCGGCCTTTTCCCCTCCCCTTCCTATTGAAATTGATATCGAGGCATTCATGGGTTTTAAAACCGCGCTTTACGCCACCCACCAAGCTATGGGCGGCAAGCTGGTCGACTTTGGCGGCTGGGATATGCCTTTGCATTACGGCTCACAAATCGAAGAACACAATCACGTGCGCCAAAACGCCGGGATGTTCGACGTATCCCACATGACCGTGGTGGATGTTAAAGGCGAGGACGCTAAAGCCTACCTGCAGTATTTGCTGGCGAATGACGTCGCCAAAATTGAAGCGATTCCTGGCAAGGCGCTCTACAGCGGTATGTTGAACCCCGATGGCGGCGTGATCGACGATTTGATCGTTTACAACATGCCCCAGAATGCATCGGGAGCTTGGTTTAGGACTGTGGTCAACTGCGGGACCCGCGAAAAAGACCTGGCCTGGATGACCAAAATCGCCGCCGATTTTGACGTTGAACTGACAGAGCGCGATGACTTGGCGATGGTTGCGATTCAAGGCCCAAAGGCCATTGAACTCACCAAAACCGTAGTATCACCAGCGCGCGCTGCGCTTATTGATAGCCTGAAAATTTTCCAGGGTTTGCCGGAAGGCGAATGGTTTATCGCCCGCACCGGCTATACCGGCGAAGACGGTTTGGAAATCATGCTCCCCAATGCAGAAGTCGAAACTTTCTGGAATTCGCTCAATAAAGCTGGCGTACCTGCCTGCGGTTTGGCCGCGCGTGACACCTTGCGCCTGGAAGCCGGCATGAACCTTTACGGCCATGAAATGGACGATAGCGTGTCGCCACTGGCTGCCAATATGGGCTGGACTCTCGCCTTGCAACCGGCTGAGCGCAACTTTATAGGCCGCAAGGCTATTGAAGCTCAAAAAAGTGCCGGTGCAGAGTTCAAATTAGTGGGATTGGTATTGCGCGAACGCGGCGTTATGCGCGCCGAGCAAGTGGTGTCTGTAGACGGCAGCGATCAAAAAGGCGTGATTACCAGCGGGACTTTTTCGCCGACTTTAGGCTATTCTATTGCCCTGGCCCGCGTACCCGCGAGTGTGGGTAGCCAATGCTATGTAGAGATGCGCGGCAAGCAAGTATTAGTGGATGTGGTTGCACCAAATTTTGTGCGCAACGGCAAAGCTCTTGTTTAACGATTCATTAAACTATTTAACGATCTAACGAACAGATCAGAACAATTTTAAAAGCACAGGAAAACATCATGAGCGACATCCGCAAAGAATTGAAATACCTCAGCAGCCACGAATGGGCACGCGTTGAAGAAGACGGAACCGTCACCATCGGCATTACCGACCACGCACAAGAAGCCTTGGGCGATGTGGTTTATGTAGAAACCCCGGAAGTTGGTAGCCGCGTTTCAATTGGCGAAGAAGCGGGTGTCGTGGAATCTGTTAAAGCAGCTTCTGACATTTACTCTTTGGTATCTGGCGAAGTTGTAGAAGTTAACGAAGCACTGCAAGATGCACCGGAAACCGTTAATGCATCACCTTACGACGACGGTTGGTTCTTCCGTGTTAAGCCAGACGATTTGGCCGAATTGGAAGAAGCCCTTGATGCTGCTGACTACCGCGAATTGATTGAAAGCGAAGAATAATTTTTTCGCTTTGCTAGAAACAAAAAACGCAGCCTCGGCTGCGTTTTTTATGTGCACTTATTCGATTAGAGCCTATTGCTCAACAATTGAAAAAGTTTTCAAATTCGCTGCCGCGCGACGCAACACACCCTGATCTTCTTCACCGCGCACACCGCTAAAGGCTACAATCAAGCGTTCGCCGCTCGCTGTTTTTGCTTCAAGCCCACCAAGCCAACCAATAAATTCCGGATGCGGAATTCCAAACTTTTCAGTATCCAGCTCGCCGTTATAAACCAACTTTTCGTAAGCGCCCGTTGCATAACCGGTTAACCAAACTTGCAGCGCCTTTTTTGTGGCGACCTGTGCAACCTGACGTTGGCGAATCGGGTTTGTGCCGTACATGCGCGTAACTGTATCACCCGCAGCATTCATCACGCACAGCACACAATTGCCGTTAGCGATTTGTAATTCTTCCGGAACTTCTAAAATTTTAGGCAGCAAGCGCCCAACTTCATCAGCAATGCTGTTCGCAAGAATTTGGAATTCAGAAATATTCATAGGAGAGCCTGGATTAAATGATTGTTGCGCAATTTATACAGAAGTACGGCGCGGCAGCACAGCAAGGAATTGTTTATATTGTTTAAGCTAACGCGAAATTAGTTTTAGCCTTAAGCTGAATTTTACGCCCCGCCCCTTGTACGCTTACATCAATCAAGAGATCGGATTCAGGTAAAATTCCCTTGCCACGTTCTGGCCATTCCATTAAACAAATACTGCCGTCAGAAAAATAATCGCGAATACCCATGTATTCCAATTCTTCCGGGTCACCTAAACGATACAAATCAAAATGATATACGCGGCGCTCGGCAAATTCGTAAATTTCTACCAAGGTATAGGTGGGACTTTTCACTGCGCCAGTGTGGCCGAATGCGCGCAAAATTCCGCGCGATAAAGTTGTTTTGCCCGCGCCCAAATCACCGTTTAAAAATACGCATTGGGATTTGGGTTGCGCGCGTAAACTGCGGCCAATGCGCTCGCCAAACGCGACCATATCGTTTTCGTTATCGATATAAAATTCTTGCGTAAATTCTTGGGAAGTCGATGACACTTTATTCGCTCAGCAATTGCGCCACATAAGGAATGATATCGGTTGCCAACAGACCGCGCTGGCCGGTTTGTTCTACCGCTAAATCTGCAGCACTCGCGTGTAGTACAGCGCCCAATTGCGCAGCTTCTTCTACCGATAAACCCTGCGCGATAAGCGCACCTAAAATGCCGCTCAATACATCGCCCATACCGCCGGTTGCCATGCCCGGGTTGCCCGCTGTGACTATGCCAGTAAGACCGGACTCGCCCAACACCAGGCTTCCTGCACCTTTTAAAATTACCGCACCACCGAGTTTTTGATGCAATTTGGTCACAGCAGAAAAACGGTCTTGGTTGATGATGGAATTGGTCGTGCCGAGCAAGCGCCCTGCTTCACCGGGGTGCGGCGTGTAGAGCCAATTTTCTTGCGGCGCTAAATTGGGAACGACCCGCCCTTCCGCCAGTATGTTAAGCGCGTCAGCATCTACCACCATAGGTAGGCCAGACTTGGCGGCCACTTGCAGCAACTGTTCAGACCAGGGTGAACGACCAAGACCGGGACCAATCACCAACACAGTGGCGCGCGCCAACAGGGGCTCCAGTTCCTGGCCAGACACTACACCGCGAGCAATAATTTCCGGGCAGCGCGTAAGAATTGCAGGCACATGTTCAGGGCGAGTCGCCACACTGACCAAACCAGCGCCGCTACGTGCGGCAGCTTCCGCAGCCATAATGACTGCACCGCCGTAGCCGTGATCACCACCAATTATCAACACATGACCAAAGTGGCCTTTATGGGCGTCGGCATCGCGGGGAGGGAGAGACTCCAACAAATCAATCAGATGTAATTGCTCAGTTTGAACAGCCTCTTGTTCGTAGATTTCGGCTGGAATCGCCAAATCGGACAGCACAATCTCACCGCACACGGCGGGGCCACGGCCTGTGAGCAAGCCACGCTTAATTCCAATAAAACTAATGGTGACGTCCGCATTAACCACTGCGCCGTGACTCGCACCTGTATCGCCATCAAGGCCAGAAGGAATATCCACGGCCAGAACCGGCAAACGGCTGGCATTGATTTGAGTGATGGCGGCAGCGAATTCGGGACGAACATCGCCTTGCACACCAATTCCCAGCAGGGCATCCACAATCACGCCGGAAGTTGGTGCAGCAACTTGCGCGAAGTTAAGGATAGAAACCTGTTCCTGTACCGCAAACTCGTATGCCGCGCGGGCTTCGCCCGTTAATTTATCGCCAGGGGTCAATTGAATAACCTGTACCGGAAACTTGCGCTGGGCAGCCAAGGCGGCCAATACATAGCCATCCCCACCGTTTTTGCCCGAGCCGCAGTAGACACTGATGAGTTCCGGCGCTGGAAAGCGCTCGGTCAACAAATCAAAGGCCGCACGGCCTGCGCGCTTCATCAACTGGATTCCGGGAATACCGCTGGCGATGGCAGCGGCGTCCAAAGCGTAAACCTGGGCAGTTGAATAAAGGCTGGAATTGGGCGCAGTAATTTTCATAGGGAACTCAAAAATAGCTAGCTCAAACAGAGCGGAGCTTAGGGACAATTGTGGCCGGCGATTATACGCAAGTTGGCGGTGCTATCGAAGCTGGAATTTAATCTCCCTAAAGTTCGCGGGGGGGACCAATTAAACCTATAGTTAGGCAATATGGTTAGGCAAATGCCTGGATCAGCTCACTACGGGGAGCCAACTTCAGCGGAGAGCCAACTTTAGCCCCTTCGACTTTGTGATACACGATTAAATGCAACCAAACTTTAGCATTCAAAACATTCTGCAGGGAAATGTTGCCGAGCTGGAACAACTACTTCGCTCAGCCGCTGCACCATCACCCGTAGCAAGCTTGCGCACTACCACCGCTGAAAAACTGTGTAGTTTTGTGTTGAAAGGCGATCAATTTGATTTGGAACTCAGCCATCAACTTATCGCACTGCAACACGCATTGAGCCCGCAAATTGCGCAGGACGATGCATTCTATTGCAATCCCGATCACCCTCTGCGAAGTGCCCTGCAACTTATCCTTAGCCGCGCCAATATTTGGTATGCGCGCGACTCTAAAATCAGCCAGCAATTTTTAGAAAAATTGTCGGAATTTATTCAAGTATGCGTACGCGGCGATCTGCATAACTTGCGTACTGCGCAACAGGAATTCCAACGCTGGCTCGATAGCGAAGATAAACGCGCCGCCATGCTGGAAACCCGCCTGTGCGAAACAGAAGTTAATCATTTTAAAATGATGAGCGCTGAAGCGCGCGTGCTGGATTTAATTAACGCATCGCTAGCATTTAAATTATTCCCGCAGGATTTGAGCGCAGGTATTGCAAACGTGCTCAAGAGCGAATTGTTGCACTCCTATTTCACCGCTGGTAGTGAAAACCCTTTCTGGAAAAAATGGCAGCGCTTGCTACCCATGTTGGGCAAAGTATTTGTCACGATTAATTTACAAGAGCGCAGCGAAGAAGATGAACAATCTCTATACCGCACAATTCCCGCGCTTTTAAACGAACTGGAAACCAGCCTTACACTTCCCACCAGCAACCCCGATACTTATCGCCAATGGGTTGAGGGGCTATCGGAACAATTGATGCTGGCGATTAAAAAGCAAAGCATTCAATGCGAAGCCTTTGTTGCCTTAAGTTATCCCGAAGGCCACAACAACTTGAACACGCGCGTCACATCCGATTTACTTCAACAAACGCATAATTTGGTGGAAGGTGACTGGATTTTATTTAGCGGCGAACACGGGCAAATGATTCGCTGCAAGCTCGCAATGAAAAGCACAGAGATAGATCAACTGCTATTTGTTGACCACACTGGCCGCAAGGTCATGAATAAAAGTGTTAAAGATTTTGCGGTTTGTCTTTCTACCGGCATCGCCAAAAAGTTAGCGCCAATTAGCATTGAAGAAACTATTGCAAAAATCCTGCAAGCACTGGTTGATCTTTTTCAACACAAACAAACCCAATTGCAAGCTCAGGAGCAAGCGCGACAAGCTAAAGAATTAGCCGATGCAGAACTGCAGCGGCAAGCAGAAGAAAAACGTAAGCAGGAAATAGAAGCCGAAACCAAACGCCAAATTGTTGCAAAACTCGCAGAGCGACAAGCCGCTGCCCAAAAAGCACTAGCGGAAGCCGCTGCATTGGCTGAAGAGCGCGCACGCCGCGCCGCAGAATTAAAGCTGGAACAGGAACGTGTACGCCTGCAGTTGGAAGCTGAGCAAGCAGCCGAACACTTACAACGTGTGCAATTGGCCAACATTAATATCAGTTCATTAAATTTAGGCGCAAGGGTAGAGTTAATTATTAATAACGAACCCGTGCGTTGCAAGCTGGCGGTAATTATTGCCGCCAGCGGAAAATATATTTTTGTCGATAATCTCGGCCGCAAAGTTGCTGAATTACAACGTGAGCATTTAGTGCAAGCGATTCTCGACAACCAATTAAGCTTGCTCAATAACGGCGACAGCTTTGATGATCAGCTAGTAAAAGTTATTCGCGGCTTACGTAAAGATATTTCCTAGTCACCACAATAACAAGCACAGAGAAATTCACATGACTAATGAAGAACAGCGCCAGGAATATCGTTTGGAAACGCAGCTCGTGGTTTTCCTTGAAGTAGGCGACGAACATGGCAACGAGCCTGTCATAGTAGTTAGCCGCAGCCTGGATATTTCAGCCAATGGCTTGCGTATTATTACCGACCGCGAACTCACACCGGGCAGCATTCTACGTAGCTGCATTCAAAACCAGGATGCCACCCAGCAATTCACGCTTATCACTGAAGTAAAATGGTTGCAGGCCTGGCAAAATCCCAACGAATATTTGGTCGGCCTGGCCCTGTTTGAATCAGAAGATTCCAATATCGTTGAGTGGAAAGAATTTATTGCGCGCGAATGCGGGGTTGAATAAAACTTGTTGGCAACGCGTTCCTTGCCGCTGGATAATTTAATGACAGGTGATTAAACTCTGCTCAAAATCACTAGCCCGTAAAACAATAATGACAAACGATCCTACCCTTATTAATAGCACGTCACCAGACGCAACCCTTGTTAATAACGCATCATCAGATGCGACTGTTATTAATTCTTCCGCGCCCAATATTGAAACTGGCAATGCGGCCGCAACGCATAACTACCACACAGACGTACAAACCCGCACAACAAATAATACTGAGAAAAGTCCAGACATTGGCGATGTTATTAAAGCGCGTTTTGTGCTGGACGAACTGCTAGGCAAAGGCGGTATGGGATCGGTCTATCGCGCGCTGGATTTACGCAAAAAAGAAGCGGGAGATAACAAACCTTACGTTGCACTAAAATTATTGGGTGACGAATTCAAGCATCACCCGCATGCACTGGTAACCCTTCAACGCGAAGCGCGCAAAACACAGGAGCTTGCACATCCGAATATAGTCACCGTGTATGATTTTGATCGGGATGGTGATTTAATTTACCTGACGATGGAAGAGCTCAAAGGCAAATCGCTCGACGAGTTTATTGAAAATTCGAATACTTCCCTGTCGCTCGCCCAAAAGTTGGATTTACTGCAACAAATTGCGCAGGGCCTCTCCTATGCACACAGCAAAGGTATTGTTCATTCAGATTTAAAGCCCGCCAACATTTTTGTCACTGACAAAAATACGGTAAAGATTTTGGATTTTGGTATCGCACGGGCAGCGAACAAAGAAATCTACGAAGACAATTTTGATGCGGGCCGCTTGGGTGCGGTAACTTTTGCGTATGGCAGTTTGGAAATGCTTAATTTCGATTCGCCTCATCCTAGCGATGATATCTATGCGCTAGGCATTATCGCTTGCGAATTAATTGGTAAACAGCACCCTTATCAGCGCCACAATGCGCAACAAGTCTTAGCCGATGCCATAGTTCCCGAGCTACCGCCGCTGAAAAATCCCTTGTTACGCAAATTATTACTGCGCAGCATTGCCGTAAAACGCACAAACAGAATCCAGACCGCGCGCGAATTCCTAAAACAATTAAAATTCGCACGGCGCGGCATTAAAACGCTTGGCAGCATTGCTGCTTTACTCATTGTTGCGCTCGCCGGCAACTTTGGTTACTGGCATTACTTTGGCAAACACGAAATAGCTTTTGCGGATTTACCTATTGCTTCGCAAACATCTTTTAACCAATACCTGCAAGAAGCAGAACTGGCAATGAGTTTTAACGATTTACAAGGCGCAGTGGTTAATATTGACCAGGCTTATAAAATTCATCAAACCCAAGCGCAAATGCTGAAACTGCGCGACAAAGTAGTTGCTATTATCAACGAGAATTTAGCAACAGCAAATAACGACGAGACGCGCAATTTTTATCAACAACAGCTGCAGCAATTACACGCCTACCCCGCTTTCGCAACCGTTAAGACGCGCTAATTATTTAGCCCGCCCTCTTCAACCCAGGTCAAAATTGTTTGACCAAAGCCATTCAATTGATCCACTGAGGAAGGCGACACACCACCCATATCGGAATTGCATAAACGATTGCCGCCTAAGTGATTAGGATCACCGCATGCATAGGCAAAAAACGATGAGCCCAATCCTCCAGCGCGTGATGAAAAGGTTGAATACAACCGCCAATTGGGACCAAGCGCACTGGTGTTAACGCGATGACACGCGGGGCAGCTTGAATCGATACTTGCGCTAATGGAGGAAAAATTAACTTTGGGGGTTACAGTTATTGAGACAGTACCCTCACTCATTTTTTTGGTAAAGGAATTGTCGCGAATGCGGTAATTAAAGGAATCTGTACCCACATAACCTGACGGAGGAGTATAGGAAATAAGTCCATTATTTACGCTCAGGGTTCCACCTTTTGCGGAGATGGGATCAACAGAATCTAATTTAAATACTAAACCTTTAGCCGCATAATCATTCGCAGTTGGATCAGGGCAATTGGCGGAATTAAACACAACAGGAAATTGTGCATTATTGACCGAAGTGCGCGCAGACAAGCTACATGTATCGGGTCCGCCAATCGTAGGCGCAGCAAGCGAATTGACAATGACACTCACTTTTTTAAATTCAGATTGATCACCAAAAGAATCTTTAATAGCCAAGGTAAATTCAGCATCGCCCGCCGTTTTTGCTTCGGTTGATTGGAAAGTAAGATTGCCACTTACCACATCCACATTTTTAATCACACCGTGCTTAACAGAATCACCAATTAGAATCGTCGGCGTTTTACCTTTTTGAATATCGCCAAACACATCGCGGCACGCCTTGTCATCAACAGCTGCATTGGGGCACAGCAATAAATACAAATTCATAGTAACTTCTGCACCTTCAATAACTGACTGCGTTGGCAGGTCGGCAATATTTGGTTTGTGGTCAGTCACTGCTATGCGCCTGATGGTAGCTGGGGATTCTCCATCGCTGCTCGCAACTTGCAAACTCAGCTTATGATTTTCGCCCGGAGTCTTGGCGATAAAATTATATTTTCGTGCAGTTCCAGCCGACCGATCATCCAGCATCCATTTATAGGTTTCACTAAATAGACTTGTAGTACCGTCGAAAGAAATTGTTTCATCAAAATCGATTTGCACATCGGCAGGCGCACTGGTATTTGCGTCAGGCAAAATGATAGCGACAGGAGCCCCAGGCACTAATTTTTCAGATACGTCATTCGCAGAACTGGCATCGCCATTTAAATGCTCACGTAATTTTTTTGCAGCGGAATCGCCACCGTTAAAATTTAGCCAAAACCTGTCCATTGTTAAACGCGACATGGGCATAAGGCCGCGCTCGTAAACATAATTTTTTAAGGAGGGATGATTTACAAACTCTGCATAGTTATCAAAATCGAATTTCACATTTGGCGTAAATAAATGACACATACGGCAGTTACGCTCATAGACATCCGTGTACAAAGCCTCTTGCGATTTATCGCCACGCCATGCGGCTGGAATATAGGAACCATCAAACTTTCCACCTGGCAAAGTTTTTAACTTTTGTTGCAGTGCAAACAAATCTTCCGCGGGTAAATTTTTGCTGTCACCACCAAAATTCAAAGCCTCTACTGCCGAGCGCTCAGCCGTATCGCCATACCATCCATGCAATTGTTTAATGGCTTGGGCGTGACGCAAAATGCGATTGGCGTTTTCAGTCATGGTGTGCAATACCATTTGGTTTTGCAGCTTGAATGAAGCCTCTTGATTTTCCCTGCTGTATTTATCTTGCTCTGCCGTTGCAATTCCAGCGCTTTTGGCAAAGGCCGCATAAGCGGGATCTACCAGTCGCGCATTGCCCGCCTTGGTGTATAAAAATGCATCCAGATCCCAGGGCATAAAGCCGGATTCCAGGTCAGCATTTTCGGCAGATATTTTCCCTAAGGAATTAAATTCTTTCGTGTGATTGTTACCAGAGTGGCAAGCGGTACACACACCAGGTAAATATTTTTCGCCGCGTCCGTCAAAATTCATGGACTCCGCACGAATATAATCGCCATTTTTTTGATCAGGGATATATGCATAAAATTTTACGATTTTTTTATCCGAACTTGCAGCACTTACATCGCCACATACACCTGAGGGTGCCGGGCTATACTCCATAACGACTATGGCAAACTCATTGCGATTGCTCAGCGTATTTTCCAGGGTATTGTAATTAGTCACATAAGAATAAATATTGCCGCTGGAATCCTTGCGCATGTGCATATCCCGGCCGAAGCCAAGATCATAATTGTTAATGTATTTGGTATTTACATCACCATCGTCTTTGCCGGTAAAACCAGCACTCGCCAGCCAACCAGAAAATGTTTTGGCTTTTTCTTGCGGATCTATACATTGATAATAATTGTTCGCGCTAAGCTTGGATTCCAAACCCAGTGCCTGGCGTAAATTTTCGACATCAACTAAAACCGGAGCAGCACCACCGACGGTGACGGGTTTAAACATTTTTTTGTTGGATGGATTTTCGGATAGCTTTTGCTTAACTGAGGACACGTCCAGCACCGCTGCGCCATCTATATCGGTTAAATAAACACTCAGCGTGGCGCCACCCGTCTGCTGCAACTGAATACTCAAGGCGATTTGCGCTTCTTGCAAGTGTTCAAATTCCAAACGAGCTAAACGCGACTCTCCCTTGAATTGTTTATTGATTTCATCGAGGTTGAGTTCTGGCAAGGGAATACTAAATGACAAATTATTGCTGCTATTAATCGCTTCTACTTTTCCGGCGGGAACAGTGCCGGAAAAACGTTTGCTCATTACAATAGCGTCATGGTTATTCCCGTCGCGTCCCGGCCACTTTGCAATAGCATCTACCTGCAAGACTACTGGAATATCACTAGCGATAAGATCATCTTTTTGCGTAGTGATGTATGCCTGGATTCTATTTTCAACACCGGGTACCGATAAAAAATGGTTGGAATCTTTAATTGATTGCACAAGCGTTTCAATTTCATTAGTCGCTTTAACACCATCGGCATCTGTAATCGTTAAACGAAATTTAAGTTTTACACCTTCGGTATTACTGAGCGGTATAGAGGGTGCTGTGAAAGCAACAGTGTTAGTTGCACGCTCGTAGAGTTCAACTTTAAAACCGGAGTTATCAATTTGCTGCCATTGATATTGTAAAATAGGATCATCAATACCTTTGCTATTGACTCCTGTTAGCACAACATCTGACCCAGAGCGAACATTAACAAGCCCGCCACTAAGACTTGCACCCAAAACTTCTGCTACTGCAACAGGTGCTGCATCTGCAGGCAATTCCGCTTTACCACTTCCTCCGCCGCCACAACTCCACAATACCAACACAGGAAACACTATTATCATCCTGGAAATTATTATTTTTATGCTCTTCATTGCCGACTCAAAACCTTTCAAATTATTTATCAATAAGGGTAAAAATTAAAATTCGTAACGTAAGCCGAGCTCAATAATATCGACCTTATAGTTATCAAGATTTTTTATCTGCTTGTATTGCACGAAACCTTGCACGCCACCAGCAACCACACCATCAACAGTTTTTTGATGCCCACCTACAAGCACAGCAGAAACACCAAATGTATTTATGTTGTAGGCATCGTCGATCACATCTGTAGGCACTGCAAACGTATTTGCCTGACTTGCTGCATTTACATAGCGGGCAGCTATGGTTCGTTGCTCATCCTGGCTTTGCTTAACCAATTCATAACTTAGGTAAGGCGTGATAACCGCAAAAGATGGGGTAAAGGTATAGCGTAAGCTCGCACCCAGGGTGCTTGTGGTTGTATTAATGCTTTGGTCCGCCACGACAAGATCAAATGCAGATTTTTTTACATCTCGCTCAACAAACCTGTCAATTTTTATTTGCGTTGCATTGATATTAACAAACGGCTCCAAACTAATATTTTTGTACGAAAAATTGTAGCCCGCGCTCAAAAATAACGAGGTGTTTTTAGCATCGGTTGACGCAACAGTTTCAGTATTTGGACTGGGAATATCAGGGTTTAATGACGGGTAGCGAATAGCGCGCAAGCTGTCAAAATTTAAAGCTTGATAACCTGCAGACGCACTCGCGTAAAAATACTCGCGCTGGTACATAACAAAAGGAAATACACTAAAACCAGAGGCTTCAACATTCCCCGACACTGTACTTTTGGAGCTATCAAAGTCTACACGCTGATCAAGATAACTGACCAAACTACCAACCACCCACCTGGAATTAATTCGGTAATCCAACCCGCCATTAAACTGATTACCTTTGAAACTAAAGGCATCTTCCAAACTCGTAGGCGCCTTGGCTCCTTTAGCAGCGGAATAATTTATAAAGCCGCCCCAGGGACTATAGGCTTCTACAGCATCACCTGCACCACCGCCTTCGATCATTCCATTATTTTGTGCAAAACGGGACTGATCATCGTAAAAGCCGATTGCATTCAAATGAAAACCTTGGGCACCAAAACGCAGGGCAGTTAACCGCGAACTTAAACTGGAAATTTGCCCACGCAAATAATCTCCGGATAAAGAACCGTGCGCGGAATACTCTTCTGCTGCATCCCAACGTAGCGCTAAACCTAAGCCGCGTTTATCCAAACCTAAACTAAATTGCGTGGGACCATCGTTCGTTAATTCGTTAGCGGTATGCACAATAGCGCGAACGTTTTTAAATAGTTGATAGCTTTGCCCCGTGCAGCTTGCTGTGGGTGTTGTATTACCATTGGCGCTGACGATTGCCGGAGCGCGCATTGCATCGAAACAACCGGCATTGGCAATAAGATCTTGATAGGTTTGCAAAGCAGCTCGCGCACTGCGGTTTTCAAGTTCGTTAGAAAAACTGTCAATTAATTGCGCTAATCCAGCATGGGCTGGTGCCGAACAAACCCCAACAGCGACGAGCGCCAAACCTTGTGTTATTTTTTTCATGGTAGTGAATTGTCTTTTTAGTTATTTATTTATGAACAAAGAAGAAATCGCCAACTTCGTGACCAGTGCCTTTAATCGCCTTAAATTCTGGCAACTGCACAAAATTGATCGCTTTGGCGCGTTCGCTGACCTGATCTTTTATTTTTAAAAATAATTCTGGTCCGCTCACAATGCCTTTGGTTGAATCCAGGGCATCGAGAAAGGCGCGCGCAAAAACTGAATGACCATTACCAGCATTGTCTAATACAGGTAAGTCACCACCAGAAGACAAAAGTAGACGAGATTTTTTAGGGAGCTTGTAGCGAATATAATCTTCAGTGAAGGCTTGTTTGTCGCCCATAAATAAATAACCGGGTTCAGAAGACAACAAACCGGCGTAGCAGGAATCGGCAACCACCAACACACGCTTGGCTTTTAAATGGGCGAGGTGACGATTTACAAATTCATTGGAAACCCAAAAGGTATCATCTGGCGGTGGCGTAGCATTACTGGGCAACCAATAACCAGTTTCTATTCCACCAGCTTGCACGCGGCTACCGTGGCCCGCGTAAAAAATTAGTAGATTATCGGTATCGCCTAATCGCGCATCCATATCATTAATTGCACGCATAACAGTGCTATTGTTTCCATCCAACACCATAGTGACTTCAAATCCATACTTGTCCTCTAAAATTTGTTTTGCGCGCTTGGCGTCTGCGTGGGGAGTTTTTAAACTATCTAGATGCTCATACTGCTGATTCGCAATAATCAATGCATAGTATTTTCCAAACTGTAAATTGCCTTTTTTGACTTCAGGTGCATTATTTTGGCTTGCTGTTATCGCAGCCTTATTAATTTGCGGTTCGCGAATTTGCGCCAAGGTATTTATTTCTTTTATAACCTTGTCGCGTTCACCATCAATACCGGTTATCCATTTTTTCAATTGCGCCATTTCCGCCTGACGTTTGGCTTCTTCATCGATTTTCTTATTGTTTGCGGCCAAAGTTTGCAGTTGTTTATTCAGCAAACCAATTTGCGTATTTTTTTCGTCGAGTGTTTTTTGCAGTTGCTCGCGCACTTCTGCCTGCGCGTTGTTGGCCGCAGATTGATAAATCAAATTATCCTGGGGAATGCCCCAAGCCTTGCGATACCAATTCAACGCCAATATTTTATCTTTAGCGACGCCAAGCCCCTGCTCGTAAAGCGTGCCCAAATTAAATTGCGCGCGGGCATTACCTTGATCAGCCGCTTTTTGATACCAAATCAACGCAGCAGCATAATTGGGCTCGCCACCTAAACCACGCTCGAAAATTTCACCAACGTTGGCTTGCGCTTCGGCATCGCCCTGCTCCGCAGTAGGCAACCAAACCTGCAGCGCAGTTTTGTAATTAGCCCTGTCATAAGCTACATATTCACCACCACGGATACGGCAATCGGCCGCCGTAGTTAATATGGGACGACGCGGTGTGAGGTAGGTACCGCCACCTAATTGCCGAACCTGACCGGGCAAGAGGCAATCCACAATATATAAATCAGCGGTAGTGGGTGCAGGGCTAGCTTTAGTAGAAACAGCTTTGATCGGCTGGTTTGAATTACAGGCAGCCATCGCAAAAACGGCTAAACATACTGTGATAACACAACCAAACCGAGCCCAAATTAGAGATAAAACGTGATCCATGGTAATACCTGTTAATGCTATTGTTATTTAAGAGCGAGGAGCTTCCTTGATATTGGCGCCTAAGACTTCATTATGATCAAATTTTACACACATGATGCCTTAAATGACAGCGCAGTCATTTTGACGTACGTCTAACTTTGGAAAAGAAACCCAGAGTTAATTTGGCTTTAAAGTGAAGAAAAAGGACGAACAATAAAAATATGATTCAACGCTATCTAATCCTAATCGCCAATATAGTCTTGCTTGCCGCCTGCCAGACCTTACCGCAACAACCGTTCACGGCCCCGCAGGGAGCCTCGGTTATCAACGCGAACTTCAAACATTTCGCCCTTAGCCAACCAGGCACTTCAACAAGATTGCATGTTTATATAGAAGGCGACGGCGTGCCCTTCCCAAGTCGATTCCAAATAGCCAAAGATCCAAGCCCATCAAATCCCATGATGCTTAAATTGATGGAACTCGACACTAGCAAAGGTTTGTATCTCGGCCGACCCTGCTATTTTTCCCGTTCTCTGCCGGCATTGACAGACGAACAGTGCGACTCGAAATTGTGGACAAGCGCGCGTTATTCAGAAGAGGTAGTGAGCAGCATGGTCCTGGCGCTGCGCCAGTATTTACGCGAACATCCGGCACAGGGAGTTAGTTTGATCGGCCACAGCGGTGGCGGTACTTTGGCAATGCTTATGGCCGCACGCATGGGCGAGGTGGACCAAATCGTTACCTTGGCAGGTAATTTGGATATAGATGCCTGGGCGCGCTTACATCACTACACGGCCTTAAAAGATTCGCTTAACCCGGTAGAGCTGCCGGTTAATGTGTTACCTCGCAAGCAGCTCCATTTCGGGGGCGACAAAGACGACAACATCCCTCCTGAAATCACCCAAGCCATGCTGGCGCGCAAGGGATTGCAGATCAAAATCATCAAAAATGCTGACCACAACTGCTGTTGGCTTGCGAATTGGGGGGAAATACTCGCGCAAATCAACCAACAGACCGCTCCTTAAAGCCGCCGCTCGCCAAAGACTTCCGCCACTCGCCATGGAATTCCGGCCATTCTCACGAATTATGAAACTCATTGCGAACCGCCGCTTTAATCTACAACCTCATTCAACACACCCACAGGGTAAAAGGAGCGCAACATGTTTTGTAAAAAGAATGGCGGTTTAATTGCAGTGATTATCGCGGTAGCGGTTTCTATGTCCGTGGCTAACAAATCCAACGCCGAAACTTTTGAAGGTCTTGATGCAAAAGTAGAAGGTAAAGGTGCAGCCGTAGTATTTATCCCCGGGCTTAACAGCGGCGCGAGTGTTTTCAACGATACATGTAACGCGATAAAAGCGACTAACCAATGCCACCTGCTGCAATTACCCGGCTTCGCCGGATTAGCGCCACTGCCAGCAAACGATAAAGATTTTTTAATCAACATGCGCGACCGTGTTGAACACTATTTGCAAACCAAAAAATTAAAAAAGGTAAGCCTGGTAGGACATAGCCTGGGTGGCACACTCAGTTTAATGATCGCGCAACATTCACCAGACCTGATTAGCAAAGTAGTGATTGTTGATGCACTGCCCTTTTATTCTGCAATTCAAAATCCGGCAGCGACTGCCGAACTTATGAAGCCGCAAGCAGAGCAAATGCGCAGCATGATGCTAAATCAACCACGCGAAGACTACCTGAAATACGGTGCGCAAAATCTTATGGGTATGAGCAACAATCCTGAACGCCTGCCTTTGCTTACCGAATGGTTAAAAACCAGCGACAGCGCTACAACGGCGAACGCAATGTATAGCATGATGGTGACTGACTTGCGCAAACCCATTGCCGACATCAAAGCGCCAACACTCGTGCTCGGTGCATGGGCAGCGTACAAATCTTTTGGAGCGACTAAAGAATCCACTAAAGCTATTTTTACAACGCAATATGCAGAATTAAAAAATGTTGATGTACGCATGTCTGAAGCGGGTTACCACTTTTTAATGTGGGACGATGCAACTTGGGTAAATCAACAAATCAAAGATTTTTTAAGCAAATAATTTCACCCAGCGCAAGGACGCGCACTTTCAAACTTCAAGTCGAACAGGAAATAAACTTCATGGACACGCCAACAATCACCCTTGACCAACACCGCGAAGAATTTTCACAACGTCGATATCTAGCTGTACCACTTGCAGGCACACTTTGCTGGCTCGTCGCTGGCATCATTAATATCTTTGTAACACCGCAAGTTGCAGCGCTGGTGTTGTTTATTGCAACCGGCAGTATTGTCTATATGGGCATGTTGTTATCTCGCGTTACCGGTGAGGATTTTTTCAGAAAATCCAAACCTAAAAACCCCTTTGATAATTTATTCTTACGCTGCGTAGCAATGGCTCTGCTCGTATACAGCATAGGAATTCCTTTTTTTATGGTTGACCCACGCTCGTTACCACTCAGCCTTGGCATTTTAACGGGTTTGATGTGGTTGCCTTTCTCGTGGATAATCCAACATTGGGTGGGCACTTTCCATGTACTAAGCCGTACCATTCTTATTGTCGCGGCATGGTACTTGTTTCCGCAGCACAGCTTTGTTGCAATTCCAGCGGTTATCATTGGTGTTTATGCTGTAACTATATTTATCCTGGAAAACCGCTGGCGGAAAATTAATAATTTGCAGGCCGCACATAAAATAATTACTAATGAATAGTAGAACTATGGAAAAGTTATCAACCCAATACATTCGCGCGCAAGTTTTATTCTGGAGCGCCTACCTTATTTTGAATCTGCTTTTTATGAGATTGTGGGGCGCACACTTAACGCCATTTTTGATCGGAATGTTTTTTGGGCTCTCCGTGGTGCTTGGGCTTATCAGCCACGGATTTCGGTACCTTTATAAAACTTACGCAAAAAATAGATCGCTGCTCAACATTAGTTTACATCTCATTTGGTTAATTCCCGTCGCAGCCCTGCTTGCTCAAATTATTGTTTCAGGCTCTATGTTTTTGATGGCCGAATTTACCCCGAAAATCATGTCGGGAGCACAACCCGTAAGCACAGGTGGACTTCTGGGTTTCACTATCAATTATTGCATTCTAATCGGCCTATGGTGCACCATTTATTTACTGCGTGCCGAATTCCAAAAGCGCCGCAACTCAGAAATAGCTCACTGGCAATTGCAAGCCCAACTTAAAGAAAACGAATTGCAATTTTTACGTAGCCAGATTAATTCTCACTTCTTGTTTAATGCCATCAATAATTTGCGAGCAATGGTAAGAGAAGATGCCGAACGCACACGTACGGGGCTTACAGATTTATCCATTCTTTTGCGCGGCTTGTTGCAAAACGACGGACAACAATTGGTCACCCTGCGCGATGAACTTGAATGGGTGCGCGGTTACCTCGCACTTGAAGCATTACAATTTGAAGACCGTTTGCAATTTACGATTAATGTAGATGAAACCCTGCTCACCGCCAAACTACCACCCATGATTTTACAAACACTGGTAGAAAATGCCATTAAACACGGTATAGCGGCACGTCGCGCAGGTGGCGCTTTGCAGATAGATATTGCACGAGTGAACGATGAAAGCTGGCAAATTAAAGTTCAAAATCCACCTGCTGAATTTCAAACCAGTCATCAAGGCAACAAGATTGGTGTACGCAATGCGCGTGAACGTTTGCAACTCGCCTTTGGTGAAAAAGCTTATTTAGATTTGGTAATAGGTACAGATATTGTTACCGCGAAAGTAGAGATGCCCTTATGAATATTTTAATCGTTGATGATTCGCGCCTCGCGCGTAAAGAGCTGGTTGAACTCACATCCAGTATTCCCGGCATCAATATTGTGGCGGAAGCCAGTGACGTAGCCAGCGCGGTTGCTGCAATCAATCAACACAAACCGGATTTGGTGCTGTTGGATATACACCTGCCCGATGGCGATGGCTTTGACGTATTGGAAAATATCGATCACGTTCCCCAGGTAATTTTCACTACCGCTTATGAGCAACACGCCGTACGCGCCTTTGAATTTAACGCGCTGGATTATTTGCTGAAACCTATTGAGCAAGATCGACTTACTCCGGCCATTGAGCGCTGCGTAAAAAAGTTGCAACGTATTGAACCCGTGCCGGAAATTAAATCACCAAAGAGCCGAAGCGATCAAATTTTCGTGCGCGATGGTGACCACTGCCATTTTATTCGCCTGAGCGATTTGCGTTTGGTAAATGTGGAAGGCAATTACGTGCGTTTATTTTTCCTCGATAAAAAAACCATGCTCGCTCGCTCCATGAGTTATGTGGAAGAGCGTTTGGACCCCAGCGTATTTTTTCGCGCTAACCGCCAGCAAATTATCAACATGGATTATGTAGCCTCCATCGAACAATGGATTAACGAAGGCCTGATGGTAAAAATGCAGGATGGAACCGAAGTGGAGGTATCGCGCCGCCAAGCGAAAGAGCTGAAACAGCGGCTGGATTTCTAAGCGCTCCTTATACAATTTTGTTGCGCACGTAGATTCTGGCGAAACTCCGATTATACTTTCCAGCTGAATGCCCCAAGCCGGATCAGCCATGAAACTACGCACCCGCATTACCCTCTCCATGCTTACCACCAGCCTGCTTGCCGTGGGCGTTGTTGGCTTCGTGGCTGACCAGCGGTTAATGAGCAAATTCAACGAAGAATTTGCCCAAGCTTCCACCCGAAATTTCCGCGCCGATGTCACTGCCTATATTGATAAATGGGGAAGCTGGGAGGCCGCTGTCGCCCATGAGGATTTCCGCAATTTTTCCGAGCAGCGCCGCGATAAGCATAATCGCGCTCCAACCATCGGCTTGCCCACTACCGAATTCAAAGATCAGCAAAACGGTGAAGACCTGAATATCACGGTGGACCGTAACGCCGTGGAACCAAGACCATCCGATCAACGCCCACCGGAAGAAGCCAGAGAGAAGAATCGGGGTCCTGAAGGCAGACGCCCTCCACCGCATGAAATGCGCGATCACCCGCCCGAAAACGATATGGGACGCCCACCACGCAACGAACGCCCCGGTGCAATTATCCAAACCAATAATGGTGCGGTAGAAGTTCCTTACGGCATGGTGCGCGCGCCTTTTCGTTTCACCTTGTTTAACACTGAAGGCAAAGCGCTCATGGCAATTGCGCCTTATAAAGTGGGTGATATCGTGAGCCAAGCCGACCGCAAGGGCGCAATTCCCATTGAAGTAAAAGGTAAGATTCACGCCTATTTATTACCTAAAGCCGGCGTAAATTTTTCTGATCTGGATTTAGGCTACATGAGCGCCATGCGCGAATCTTTATTGATTGGCTTAGGCGCTGCAGCGATTCTGGCCTTAGGATTGGGAATTTTATTAGGCAATTATTTATCATCCAATTTGCAGCGACTAACGCAAGCAATTCGCCATTTGCAAGACGGCGAATTAGGCAAACAAATTGATATTAAATCAACGGATGAAGTGGGAGAACTGTCGCAAGCCTTCAATCATATGAGCGAAGAATTAGCGCGCAGCCACGCAGACCTGAAAGCCTCCAACCAAAAAATTGCAGAGCAAGCAGAAGTATTGCGCGAATTAAGTTTGCGCGATGCACTTACACACTTACACAATCGTCGCCACTTTGACGAGCAAGCCGGAAAATTATTTATCCACGCACAACGCAGCGCGCGCCCACTCACAATTATGATGGGCGACATAGACCACTTCAAACAAATTAACGATAAGTTTTCCCACGCGATTGGCGATAAAGTATTGCGCAAGGTTGGTGAAATTTTACGTGCGCAAACACGCTCGTCAGATTTGGTGGCGCGCTACGGCGGCGAAGAATTTGTGATTGCATTTGTAGATACACCACTCGAACAAGCCCACCAACTCTGCGACAAATTGCGCACTTATATTGCCAACCAGGATTGGAGCGAAATCCATCCACAGTTGTCGGTGACTATCAGTATCGGTGTTGCGCAACTTGAACGCGGCCAACATCTGGACCAGGTTATGCAAATTGCCGATGCGCAACTCTATCGTGCAAAATCCAGCGGCAGAAACCAGGTGTGTAAGGTGGCCTAGATAATTTATGCGCACACCATCGAATTGATAGTCAAACCTCGTCACCCCGCAAGAATCCAGTGGCCTTATAAAAAGCATAAGGTCACAATTGACTCTTCACTGATTAAACCAGGCATTTCTGGCAAAATATCCATTCGCCCACTTCAAGTCAGTTTCCATGCCCAACTCCCTCGACTTAAACAAACTCGCTGCCGACATCAAAATCTGGGGACGCGAGCTTGGCTTTCAGCAGGTGGGCATTACGGATATTGATTTATCGCAAGCGGAAGTGCGTTTGAAAGAATGGCTCGCTAAAGGCTATCACGGCACCATGGAGTGGATGACGGCACACGGCAACAAGCGCTCGCGCCCTGCGGAATTATTGCCCGGCACGGTGCGGGTGATTTCGGTGCGAATGAATTATCTGCCCGGCGACACCAACCAAATCGCAACGCTAAAAGACCCTACCAAAGCCTACGTATCGCGCTACACCTTGGGGCGCGATTACCACAAACTTATCCGCAAACGTTTGAGTGTTCTCGCCAAACAAATTGATGATGCCCTGCCCGAGGATTATCCCTTCAAAGGCCAGAACCGTGCATTTGTAGACAGTGCCCCGGTGATGGAGCGCCCGCTCGCTGAAAAAGCAGGTTTAGGCTGGACAGGAAAACACACACTTATCATTAATAGCGATGCTGGCAGCTGGTTTTTCCTGGGCGAGATATTTACGTTTGTCCCACTGCCCGTTGATACACCCAACCAGCCCAATCAGTGTGGTGAGTGTACGGCCTGCCTGAAAGTCTGCCCAACGGATGCCTTCACCCAACCCTATGAATTGGATGCACGCCGCTGCATCTCTTATCTAACCATCGAAAACAAAGGTGCAATTCCTGAAGAATTCCGCGAGCCCATGGGTAACCGCGTATTCGGCTGTGACGATTGCCAAGCCATTTGCCCTTGGAATAAATACGCGCAATTCACCACTGAAACAGACTTCCTCCCCCGCCACGGCTTGGCCGACAGCGATTTGACGACCCTGTTTAATTGGACAGAACAGGAATACCTCGACAACACCGAGGGGTCAGCCATTCGTCGGATTGGCTATGAAGGCTGGCTGCGGAATCTGGCAGTGGGGCTAGGAAATGCACCGCAGAGCGACCACATAATTACCGCTTTAAAATCCAAGCGCGAAGGCGTTTCCGAGCTGGTAAAAGAGCATATTGACTGGGCGCTGGAGCAACAAACCAAACCCAATTATCGAAGAAAGCGGAAGATTAAACGGGCGACGCATGAATAAAGTTGCCCTCTATTATGAAAAACAATCGCTTTCATAGCCCCAAGTCACACGATTTTCACTAGGCATTTACCCGCTAAACGTGAATAATAGCGCCCCCAAAAGAGCGTCGCGCCGCCCCAATTATCCATTTAAGGTAGCGAAGCCACATACAAAGGGTGTTTAAAACCTTGCCAACACAGCCAAGCACTGGCGCGCAAGAATTAAGCTTCGGTCGCACCCAAGTTAAAACCCTGATGTATCAACCACAGACGATAGGCTACGAATTTTATGAAACCTCTTTCCGATATAGGCTTGGTTGGCCTCGCCGTTATGGGCGAAAACCTCATCCTGAATATGGCCAGCAAAGGCTACACAGTTACTGCTTACAATCGCTCAGTAGACAAAGTTGATAGCTTTATTGCTGGCCGCGCTGCTGGCAAAACCATTCGCGGCGCTCGCTCGATTGAAGAGCTGGTGGCATCTCTCGCCAAACCACGCAAAATTATGTTGATGGTAAAAGCGGGCAAACCGGTTGACGATTTTATCGAGCAATTAATCCCTCATTTGGAAGCTGGCGATATTATTATCGACGGCGGCAACACACACTTCCCGGATACTGACCGTCGCACCGCTTATTTGGCGAGCAAAGGTCTGCGCTTTATCGGCACCGGCGTTTCTGGTGGCGAAGAAGGCGCATTGACTGGCCCATCTATCATGCCCGGCGGCTCACCAGAAGCCTGGCCATATGTGAAAGATATTTTCCAAAGCATCTCTGCCAAAGTTGATGATGGCAGCCCCTGCTGTGACTGGGTTGGCGAAAACGGCGCTGGCCACTTTGTAAAAATGGTTCACAACGGTATCGAATACGGCGACATGCAATTAATTTGCGAAGCCTATCAATTGTTGAAAGAAGTTGTTGGCTTGAACGCTGATGAAATGCATGAAGTTTTTGCAGAATGGAACAAAGGCGAGCTCGATTCTTATCTGATCGAAATTACTCGCGACATTCTTGCGTATAAAGATGAAGACGGCACTGCACTGGTTGAGAAAATCCTCGACACCGCTGGCCAAAAAGGTACCGGTAAGTGGACTGGTGTGATCGCATTGGATTTGGGCGTACCGCTCACTCTGATTTCTGAAGCTGTATTCGCACGCTGCTTGTCATCGCAAAAAGCTGAACGTGTTGAGGCTGCAAAAGTGATTAAAGGCCCAGCCGTGAATTTCACTGGCGACAAGCAAGCCTTCATCAACGATTTGCGCAACGCAGTATTCGCTTCAAAAATTATTTCTTACGCGCAAGGTTATTTGTTGATGCGCGAAGCCGCGAAAGAATACGGTTGGAACCTCAACTACGGCGGCATCGCATTAATGTGGCGTGGCGGCTGTATCATTCGTTCATCATTCCTCGGCAATATCAAAGAAGCTTTCGACAAGAATGCTGAATTGAAAAACCTGTTGTTGGATGATTACTTCGCGAAGACTGTAGATGCAGCACAAGCTGGCTGGCGTCGTGTTGCAGCGGCGGCAATTGTTAACGGTATTCCTGCACCAACAATTACCTCTGCGCTGACTTACTTCGACGGCTATCGCACTGCACGCTTACCAGCAAACTTGCTGCAAGCACAACGCGATTACTTCGGCGCGCACACCTACGAGCGCACTGACAAACCACGCGGTGAATTCTTCCACACCAACTGGACCGGTCGCGGTGGTAATACAGCATCTTCTACTTACAACGTGTAAGCAGCCGATGTGATACAAATAAAAAGGCCGGATCAGAAATGCTCCGGCCTTTTTTGTTATCAAAAATACTTAATCAGGCGATGGCTTTGCATAAATAAAGTTTTTATTTTTTAGATTTTTCGTCTTATAAACACTCTGTATTTTCTTGCAAAAACTTCCAATCAACCCACTAGAGTTAAGGAGAAACTGTGAACATACCATGTAGATTTGCTTTTATATTCATTGCCGCCTTATCAAACATCACACATGCTGATAATGCAAAAAATCCATTGCAATATCTTCCGCGCGAACTGGAAATTGAATTGGCATTAGCAGCGGGACCAGAACCTATCCGAAAAGAAGCTTCTGTTTATATTTTCGGAAAATCCGGTTACGAAAAAGTGCGTGATGGGAAAAATGGTTTCACCTGTTTTGTTAACCGCGATGGTCATCAAAATGGTGATCGCGCGCTCAGACCAACGTGCTGGGATCCCGAAGGTAGCGCTACGATTGTGCCGGTCATGCTTCGTGTTGGGGAATTGATTGCCCAGGGAAAATCCGCTGCAGATATTAAAAAAGATGTTGATTCCGGTTTTGACAGCAAACGTTTTCGCAGTCCGCAGAAAGCGGGCATCGCCTACATGCTAAAAGGCGATGTAGTATTTGATGAGAAACTACAGCAAATCTCCAAGACATTATTCCCGGGGCATTACATGTTCTATGCCCCAGGTGTTAGCAACAAAGATCTGGGCGTCGACCAGAAAGCGATTAATCCATCGCTACCATTTGTTTATGATGGTTACTCAGGTGGAGCCCGTACGGCTTATATCATTGTGCATGCATCAGAAAGCACAGGTCATATTCATTAAAGGTAAGTATTTCACCATTTCGAACCCTTACCTTCGGCTGCTTCTGTCTGCATAAATTGAATGTTTATTAGACGTTTTTCCAGATGACTGCTACCTTGAAGTCATTTTGACAATATATCTCTGAGTAGGGCTTCCTTTGTGCCGGAGACCGGCATATACTTTTCATACAATATGATTGCGCAATCTTTGGAGCAACTATGAGCATTTTCGGAAAACTGTACTTTGATGGCGAATGGCATCAAGGGCAGGCTGGAACCTACAACGCGGTTGATCCATCGACAGCAAAAAACCTTGAACCAGCCATGGGCAAAGCTAGCAAAGCGCAGGTAGAAGCCGCTGTAGCAGCCGCTCATCGCGATTCCTTGTCCTTCGCCAAAATACCAGCGGCCAAACGCGCAAACTTCCTGCGTGAATGCGCCACCCAAATTGAAGCTCTGGGCGATGAACTCACCACTCGAATTACCCTTGAAACTGGCTATCCCAAAGGCCGCGGTGAAGGCGAGCGCGCTCGTACTTGCGGGCAATTACGCATGTTTGCCAATTCGCTGGATGCGGGCGAGTTTGTGGACGCCCGTATAGATACTGCCCAGCCAGATCGCACCCCAGTTCCCAAACCCGACTTGCGCTTTATGCAGCAAGCAATTGGCCCTGTAGCGGTATTCGCGGTTAGCAATTTTCCACTCGCTTATTCCGTCGCCGGCGGCGATACAGCATCTGCTTTGGCGGCGGGCTGTCCGGTATTGGCTAAAGGCCACTTATCTCACCCGGGAACAGGTGAATTGGTCGCGCAAGCCATAGCGAAGGCCATTGAAATTTGCCAAATGCCCAAAGGCGTCTTTTCATTTCTGATGGGTGATGATGCCGAAGTAGGCGCAACCCTGGTACAAGCAGCACCAGTGAAGGCTGTTGGTTTCACTGGCTCAATTGCCGGCGGCACAGCCTTGATAAAGCTAGCCAATGCACGCCCAGAACCCATTCCGGTATTTGCAGAAATGGGTAGCGTCAACCCGGTTATCCTCTTGCCAGAAGCCTTGAAAACCAACGCCCCAGCTATCGCAAAAGGCTTTGTTGCATCACTCACATTGGGTACTGGTCAGTTCTGCGTAAACCCCGGTTTGGTGATTGCTATAGACTCGCCGGAGCTGAACGAATTTATCCAGGCCGTTCGCGCAGAATTGGGCAACGTGGCTGCGGGCGTTATGTTAAACCAGCGCATTTGTACCAGCTATCAACAAGGCCTTACGCGCTTCACCCATGCTTCTGGCGTTGCTTCCCTGGCGCAAGGACAGGCAGATTCGGTAAATGAAGGGTTCCGTGCGCAAGCCTATTTGCTAGGTACTAGCGGTAAAAACTTTATTGCCCAGGATGCCATCCATGAAGAAGTTTTTGGCCCAGCAGCCATGCTTGTTACCTGCAAAGATTTTACTGAATTGCAGCAAGTGCTCGAAGTGCTTGCTGGTCAGCTAACCGGTACCTTGCATGGTACTGAGACTGAGCTGCTAGCGCATTCAGCATTGGTAGATGTGCTAGCGCGCAAGGTTGGCCGCGTGGTTGTGAATGGCTTTCCAACCGGTGTTGAAGTCTGCCCATCCATGGTTCATGGCGGCCCTTTCCCGGCGTCATCAGACCCACGCTTTACCGCGGTAGGTACCGCTGCGATCCAGCGCTTTCAACGCCCCGTGTGCTACCAAAATTTTCCCGATACACTCTTACCCGACGCACTGAAAAATAATAATCCGCTAGGGCTTACACGGCTGGTGAACGGCACTCCCTCGAATGCCGCACTGGAGTAATACAAGCAAAGCGATAACCAACAAGGTTGTACCTTCGTTCAAGGACGACCGAACAATAACAACGACACTGATCAACCAAATCGGATTTCAACATGAAAAAGCCAGTAAAGCTGCGTAGCCAGGAATGGTTTGGCGGCAAAGATAAAATGGGGTTTGTGCATCGCTCATGGTTGCGCAACCAAGGTTATCCCAACGATTATTTCGAAGGCAAACCGGTCATAGGCATTTGCAATACCTGGTCAGAATTGACCCCTTGCAATGGTCATTTTCGCGAAGTTGCGGAAATTGTAAAACGCGGCGTGCTTGAAGCCGGTGGCGTACCCTTTGAATTTCCGGTGATGTCTCTGGGCGAGACAATCATGAAGCCTACCTCCATGCTGTTCCGCAATTTAGCGAGTATGGATGTGGAAGAAAGCATTCGCGCTAACCCGCTAGACGGCATTGTACTGCTCACCGGCTGCGATAAGACCACACCATCACTCATCATGGGCGCCTGCTCGGTAGACTTGCCAACACTCGTAGTTCCCGGCGGACCAATGCTGAACGGCAAATTCCGCGGCGGCGAAATTGGTTCTGGTTCTTTCAATTGGCAAATCAAAGCCAAACAAGATACCGGTGAATTTTCTGACGCCGACTTACAGGAAGCGGAAATTGGCGCAGCACGCAGTGCCGGTCACTGCAACACCATGGGCACCGCATCAACCATGGCGACCATGGCGGAAGTTTTGGGCTTAACCTTGGCTGGCGCTTCCTCGATTCCAGCGGTAGACGCGCGCAAAAAAGTCATGGCGCAATTGTCTGGCCGTCGCATCGTGGAAATGGTGCGCGAAGACATGAAGCTGTCGCAAATTTTAACGCGCGAAGCCTTCGAGAACGCGATTAAGGTAAACGCAGCAGTTGGTGGTTCCACTAATTTTATTATCCATCTTCAAGCGATTGCGGGTCGTATTGGCGTGCAGTTAGAGCTGGATGATTTCGACAAGTTAGGCAGCCAAATTCCTTTGCTGCTTAACCTCATGCCTTCAGGAAAATATTTGATGGAAGATTATTACTACGCAGGCGGTTTAGGCGTAGTAATTAAAGAGCTTGGCGATTTATTGCATCAAAATATCTTAACGATTAATGGAAAAACCTTCGCCGAAAATTATGCAAAAGCTGTGTGCTATAACCACGAAGTTATTCGCACTCGCGCCAATCCGTTAAATCCTGCTGCAGGCATTGCGGTACTAAAAGGCAACCTCTGTGAAAACGGCGCGGTCATAAAACCTTCTGCTGCAACACCGGCATTAATGAAACACCGCGGTCCAGCCGTTGTATTTTCCAGCATGGAAGATTATCACGCGCGTATCGACTTACCTGATCTCAACATCGACAAAAACAGCGTCATTGTTTTGCAAGGTGTTGGCCCCAAAGGTTACCCAGGCATGCCCGAAGTGGGCAACGTTGATCTACCTAAAAAATTAGTGCTGCAAGGCGTAACCGATATGGTGCGCATTTCTGATGGCCGCATGAGCGGCACAGCTTACGGCACGGTGGTATTGCACGTTTCTCCTGAGTCATCTGTTGGCGGCACGCTCGCCCTTGTACAAGATGGCGATGAAATTGAATTGGATGTTGAACGCCGCCTTTTACATTTACACGTGAGCGACGAAGAACTCGCAAAACGTCGTGCTGCATGGAAAGAACCTGACCCACTTGCAGAGCGTGGTTACGTAAAACTTTATATAGATCACGTAGAACAAGCGCACTTGGGTGCAGATATGGATGTACTGGTCGGAAAATCCGGATCCGTCGTAGAGCGTGATTTGCATTAAGGTCGTTTAATTTTTCGCATCAAATTAGAAAAAAGGGAATCGTCATCCTCGCGTAGCGGGGATCCAGTAGCTCTATGCTTCAACCAAAAGCTGGATCCCCGCTGCGCGAGGATGACGACTCCCAGTGAAACTAGATACACATGAAGCCGAAGATCATTTGTTTTAACGTGCTTCATAACAACCCATAAAAAATGCAGGTGAGAGAAATGAGAATTTATAAATTAACCAACAGCATCCTGATTGAAAACAACAACCAGTTCTACAAAGTTGATGGCAGCGATTGGAACAGTTTTATCAACGATGACGAACTTCACGCAAAAGCGACTCGAACTATTGCAAGCTTAACGCCGGTTACAAACGCGCAGGAATTAATTGCAACTCAATTGGATGCACCTATGGCGAGCCAGGAGTTGTGGGCAAGCGGCGTTACTTATTTCCGCAGCAAACAAGGCCGTCAGGAAGAAAGCAAAAGTTCGGGCGGCGCAGATTTTTATGCACGCGTGTATGAAGCAGAGCGTCCCGAATTATTTTTTAAAGCGACTCGCCAGCGCACCGTTGGCAGCGGCGGTTTAGTACGTATTCGCAAAGACTCAACTTGGGACGTGCCCGAACCTGAATTGGTTTTGGTGATGAGCAGCAGCGGAAAAATTATCGGCTATACCATTGGCAACGATATGAGTTCGCGCAGCATTGAAGGTGAAAATCCGCTCTATCTTCCCCAGGCAAAAACTTACGATGGTTGCGCTGCTCTCGGCCCATGCATTCTGGTCGCTGAACAACCACTCCCCAAAGACACCAAAATCGAACTGCAAATTAATCGTGCGGGCAAACAGGTTTTCGCTGGGGACATTGAAATTAATCAAATCAAACGTGGCTTTGAAGAATTAGCTGGTTTCTTGTTTCGCGAATGCTCATTTCCAAATGGCGCACTGCTAATGACGGGTACTGGTATTGTTCCAGATAGCAGCTTCACTTTGCAGTCTGGCGATGAAATTGTTATCAGCGTTGCAGCCATTGGAACGTTGGTTAATAAAGTAGCCTAGCAAACGATTTACTTAAAAATTTTATTATCTCAGGAGAATCTTTTCATCTAGCACTGCACGACCTGTGATTAGATCAGGATCCCGTTAAGTGACGATGGTGAGTGTCATATAACCTGTATTTAATATTTCTAGCGGCTTGAGTGCACATCACTCAAGCCGCTTGCACCATGCTTAAACATTAGGCTTGTCCATAATAATTTTAGTGAGGACATCTTGTATCATGGCAATTATCGCAATTTTGGTCGCTATTCTTTTACTGATCATTTTAGTCGGTTGGTTTAAAACCAATCCGTTTTTAGGTTTTTTGGCCGCCGCAATCGTAGCCGCTTGTTTATCCGGTATTTCGCCCGAAAAAATTCCTAGCGTACTTGAAGCTGGTATAGGCTCAATGCTCGGCTCACTCGCCATTATTTTGTGCGTGGGTGCCATGTTTGGAAAATTAATTTCGGAAACAGGTGCTGCACAACAAATCAGCCGTACACTTATTGCCGGTTTCGGCCAAAAAAATATTACCTGGGCATTAATGATTACAGGTTTTATTGTAGGCATTCCTTTGTATTACAACGTTGGTTTCGTGTTACTGGTGCCACTGGTGTTTTCAGTTATGCATCAATCGAAATTACCCGCCGTGTATTTAGGTATTCCTTTACTCGCTGGCCTATCAACCACACACGGTTTTCTACCCCCACATCCATCGCCCGTTGCGCTTATACCGCAATTTGGTGCGAGCATTGGCGCCACTTTGTTTTACGGCCTTATCATCGCTATTCCCACTGTCATTGTTGCCGGGCCTTTATTAGCAAGCCGCCTCAAACATATTCACGCCAATCCGATCAAAACCTTTTGCGCGCAACCATTGCCAGACGAATCTTTACCGAGCCCATTCAATAGCTTTTTTTGCGCTCTTCTACCCGTTATTTTAATTGCTGTTGCTAGTTTGCTTCCCGTGATTGCACCCGGTATTGCCAACAATACCTGGGTGCTTTTTTTTAGCAATCCTTCCATCGTATTGCTTTTGGGACTAATGGTTGCGACTTACAGTTTGGGTATCGCACGCGGCCTGCGAATTGAAAAAATAATGCAATACTTTACCGATGGCCTTAAAGATATTTCCATCATCGTATTAATCATTGCTGGTGCAGGCGCATTGAAACAGGTTTTTGTAACGAGCGGTGTGAGCGATGAATTAGGCTCACTTTTAAAACAAATCCCGCTGAACCCTTTGGTGCTCGCGTGGTTAATTGCAACGGTTATCCGCATTGCACTTGGCTCTGCAACGGTTGCAGGTTTGACTGCAGCAGGAATTGTGGCACCGCTCGTCATTAGTTCCGGGGCCAATCCAAATTTAATGGTACTCGCCGTAGGTGCAGGTAGCTTGATGTGCTCTCACGTAAATGATTCCGGTTTTTGGATGTACAAGGAATATTTTAATTTGAGTTTAAAAGATACTTTTAAATCCTGGTCACTAATGGAAACCGTAATCGGCGTGATGGGCATTATTGGTGTGTTGATTTTGGATGCGTTTATTTAATAAATCTTGCGGTCTTATTTTAAAGATTAAAATTTTAATCGTTTATGTTCAGAGATGGCAAAAAATAAACATATATGAAAAATGTGGTGGTATTTTTGATCACCACTTTTCAAATACATCACTGCGGGCCCACCTCCAAATACTTACCCGCCAACGCAAAAAAAGACCAATCAGATAACTTACGTCTAGTTCTGGATCTGCGTGTTTTCATCGCAAATAATCTTCAATACTGAACAAGCAACTTCTGACATAAAAACAGTACGTGATGATATGTTTAATGTTTTGTAAATGTGCACATAAAGCGCGGGTTCTGGGGTAGCATTAAGGCCACTCAAGCCATTGCTAGTTGCCAGATTTTAACTAGATGTAGTGGACTGGGTTATTTGATGAGAGGTTGGCTGCGGCTGCGTAAACGCAACGAATAACAGACTAAACAACCCCATACTTCCTGACAGTAAACCTAACATAGAGCTTCCTAAACCAGACCGATACAGCTAGACGCTGTCCCTCGTTCTCGCTATAGTGCGCCCAAATGTAACCGTTTACATTGCTGTATTTCTACCATTTAAGCGAGCTTTACAATAACCAATGCTGCTTTGCACTGCTTAACAGCCAATAAACTTACAAATCAACTTTAATGACTATTAACTTTAATAACGATCAAATTTAACGACTATCAACCAATTGCCTACTGTTCATTTATCGGAGAAGACTATGCCGCATAACAATAAGCTCGCGGAAACCACGGGGCTTGAAGCCGAAAACCCACGCCGCGCAGCCCTTAAACAAATGGCACTGCTATTCGGCTTGTCGCTCTCAGCGCAGTCGCTCGACGCCCTGGCTGCAACCGTCAAAGGTACTATGCCCCATGTAACCAAATTCCTGAGCCCGGATCAGTTGCAAATGACCGGTGAAATTGCCGATTTAATTATTCCAACCACTGACACTCCGGGAGCCTTGGCAGTAAACGTACACGGCTTTATGGATAGCTATCTCGCTGAATGCGTAAGCAAAAACGACCAGAAAAAATTTCTGGATGGCCTCAAAAAAATAAATAAGGTTGCTGAAGATAAATTCGGAAAAGTATTTTTAGCCTGCAGCCATAAACAACATATTCAATTACTAACGGCAATTGAAAAATATGACTTGGGCTTTACCCCCGAAGACAAAGATTTTTTCACGCAATTTAAATCGCTCACGCTTTTTGGTTATTACACATCTGAAGTTGGAGCAACCCAGGAACTTGCCTACCTCCCTATTCCCGGTGGTTACAAAGGTAATTTCCCTTTTGCCAAAGTTGGCAAAGCCTGGGCATTGAACTAAGCAATTATTTTCGAGCAAAAAAAGTCTCCAGCGCATAACAGGTATGAGTAATGGATAAGAATTTTTACATTAAAAAATCAGCACAAGTATTCGACGCAATTGTTGTAGGCTCAGGCATCACTGGCGGCTGGGCAGCAAAAGAATTAACAGAAAAAGGCTTAAAAGTATTAATGGTGGAGCGCGGTAAACCTGTGGAGCACCGTCAGGATTACCCCGGCGAAGGCGTGCAAGCCTGGAAGCTACCCTTTCGCAACGCTATGAATTATCAATTGGTGGAAGATCAATATTATATTCAGCGTCAATGCTACGCCTTCGGTGATTCATCTAAACAATTTTTTATGAATGACCGCGATTACCCCTACAGCACACCAGAAGGAAAACCTTTCAGCTGGATTCGCGGTAACCAACTGGGTGGAAAATCTTTATTGTGGGCGCGCCAGTCATATCGTTTAAGTGATTACGATTTCAATGCAAACCTGGCCGACGGCCACGGTGTAGATTGGCCTATTCGCTACAAAGACCTTGAGCAGTGGTATAGTTATGTAGAGCGCCACGCGGGTATCAGCGGCTCTAAAGAAAATATTCCCGTACTGCCAGACAGCGAATTTTTACCGCCGTTTGAATTTAACAATGTTGAGTTGGCGCTCAAGAAAAAAATTGAAGCAAAATTCCCAGATCGCAAAATGATTATGGGACGCTGCGCGCACTTAACCCAACCTGCACCACATCATCTTGAACAGGGCCGATTGCAATGCCAGGCACGCAATGAATGCCATAAGGGTTGTTCATTCGGCGCAAACTTTTCTACCCAAAGCTCAACCTTACCAGCGGCACTTAAAACCAACAATTTAAGCATCGCAACCAATGCAATTGTGCACAGCGTTATTTATGATCCAAAAACCAATCGCGCAAAAGGCGTGCGGATTATTGATAGTGAGACCATGGAAACGCGCGAGTATTTCGGAAAAATGGTATTCCTGTGTGCATCAACATTGGGGACAACACAAATCATGTTGAACTCAATTAGCGAGCGTTTCCCAACAGGCATCGCCAATTCATCCGGTGTGCTGGGGCACTATTTAATGGATCACCTATACGGCTCTGGTGCTGTAGGTCGCATCGATGGTTTTGAAGATGAATATTATTCTGGTCGTCGCCCAACTGCACCTTACATTCCAAATTTTAGAAACGTGAAAGAAAAACATCCGAATTTTTTCCGCGGTTATTCACTCTCCGGCAGTGCATCGCGTGAGAATTGGGGGAGTTTTGCCAAGAAAGATGGTTTTGGCGCCGATTTTAAAAAGCAAATTCAAAATGCAGGTAGCTGGTATTTTAGCTTACACGGTTCAGGCGAAATGTTGCCACGCTACGACAATCAGGTTAGCCTTCACCCAACACTAAAAGATAAATGGGGCATGCCGCAATTACATATTGAAGCAAGCTTCACCGAAAATGATTATAAAATGAATGAAGATATCGCCAACACAGCAGCAGAAATTCTGGAAGCTGCAGGTGCCAAAGATATTGTTAAACATGTAATTAGACGTAATGAAGATCGTCCTTTCGGCTTGTCCATTCACGAGATGGGTACAGCGCGTATGGGGCGAGATCCAAAAACATCGGTACTTAACGGCAACAACCAAACGCACGATGTACCGAATTTATTTGTGACTGACGGCGCCTGTATGACATCCAATGCATGGCAAAATCCATCGCTCACTTATATGGCAATCACAGCCCGCGCTTGCGACTTCGCAGTCAAACAACTTAAGCTCGGCAAAATTTAACATCAGCAAAGCAATTAACTCTTAACGAATAACTCCATTAGGAATGAAAATTATGAAATTAAAAAAACTCGCAATTGCACTGGTTTCCACTGCCGCTATTATGGCTAGCTATTCGCACGCCGCACCAACTCAACCACAATTGAGCGTGCAATTGTGGTCCGTTAAAGACGCTGTTAGCGCCGATTTTGAAGGCACCCTAAAGCAACTTAAAGCTTACGGTTTCCAAGGCGTAGAGTTTGCAGGTATTTTTGGTAAATATGCTGACGACGCCAAAGGCCTCAAAGCATTTTTGGATAAAACCGGTTTAAAAGCATCTGCAGCACACGTACCTTTTGATAAATTGTCTGCTGAAAACTTTGAAAAAACCGTGGCATTTTATAAAGCAATTGATTGTCATTATTTGATCATCCCTATGGATAAACGTGCCTTCACTCCAGAAGGTGCAAAAGTAGTTGCTGCAGAACTGGAAGCCATTGAGAAAAAACTCGCACCGCACGGCATGCACACCGGCTACCACAACCACAAGCCTGAAATGTTGGGCGAAGCCGGTAAGACTCCATGGGATGTTATTGGTACAAGCACCTCTTCAGGTGTGGTGCTGCAGCAAGATGTAGGTTGGACAGAAGTAGCAGGCAAAAATCCAATCGATATTATTAAAGCCTTCCCAGGCCGCACCATCACCACTCACTACAAAGCTGCCGCACCGGATGAAGGCAACAAAGAAAATCCAATCATCGGCAAAGACACAACCGATTGGAAAGCCTTGATTGAAGCCAACCGTACCATTGGCGGCACCCTGTGGTTAACTGTAGAACAAGAAGTTTATCCAGCAGGTATGACACCAATGCAAAGTGTTGAAGCTTCATTGAAAGGACTACAAAAAGAGCTCAAAGAATTAGATAAAAAGAAATAATCTAATCTCGCTGTAAAAAAAGCCAGTGCACATGCACTGGCTTTTTTGTTTAGGGGCCAGAAAAATTAATTGAAGAAAAGGAGTGATCACACGAACGGCAGGCTCACAAAGAAAATTAAATTCAAAAAAATATTTATTCCCCGTCTGCCTCTTTTTCAAATCACAACTACACACGTAATCCAGTGTAATTCCTATTAGCGTCCTATTCATTAATATCTTCCCTTTTTAAAAATAAACCAATAACAGTCAAGCTATGGAGAAATCCGTGGATAACTTCAATATCGACGCAATGCAGCTCAACGTAGATGAAAAGCTACGCCCGTCACTAGAGCGAAAGTTAACAGGCACAACCCGCATGGATGCGGCCATAGGACAGCTCCCAATTCCCAAATCGCCCCTACCCATTACCATGGCAGTAATGCTCCTGCGCGGCTACCGCAAACTCCGCCCCAAAAGTATCGGCAACCGCTGTGTATTTGAACCCAGTTGCTCGCACTACAGCGAACTTGCCATCAGGCAAAACGGACTGGTAAAAGGTGTGCGATTAACAGCAGGCAGACTTTTAAGATGCCGCCCCAACGCTGGCGGCCTGGATTTATCATGTCAAAAGGAACAATCATGCAATACAAAATAGAACCCATAGGCGCGAGCGTTAAAAAAATAATTAAGAGCGCTCATTGCTGTATAACTCCAAAATTAATTGGGAGAGTTATTTAATCTTTTGATTAATCTATGGTTTTTTTACACTCGATGAGACGTTTAATTGGAGTTATACAGCGGAACCACAAATTAATTGGCTTTTTATTTTGCGGGTTATATAGTTGGCGCTATCTAATAAACTGTTACATAGGGAAAATTATGCTCCACCGCATTTTCAAGATAATATTCCTTTTACCATTGTTGAGTGTTTCGTGCGTACAGAATAGTTTTGGCGCTACCGATATTGGTAACCCTATTTTTCCGATTCAATACGATTCACATGCCATAAAATATGAAAAATTAAATGGTGACTTAATAAAAAAGGTCTATCTTGAAAATAACTCCACTGTAAAAGAAGCCTGGGTTTTTGCGAAATATGAAAAAGGAAACAAAACGTATTATGTGTTGAATGGACTATTTAAAAATAGCGATGGAATGATGGAAGAAGATAATTACGGCTGGGGCTTATTGATTAGCGTCACCGCTGGTAAATGTGAAATCTTAGGTAGTCCATCGGGGTACGAATCTATTCCGCAAATAACACGTGAAGAAATGGAGGAAATAATAAAGGACGCAATTAAAAGAGCCATCGAAGTTCATGGAGATAAAGAATTTAGAGCTCTTCTTTTGGTAAAACCTCCTGAGAATGGAGAAATGACTTCTCTTGCAAAAAAAGTGCTTAGCGCCCAAGGTTTTAAATATTATCCGTAATTTTTAAAAATTAATGGTGACTATTGTGCTTTTGAGCGGACAAATTATATGTAACAAGTCGTTGCATCACCGCTCCGGCACTTCGTGCCTACGCTGGACAGTTTTTAAGTCGCGGGTTTATGGTTTTGCTGCGCAAAAGTATTCCATAAAACCACAACTTAAAAACTGCCGCTGAACTCGGCGTTACAAAGTTCGAGCAGTACATTACCGTTATAGCTAAAACTTAGAATTGGGCATGGAGCTAGATTTTTAATGATATTTCTACTTACTATCGAGTTGGTACTTTGTTTCTTTTTCCCCGTTGTAGGGTGGTTATTTTTTCTATTAGTTATAGTAAAAGAATTTGATGACATGAATATTATAATGTTGTCCTTAGCGCCAATGGGTGGTCTTGGGTTGTATGGAATTTTAAAGCTGTACTTACATCTAATGAGCTCAAAATCTTACGAACAAGGCATTTCCCCGTCAAAAATTACTTATGCATGTGTAGGAATCGCAATAATACCCGCTTCGTTGGCGGTATTAGCAATGTTGGACATAGGCAAGGCAAGCCCTGTGCAATATTTTATTATGGGGTCTCCTTTCGTTTGTGCTGTGCATTTTGTTTTGCTATCTCTATTAAGGTCAAGAAAACCTAGAGCAGTAGAAAGTTTGTAACAAGTCGTTCCAGCATCACTACGGCGCTACGCGCCTTCGTTGGACAGCTTTTAAGTCGCGGCTTTTGTGGTTTTGCTGCGCAAAAGTATTCCACAAAGCCGCAACTTAAAAGCTGCCGCTGAACTTAACGTTAGGCATAAGCAATGAAATACATTTTCGCCATCATATTATTCATATTTGGTTCGCTAGCAAATGCGAGTCAAGATTTATACGCGCCAATTTCAGAATTACAA